>NZ_LGRP01000005.1:163894-245243 GCF_001636635.1 Paenibacillus sp. O199
TTAGGCGGAGCTAATTACACAAAACTCATATTCTAAGATTTTTAAGCATACAGCATGAAAAAGTTCAACTCATGCCCCTGTTGTTTGAGGTAATTATACAACTGTGAACGGTGATGGAATACGTGAGTTAGCGTTTCAATCTGCCATTGAGCCTGCAAATGACCGTGCTCCATATAAAAAGCTTTGGTTGAGCGGTTCAACAGATCTTCTTCGCTGAGTGATACAATATAAGCTTTGTAGGCTTCCAAATTGCCCCAAAGTGTTGCCTCCAGTTTTTCAATATCCTCGATCCCTGACAGGATATTCTCTACCACACCAACCTCGGCTTCGCTCTTCTCCTGCATAATGGCAAGGTCCGATGCCGTGATTTGAATAAAATGATGGACCAGTTCCACCAGTGAACGCATATTGTCCTGCGGGCGGTACGCCCAATCCTCTGGACGGATCAGGCGGATCAGACTCACCCCCGTACGTACTCCCGTCTCCAATTCATTGAGCAGATGATCCCGAATTTGCAATGTTCCATTCATATATGATATCTCCTTTACTATTATTCTCACGATCTCAGTATATCTGAAGGGGCAACCGACTTATTGTACAAATCGGACAACCTTTGTTGATGTTCTTTGGCAGCGGTCAGCGGAGTTTCTCCATAAAACTTGCGGAATTGACGAATCAAGTGGGCTTGGTCAAAAAAACCATGATTCAGGGCCAGCGCTGCCCCATCCGCCGTATGCCCCTGATGGATACTGCCCAGGACGCGGTGAAAACGAACCACCTCACTGAATCGCTTCGGACTGATTCCGATCCATTCTGCAAACTTCCGATTCAGCTGGCGTTCGCTAACAACTTCACGCATGGCCAGCTCACTGACGCTCATACGTCCCCCATCGATAAAGATGCGATGCAATGCATTTTTCATCAAATCATTCTCGTATGTATTGGTTTGCACGGATAGTGGACTCAGATAGGCATTCATAACCTGTACCCGTTCTTCAAAGGTTCTTGTTCCAGCTATCCGCTCCTGAAGCTCACTTAACCTGACTGGCCAACATTCCTCAAGCGGAATTCGCATGTCCGTAAATCCTTCCAATGGCAAACCATGAAAGACGTACGCCCCACCCGGAAAAAAACGTACGCCAAATGTGTAATCTGCGGAAGGACTTACATCGGATGCCTCGGACACAGCAAATGGATGCGAATAATTGCCACAGTATGCATAGGAATGAGCCGAACGGACCGAGTCGTATGTAATCAGCATGTCCGTGCAGCCATCCGGTAATACCCGAGCGGGCACTGATATAGGTTCCTGATCTCGCTCTCCTGTGTGCGGAATAGAACCGGATTCCCAATAACAGGCTACATGAGCCATTAGGGAAATAGAAGGTATTTGTTCAATATAATACGTGTTCCGATCTGACCCATTCATCTGAATGGGTCTGAACAGCGGATGCAGGCTGGGGTCCACGAACCATCCCTCCGTTACTAGCATTTATGTATTTATCTATCATACCATCAACCGATGAAATGAAGAAAAAAAGTACCCCGCCGGACGATCCGACGGGGCTAGTCACACATCTATTTAACACGAGAAGGGGTTTACAAGACTTATCTTACCCCTGTTACCTTAACGGAATCTGAAATGAAGATGAAAAGAACATCAATTTTTATGGGCAACACCGGAGACATTTATTGCTCCCATGAAGGATTAAGTGCTCTAGCCATGGCACGGATATAATCCTGACAAGCCCGCTGACTAACTTCCGCATCAGGCACAAATACTTCGAAGCAGTGATAAGCACCGGGATACAGGTGCATTTCGACATCCACTCCCGCTGCCGCAAGACGTGTCACATATTCAATAGTTTCATCTCGAAACAGATCAAGCTGGCCAATACACGTATACAATGGGGGTAGCCCTGCCAGATTTTCAGTTCTTGCTGGGACAGCGTAAGAAGGCATGTTGTGTTCTTCGTTCTCCCCCAATCCCTCCATCTCTCCTCCAAGGTACATACTCCATGCCTCCAGGTTATTCGTCCGATTCCATGTGGCATTTTGTTCCGTAATTTCGTGGCTCGAAGCCGAAATATTCCGATCGTCCAGCATCGGGTACAGCGGCATTTGGAAGATCAGGCTCGGCCCACCTTTATCGCGGACCATTTGTGCAAGTGCTGCAGTCAGTCCTCCACCTCCGCTTGCTCCCGCAATTGCGACCCGGCTAAGATCAATACCGAGCGACTCTGTTTCGTCCGTCATCCATACCAGACCTGCATAGCAGTCATGAAGGGCAGCTGGATAAGGATGCTCAGGAGCCAGGCGATAATCAACCGATACGACTACACAGTGAGCCGCTTGTACAAAGCGCTCACATAACGCATCATCCATATCCGGATGTCCCAGCACATAACCTCCTCCATGAATCCACAGCATCGCCGGCAGCTTATCTCCAGTACGCTCAGACGGTTCATATAGTTTGACCAACATGTTTCCTGCTGCCCCAGCAATAATTCGATTTGTGGTGCGTACGTCGTTCGATTTCACAATTGGTGGGTTCACGAGCATCGCCCGGCTAACCTGCAATCCCCCCTTCAAATTAAAGCCCGGAAACTGGGTCAATGCATCTCTTAATTCAGGTACCACCCGATCTACAAAACTCATATGCAATTCCTCCTTCAGTGTATGTTCTTTATGCTCTTTGTCCATTCTCAGCTTCCCACTCAGCCAACTCTGTCCGCACTCGAGGTGCCACCTCTGTTCCGAGCAATTCAATCGCTCTCATCACCTGATCATGTGGCATCGTGGCAATCGGTACGTACATCATGAAACGTGTAATGCCCAAATTCTTGCGAAGGTGAATGATTTTCCGGGCAACCGTCTCTGGATCACCTACGTACAAAGCACCCTCATGGCTACGTGCAGCATCAAAACTGGCACGACTGTAATGTCCCCATCCGCGTTCCTTGCCAATTTTGTTCATGCCCGCCTGGGTAGAAGGAAAGAACAGATCAGCCGCCAGTTCTGTATTTTCAGCCACAAATCCGAGCGAATGCGACCCTACAGTAAGCTTCGAAGCGTCATGTCCGGCATGTGCCGCTGCCTGCTTGTACAACTGTACAAGGGGGCCAAAATTCCTTTCCGGGCTCCCGCCAATAATAGCCAACGTCAACGGAAGCCCCAGCAATCCTGCACGCACCACCGATTCCTGATTGCCCCCGCTGCCAATCCATATGGGCAAAGGGCTCTGCACAGGCCGTGGATATACGCCCAGATTATGTATTGCAGGTCTGTGCCCACCTCGCCAGTTGACTATTTCGGACTTTTGCAGGTTAAGCAGCAGTTCCAGATGTTCATCGAACAGCTCATCATACTCACCTAGCTCATATCCAAACAAAGGGAATGATTCGGTAAAGGAACCCCGCCCTGCCATAATCTCCGCACGTCCATTCGAAATGCCATCCAGTGTGGCAAAATCCTGAAACACACGTACCGGGTCAGCGGACGAAAGTACCGTTACTGCACTAGTCAGCCGAATACGCTTGGTCAGGGATGCAGCTGCGGACAGCACCATCGCAGGGGAAGAAGCCGCATAATCTTTACGATGATGTTCTCCTACGCCAAATACATCCAACCCCACCTGATCGGCAAGCACGATTTCTTCCACCACTTCACGCAATCGCTGTGCGTGACTTATGACCTCACCTGTCCGAAGATCGGGTGTTGTCTCCACAAACGAAGTAATTCCTATTTCCATAACTGATTTCTCCTTATTCAAAATTGGACTATCACTACTCGTAAAATAAATTACCGATCGGTATGTTATTTAGGTAGTTAATATATCTCAGTGTTTCTCTTACTGTCAATCTATTTATTTTGATTAAAAATGTATCTCATTTCTTAAATACATCCTCAAAAAGACGTTGGTTTGACAAATTATTGAGAGTTATATATTATATATCATACTGATGAGTACGAAATATAATTAGCAAAACACGATCTATATGATCCAATACAAAAAAATCTATACTTTAGAAAATATAAGTAACAAGGAGTATTTATTATGGCGAGAACTCGCGAATTTGACGAAGAGAAAGTGCTGGATGCAGCGATGCAGCTTTTTTGGGAAAAAGGATATGAAGCCACTTCATTAAGTGATCTGACTTCAAGAATGGGCATCCAAAGACCCAGTATATATTCCACTTTTGGAGATAAAAGAGAACTGTTCGAAACTTCGCTACGGAAATACACGATGGCTCGTGCCGCAGAGATGCGAACCAGACTGGCGGGTATTACATCGGTTAAAGAGGCCTTTCGTACTTTTTTTGCAGAAATCGTGGACGAAGAATACAACGCAGAGCGACTCAGTCGTGGATGCTTTTGCATCAATACGATGGTTGAGCTTGCACCCCATGATGAGAAATTTGAAATTCTCACCCGGGAACATCAGATGTACCTGTCGGTCATCTTTCAGGAAAATATCGAGCGGGGAATGCGATCAGGGGAACTTAACCCCTCCCTGGACGCTAAGGCTGTCGCGCAAGCACTTATTGTATCCCTAATTGGACTGACCGTTTTCATGAAGTCCCGTCCCAATCGTTCATTTATAGAAAACTCGATTCGAGTCACACTTTCCTTGCTGGGTTAAGTCCAAGTGATGATAAGAAAAAATAGCACTGCTGGCTAAAACGCCGGCAGTGCTTCATTCATTTCACTGTAAACTTGACCCTCTGCGATTGGCTGACAAACATAATACCTCATTCGGATTTTCCAAAAGTATATACTTTGGTCAAACGCCCAGTCGTTCGCGTGGGCAATCGCATAGGATGCCGTATAAATGATTTGGGAGGTTTTTTCTTGAATAAGTATCAAATGATGCATCCAATGGCTAACTCACATTATGTGCCCCATATGCCCCATAACATTGTTGTTCATCCAGTGGATCATTGCGTAGTCGAAAGTCTGATGTCCCTGGTGGGAAAAGTGGTTATCCTGGAAACGACTCGCGGTAGACTGGATGGATGTGTGGTCGCTGTTAAACATGACCATGTTGTACTAGAGGAAAGAAATAGAAAATTCTTCGTGCGCATTGCCGAAATCGTCTGGATTATGCCTGACTAAATACCGATTGAGGGCTAACAAACCAAACGCCTCTTAACAGGGGGATTAGACCACACTTAAGAGATGATTCCTGTACTGCACAGGGGTCATCTTTTTCGTCTGCTCGCTCCACTGTTCATATTTTTTAAAGAGACGAGTACAGGTTTAAAGTTTCTCGAAGGAACATTATAATGAGAGTACGAAATAACGATGCATTACGAGGTGAGAATTTGCAATATCTGTTTACAATACTATTCATCCTAGGCTTTATGGCTTTCTTCGTATTTATTGTTTTGATGGTCTTATCCATACGAAAACATAACCGGATACCAATAAGGCATGTGATTCTAACGGTGACATGTTTTGCAATTGCTTCGATAGGAATGTATGGCATGTTGACTTTACCTTCAAATCCTCCGCAATTATCTGGGACAGACCACACGGAGAAACACGGATCTGGCGCTGATACAACAGAGGAAGATCACGCACCTCTAACTCAAACGAATGCCTCTGGCTTCCATATGACAACGGAGGAATTCAAAAACAAGTTTAATGCCGCCGTGGGCAAATACCGACTGAATGGTTTGAGTATTACCCGCTTGAATATGAAAGACTCTTCAGAGCAGGGAACCGGCACTTTCGAGTATGTATTCAATGATGAATTACGATTGGTTGGTACATTAAATTTGGATCAAAAAGTACAAGAAGTCAGGTTGTACGAGAATGGTGATGTCAGCGAACCAACGGGTGGAATCTTTTTGACTGCTATCGCTACACTTATTCTGACAACCAATAACGAGTACACGTATAATGATGCGCAAGACGTGATTCAGGATATCGGCATATTGGATCGCGATGTAAGTCAGAGTAATTTTGATGGAGCGAAGGTTCGAAATGGATTTGAATATCGCTTCAGCATACAGGATCATGATCACTCTACTTTTGAAATAACTGTTGCGAAATAAGACCCAATGTGTAAAGAGGCCGCTCCATGAAGGAACGGCCTAACGTGTGATATGTACTGTTTGGATAGTTCAGTAATAATGAACACCTCCATAATGCGAGAGTTACTCAATGATGTGTCTTACCTTTGAATCACATGATTAACGATTCTCTGAGCATCGTATTTAACCCATCCCAACAGTGCTGAACCTCGTGATGTTTGCCAAGGCAGCCCTACAAAATATAGTCCAGCAACCGGTGATACTCCTCTCTCGTGTAAAATTTCACCTTGGGAATCAAAAGCAGTAGCGATATCAATCCAATCATCATTTCGTTTAAACCCAGTAGCCCAGATAATATTGTCTATTGGTGCCTCACTCCCATCCTCATATAGGATGCGGTTATCTATTGCATTTATAGCACGTGGACGCTTGTTAACTTTCCCTTTAGTGATCAACTCTTTTAACTCATAGCCATATACGTACTCAGGCTGATTTCGTAACCATTTTCCGACCATACGATCTGCACTTGCACGTAATACTCCGAGCTTTTCGAAATACCAGAATATACTTCGTTTCATGATATGCAAAGGTCTAAATGTTATATTTCGAGCTATGGATATGTATACGGTTTGTCTATCATCTGATGCTAACTCTACAGCAATTTGGGCGCCTGAATTCCCTCCGCCTACGACTACTGTTGTTCCAGGAAGCAATTGAGAGCGGTTTTTATACTCTGATGAATGAAGTTGAATTACATTCTCGGATAATGATGTCGCAAAATGAGGAACATTCTTGGTCTGGAAAGGTCCCGTCGCAACGATAATATTGCGCGCTTCTATCATTCCATCATTGGTTTCAGCATAGAACATCTCATCTCGTTTCGAGAGACGAGAGATTGAACAGTTTAACTTTATTGGAAGCTCCATTTGTTTAGCATAGTTTTCAAAATAATCTGCAATTTCATCCTTGCTTGGCAGGCTATTTTTATTTCCACTAAGAGGCATTCCGGGTAATCCGTCATACATTCGTGGGGTAAAAAGACGCAAGGAGTCGTACCGTTTACGCCAAGATTCCCCGACAGATGAGACAGCGTCAACGATTAAAAAGGTTAACCCCGACTGTTGAAGATAGTAACCTGCCGCCAAGCCTGCTTGCCCAGCCCCGATAACTAATACATCATACATATGTATCATCTCCAATATCGCTTATGTATTAATATATGAGCAATTATTCATATGTTTATTTTACTTAACTACTGTCTATTTAGCAATAGAAGAGACTATCATCATACTAATCAAAATTAAAAAGACTCCCTCACGGGAGCCTTTACTCATTTAATCCTAGTTTGCTTGTAACGTATCTTTAATGCTATTCCTGATATGCTGGTTAGTTTTACCTGGTGTATTGATCGATGTCATCAATCGCAGTTTGATGCTCTCTTCTATGATGATCTTCATGCTGTCGAACGTCGTTCTTTAACTTGGCTAAGAACCCCCATCCCATAAATACAAGTAAAAGCACGGTAATCAGCGCATAAGCAAAGCTATATAGATTCATATAGAAGTTGATAAAAATTGCAGCGAGCATCAAGCCCAGAATCCACAATGTCCACTTCGTACCCTTTCTCAAATGATTTCCTCCCTCGATCTTAGTAAATGAAAAAAGGCTCCCTTTCGGGAGCCTTCATCTATCGGCATTACAAAAGGTTTTTACACCTTTATTACATCATGCCGCCCATTCCACCCATACCGCCCATGTCAGGAACGCCAGCAGCGCCTGCAGGTTCTGGTTTGTCAGCGATAACCGCTTCAGTAGTCAGGAACATTGCTGCTACGGAAGCAGCGTTTTGCAATGCATAACGTGTTACTTTGGCAGGGTCAACGATACCCGCTTCGATCATATTAACCCACTCGCCAGTCGCAGCGTTGAAGCCTACGCCAGTTTGTTCTTTTTTCAGACGTTCCACGATTACGGAACCTTCTTCGCCAGCGTTAGCTGCGATTGTACGGATTGGTGCTTCCAAAGCGCGCAGGACGATGTTTACGCCTGTTTGCTCGTCACCGGACAGGGCTACGCCTGCAACCGCGTTGTATACGTTCATGAGCGCTGTACCACCACCGGATACGATACCTTCTTCAACCGCAGCGCGAGTTGCGTTCAGGGCATCTTCGATGCGAAGTTTGCGTTCTTTCAATTCTGTTTCAGTAGCCGCACCAACTTTGATTACTGCTACACCGCCGGACAATTTAGCCAGACGCTCTTGCAGTTTCTCTTTGTCGAACTCGGAAGTTGTTTCTTCCAGTTGTGTACGGATTTGGCTAACACGTGCATCGATATCGGATTTGTTACCAGCACCGTCAACGATGATTGTGTTTTCTTTCGTTACACGGATCTGACGAGCTGTACCCAGTTGTTCCACAACAGCGGATTTCAGGTCTAGACCCAGTTCTTCCGTGATCAATTGGCCACCAGTGAGGGCAGCGATATCTTGCAGCATTGCTTTACGACGGTCACCGAATCCTGGAGCTTTAACAGCTACAGCGTTGAATGTACCACGCAATTTGTTCACAACCAGCATCGCCAGTGCTTCGCCTTCGATATCTTCAGCGATCAATACAAGCGGTTTGCCTTGTTGAACGATTTTTTCAAGCAATGGCAAGATTTCTTGCGTGTTGGAGATTTTTTTGTCTGTGATCAGGATGTACGGGTTGTCCAAAACAGCTTCCATTTTGTCCGTATCCGTGATCATGTATGGAGAGATGTAACCGCGGTCGAATTGCATACCTTCAACCACTTCCAGCTCTGTAGCGAATCCACGGGATTCTTCAACAGTGATAACGCCGTCTTTACCCACTTTTTCCATAGCTTCAGCGATCAGTTCGCCTACTTCTTCGTCAGCTGCAGAGATCGCCGCAACTTGTGCGATGGATTGTTTGGTTTCAACTGGTTTGGAGATGGATTGCAGTTCAGCTACAGCAGCTTTAACCGCTTTGTCGATCCCTTTACGGATACCGATTGGGCTAGCGCCTGCAGTTACGTTTTTCAAACCTTCTGTGATCAGCGCTTGAGCCAATACAGTTGCAGTTGTTGTACCGTCACCGGCAACATCATTTGTTTTGGTTGCTACTTCTTTAACCAGTTGTGCACCCATGTTCTCGAATGCATCTTCCAGTTCGATTTCTTTAGCAATCGTTACACCGTCATTCGTGATGAGCGGGCTTCCGAATTTTTTCTCCAGAACCACGTTACGGCCTTTAGGACCGAGTGTTACTTTAACTGCATTAGCCAATGCGTCCACACCACGAAGCATGGAACGACGAGCGTCTTCACTGAATTTAATGTCTTTAGCCATGGTAAGAAAACCTCCCTAGTATATTGTGTAAAATGGTGTTGCTATATGGTTCGGTTAACCGATTAAAATTTGAATTAGTCGAGAATCGCGTGAATATCGCTTTCTTTCATAATCAAATATTCTTTACCTTCGAACTTGATTTCTGTACCGGCATATTTGGAGAAAATAACGCGATCTCCTTCTTTCACTTCCAGAGCTACACGTACTCCGTCTTTCAATACTCCTGCGCCAACAGCAATAATTTTACCCTCTTGCGGTTTTTCTTTAGCGGAGTCCGGCAGTACGATCCCGAAAGAAGTTGTTTGCTCTTGCTCCAGTGGTTCTACCAATACGCGTTCACCTAAAGGTCTGATCATGAAAAATAGCCTCCTTTTGAAATTATATAACGTTACATTGTAGGTTGTAGCCATATGTATTAGCACTCGACAGTGTTCAGTGCTAACAACCAACTTTATGATACTTCAACTTGAAGCATGATTTCAAGTCCTTTTCATGAATTCCTGCGAGATTTTACGTTGTATTTACACCAACCCAGCCAAAAAACTCCCGATTGGCCTGCGTAAATGCCATAATACCTCATTAACTTATTCCACAGAATCCGTAAGTCCTCCTGCATCGTTCTCAGGCAGCCCTTTTCCATTGTATCCATTGTTGAACATAATATGCCTGCCTGTCCCGTCCATCAGAATATATAACCGTAAAAGCTTGTCTCCCTTTAGTTCCCGGGTAAGAACTGGTCTCCTTATCCCGGGATGGGCACCATACAAGATTATCATAGTCATAACAATCAGATGGATCTCTCTTGTTATACTGCGCTCTGCTTATCCTCGGCACGGATGTAACGGGATTCAGCCTCTGCATCAGCTGCAAGCTGTTTGCGATACACAAAGCCAGACAGAAACACACTGATCTCATATAACAGGAGCAAAGGAATCATCACAAGAAAATCGGAAATAAAGTCAGGCGGTGTAACCACAACCGCAATGAAAATCAGGACAAAATAAGCGACTCTGCGCATTTTGCGAAGCCGGATGGGATTCAATATGCGCAGTCCTGTCAGGAACATAATGATTAACGGAAGTTCGAACAACAGGGATACCGGCAGTACAATGCCAAACAAAAAACTGAAATACTGCTTCATTCCGTAAGTCTCGACAAGCCCCATTTTTTCCGTAATCGATGAAGTAAAAGAAAGTGCCATCGGGAAAACAACGTAATAGGAGAAAGCTAACCCGATCAGAAATAACAGAAATACATAAGGTACATACTTCAACGTGGCTTTTCGCTCACGCGGCCTGAGACCTGGACTGACAAACTTCCAGAGCTGAAACACCGTAAACGGCAGCGTGATGACCAGTGAGAACAGACCAGCAATCTTCATGTAGATGCCAATCCCGTCCCAGAACGAGAATGCATGCAGTACAAAGCCCTGAGCGGTCTCTGCCTTCGTCAGATATTGATACACCGGGTCCGCCACCAGAAAGCCTGCCACCAGCCCCAAAATAAAAATACTCAACACATAAATCAACCGCTTGCGCAGCTCACTCAAATGTTCTGTAAGCGTCATTTCTTCCTTCTGCTGCGTCATGCCTGCCCCCCATTGTTGCCAGCTTAAAATACAAAACCCTTCCGGCAGGAAGGGATTTCTCTTTCATTGCCGTCAAAGTTATTCCGGCAGGCGTTTGTCCTCAGGCTTGTCTGCAGATGCAGTTTCAGATGCCAGCGGCTTCGCCTTTTCCTGCTCCTTGCGACTGGATGAATCATCATCCGCAATAATCTCACGTGCGCCTTCTTTGAATTCACGGAAAGTGCGTCCGACGGCCCGCCCCAATTCCGGAAGCTTGTTGGGTCCAAACAAAAGCAACGCGATAACGGCCAGCAAAATAAAACCTGTTGGTCCAATGGAACTTAACATTGATATTATTCCTCCTCGTTTCAAGCTTCAAAGATGCACACGCTAGGCCATAAGGTCATGGATGTCTTTGCTTCATTTTGAATTATGTCAATCATACCATAGATGTAACCACTTACATAACCCACATTATTCACAAAAGAGACCCCGACATCCAATCATTTTTCCTGCTTAATTCACACCTGCTACTATAGCTGTTTCACCCTTATTGCTTGAACTGACCCGTAACCATTAACAATGCTTCCGGAAGCTGGTCCATAATGGCCGCCAAATGCTCATGCACACCCTTCGGTGTACCTGGCAGGTTGACAATCAATGTACGTCCGCGAATGCCGCATACGCCTCGGAACAGCATGGCAGAACGATTCTTGCCCATAACACTGTATCTCATGGCTTCAGCCATGCCTGGAACTTCCCGTTCAATAACCCGCCGGGTCGCTTCTGGAGTAATATCACGAATCGCAAGCTCCGTTCCCCCAGTGGTCAATACCAAATCAGCGTGAAAATAATCTGTCATTTCAATCAAAGCCGCAATAATCTCATCGGGTTCATCCGGAACGATGCGGTACTCCACGATTTCCCCACCCAGTTCTTCTTCCACAAGTTCCCGGATCACTTGGGCACTCGTATCCTCACGTTCCCCGCGGGCCCCTTTGTCGCTGGCTGTCAGGATTGCTGTTCTCCACACCATAAAGATCACCCTTCTCCTCTATGAAAATAAATGTCCCTTATCGGCTGAAATCGCCGTTTTTGCCACCACTCTTGGAATTAAGCATGGTTGGACCGATAATCATATCTTTTTGCATGGCTTTACACATGTCATAGATCGTCAGTGCCGCAGCCGACGCCGCCGTGAGCGCCTCCATCTCGACACCTGTCTTTCCTTCGGTTTTGACCGTAACTTCAATCTGCAATTCATCGACACCGTTGTCATGAAAACGAATATCCACACCCGTCAATGCCAATGGATGGCACATCGGAATCCAGTCCGACGTTTTCTTGGCGCCCTGAATGCCCGCAATTTGAGCCACAGCCAGAACGTCACCTTTGCCGATTCGGCCCTCCCGAATCGCTTCAAGCGTAGCCGGACTCATCGTCACTTTGGATACCGCCACAGCTGTACGCACGGTACTTTCCTTACCCGAAATATCAACCATCCGAGCTCGTCCCTGTTCATTAAAATGAGTCAGTTTATTGCCGGAAGCCTGGTCGTTATTCGTTTCTGAATTCAATCACATCACAACCCTTTATACGATATGTAATATACCTTCGGTTGTTATCAACAGATCAATTCGCAGATCAAGTGGGTCCATCGGAATTTCATCCTGTAGCTGGCCTGGCAATACCAATGCAGCCATCCGTGGCCTTTTGTCCGTCATCGCACATTTCGCTGCAAGTGTCTCTGCAAAACGATCATAATAACCGCCGCCATAACCAATGCGCCCTCCATGAAGGTCATATCCCAGCCCCGGTACGATGATAAGATCAATATCCGGCCAGCTTTCAGGTTGCAGCACTTCAGAGGAATCCTTGGGTTCAGGTATCCCCCATATTCCCGGCTGAATATCCTGTTCACCCATGACACGTCGCAATTCCATGCGAGCCGGATTCGTCAGCACTTTCGGCGCGAGCATCTGATCTCCATGCTTCCAGCCTTCTTCAAATAAAAAAGCTGTAGATGCTTCGCTTCCATAAGACAAATAGCTGAAAATCATAAGCCGCTTGTTCCCCAGCTTCCATTTGTCCCGTCTAAGGCGCTCCAGCTCCCGTTTCGTCACATCATTAATCTCACTCATCGCCTGCTGACGCATGCTTTCATCCATCAGATCCCGGCTCTGTCTCAGCTTGGAACGAAGACGGATTTTCTGTTCCGTATGATCCTGCATGTCCTTGAATAACCTCCTGTTGATCGGGAAGGTAAACTAGCTCTCAATTAAAACCATTTATATGTTATGCACCAGTTGTCATCGTGTTGGAATCGTTAAAATGATTCATTTTCTGCAAAATCCTCATGTATTAACATGCCTTCTTTCAGTTTATCATTGATTGACCAAAAAGACTACACGCCCCAAGCACTCCTAATCGGTGCATTTGCTCTGTATTTCATGTAAACTGGGATATAGTTGTCATATCAAGAACTGGACCTATGGAGGAACTTAATTTTATGCTGCTGCAAGTATCCGGAATTATCAAACGTTTTGGTGTCGATCCAATCCTGGACGGCGTGAACTTACAAATATTAGAACGCGAGCGCATCGGACTCGTTGGTGTTAACGGCGCAGGGAAATCCACTTTACTCAAAATTGTGGCTGGAGAAATGTCCTACGATGGTGGACAAATTTTCAAATCCAAGGAAACAACGCTTGGTTACCTCGCTCAGAACAGCGGACTGCAATCCGATCGCTCCATATGGGAAGAAATGATGAACGTATTCGGCCACCTGACTCAGGCGGAAGCAGATTTGCGTCAGATGGAACAGGATATTGCTGATCCCGCGCAAATGGAAGATGAAAAAAAGTATGCCGATCTGCTTGAGCGTTATGCGAAACGCTCGGACTGGTTCAAGGATCATGGCGGTTATGAAATGGAAACCCGCATTCGCAGTGTACTGCACGGGATGGGCTTCGGTGAATTCTCACCAGATACCCAGATTGCCACACTGAGCGGCGGGCAAAAGACACGTCTTGCGCTTGCTCGCATTTTGCTTCAGGCCCCTGACCTGCTAATGCTGGACGAGCCTACCAACTATCTCGATATCGCCACCCTGACGTGGCTCGAAGATTACCTGAGAGGTTATTCTGGCGCCCTGCTGGTTGTATCTCATGACCGGTATTTCCTTGATCGGCTTGTAACGAACATCGTGGAGATCGAACGGCACCGCTCCAAAAAATATACGGGCAATTACAGCCGGTACATGGAACTGAAAGCTGCCGAGTACGAAAGCCAGATGAAGCAATACGAGAAACAACAGGATGAAATCTCCAAGATGGAGGAGTTTGTTCAGAAGAATATCGTCCGTGCTTCAACAACCAAACGGGCACAGAGCCGCCGCAAGGCACTCGACAAGATGGATCGACTCGACAAACCGATGGGAGATTTGAAGAAAGCTCATTTCTCGTTCGAACCGGCTGTGATGTCCGGCAAGGAAGTGCTCCGTGTGGATCAGCTTTCCGTTGCCTACGATGAGGCTTCGCCGTTATTCCGCAATGTATCTTTTGATCTAAGACGCGGGGAAACGGTTGCTTTGATCGGTCCGAACGGTATCGGAAAATCTACCTTGCTCAAATGCCTCACCGGAAGTTTGCGTCCTGTAAGCGGTGAGATCCAATGGGGTACCAAGGTGCAGATTGGCTATTATGATCAGGAGCAGACGGGACTTAATCCTTCCAATACCGTATTGGAAGAACTGTGGAGCGCATATCCAGGCATGGAAGAATCACGGATTCGTACGGTGCTAGGCAACTTCCTGTTCAGTGGAGATGATGTACTCAAAAAGATCTCATCTCTTAGCGGTGGAGAAAAAGCTCGTGTCTCCCTCTCCAAGCTCATGCTCAAGGAAGCCAATATGCTCATTCTGGATGAGCCTACGAACCATCTCGACCTGTTCGCCAAAGAAGTGCTTGAAGCGGCGCTGATGGACTATGAGGGCACATTGCTGTTCATCTCGCATGACCGGTATTTCCTCAATAAAATGGCTGAACGTATTGTCGAGCTGCATCCCGGCGGAACAGAGCATTACCTCGGCAATTATGATGATTATGTAGAGAAGAAACAGGAGCTTGAAGATATTGCGCGCGAAGCTGCTGAAGCACGCCAGGCCTCTAACAAAAACTCAGCCAAATCTGATCCAGGTCTATCCGCAACCGAAAAATCCGGTGCCGCCTCATTCGAAGCGGACAAGCAGGCCAAGCGCGAAGAACGTAACCGTCAACGCAAGCAGGAAGCTCTGGAACAACAGATTGCGAAGCTGGAAACGGAGATTACAGAGCTTGAGGCTCAGATGGCTCTGCCTGAAATATATCAGGACTACATGAAGCTGCAAGAGCTTCAGGAGAAAGCGGAAGATCACAAGCTTCAACTTGCCAAGGCTTATGAAGAGTGGGAAGAATTAGCTTTGGAATAAGAAAAAAAACAAAATAGACTGGATTTTATATCAAAAGCTGATTCCTTACGGGATTGGCTTTTTTTTGAGCATAAAGCGAGACAGATTTGAGTAGGATGATTCCCTATTTGTCAAATCCACTCGAATCAAGTAAAATATTTTTACGTTGTAAATCCTCTAATTTATCCACAAGAAAGCAAGATAGCAAGCAATTCAATTCATTTAATTATACGGCGGTAGAATAGCTTTTTTTGCACAAAAACCATATTTATCCACCGAGTTATCCACATTATCCACAACTTTGTGAATATAACTCGACCATTTTATCCCCTAAAGCCTTTTATTTTCGAAAACATTACTGGTTTGACTTTGAGATAGTTACCCACAATTTACACTGAATATGTGGATAACTATAATCACACCTTGACAAACACATTCGTTCTTTCAAATTTTTCTCCTATAAAAGGACAAAAGCAGACCTCTGTATTTAAGGCCTGCCTCTGGTTTATTTTTGACATAAAGTTATGTGATTTACTGGAGTACTATTACGCGTGCACTGATTCATCACTTTCGGAAGACTCCGCCTTCAGTCCGGCCGCATTGCAAGCTGCTACATAAGCCAAACCGGCTGCCATGACAATATCATTGTGCGTGGCAGTTCCTCTGAATTCACGTCCTGCACGTTCCACAGTAACTGCAGCTTCTGCACTCGCAGCCTCTCCTCCACTCAGTGCGTGCATTTCCATATCGACAAAAGTAATGTCGTCCGAGATACTTTGACCAATCGCACGAATCGTTGCATCTACCGGACCACCGCCAACCGCAGAATAGGATTGCTCCCCTGCGCTCGTGCGAATACGAACTGCTGCCATTCGATCCGTCATGCTGCCGGCCGTAACCTGCAATTCAACCAGTTCATAATCCTGGGCAGGAATATTCATGGTCTGGCTCACCATCTGCAATAACTGGTCATCACTGACCACTTTCTGTTGATCGGCAGTTTCTTTAAATATCTCATATAGCTGTTCCATTTGCTGCTCATCCGGTTCAAAGCCATATTTACGAACCCGATCTTTCAAAGCGTGACGACCGGAATGTTTGCCCAGAATAATCATGCTGCGTGGAATTCCCAGCGCTTCCGGGTCCATAATCTCATACGTACTCCGATTCTTAAGCAGACCATCCTGATGAATACCAGACTCATGCTGGAAGGCATTGCGCCCTACCACCGGTTTGTTGTATGCAATTGGGAAATGCATCGCACGGCTAATCTGACGGGATGTCTCATACATCTGGTTCAGTTTGATATTTGTCGTTGCGCCAATAACATCTCCCCGCGTCTCCAGAGCCATAATCAGCTCCTCCAATGCACAGTTACCCGTCCGTTCGCCCACACCGTTGATGGTTACTTCGATCTGGGAAGCACCGTTGGCAATCGCAGCCAGACTGTTGGCAACCGCAAGGCCCAAATCATTATGACAGTGAGCGCTGTATCGAACCTTATCTCCGCCTCTTGCGCCCTCACGTACCCGACGGAACATCTCTCCATATTCATGTGGCAGTGCGTACCCAACCGTATCTGGCAAATTGATAATACTTGCTCCCGCTTCAATGGCTACTTCGACCATCTCGATCAAATCATCCATCTTCGTGCGAGCCGCATCCATGGCAGTGAATTCCACAATATCCGTGAACTGACGTGCATAGGAGACCATCTCCCGGGCGGTAGCTACGACTTCGCTGCGCGGACGGCGCAGTTGATGCTCAATATGAATGTCCGAAGAGGAAATAAACAAGTGAATCCGGCGGCGCGCTGCGTCAGCCGTTGCTCGAACGGCTGCATCAATATCCCCTTTGACCGCACGCGCAAATCCGCAAATCTCCACGTTTTGCAGTTGTCTGGAAATCGCCTGAACCGCCGCGAACTCACCTGGACTTGAGATCGGGAATCCAGGCTCGATGACGTCAATGCCCAGAGAAGCCAATTGATGTGCCAGTTCAATTTTTTGTTCAGGCTGCAGACTCGCTCCCGGTGCTTGTTCTCCATCGCGCAGTGTTGTATCAAAAATCTCAATCATCCGTTTGTTATTGTTCGTTGTCATATTCATCAACCTCCATCAAATTTGAATGTATATTGGATTTTTAGGATCGGAACGAGGCGTTCACTTCCCGTTCTCTATGTTTATTCATTTTGCACTCCATGCCGGCGTGCACGTCGACTTGCACGCCAGTCCTATTTCTTTCTAAACCATGATTATGGATTCCCATCGCCCACCCTGCTGCCGGCAGCAAACACAAATAACCCGCCATCTCATCTAAGAGACGGCGGGTTATTATCCCTCCGCGGTACCACTCTTGCTTGATGGGTCAGGCTTGCGCCAGGCACCATCCACCTCGTCGTCTCCGGCCCAGATCCATTGCAGTTGCGTACACGCAACAATAACAACCGATCCAGCCGGAGAAA
Source organism: Paenibacillus sp. O199 (assembly GCF_001636635.1). Taxonomy (NCBI): domain Bacteria; kingdom Bacillati; phylum Bacillota; class Bacilli; order Caryophanales; family Paenibacillaceae; genus Paenibacillus; species Paenibacillus sp. O199. The sequence continues at coordinate 181,763 of NZ_LGRP01000005.1, forward strand.
CACCCTATAACGGAGGTTAGCCGTTGCTGTGTACCACGATGTCCTTTGGTTACAAGGACAAGGGATGAGACATCGTCTCACTGCTTCCACAGCTCCGTTCCCGGGCGAGATTCAAACGATTCCAGCCACTGCGTTGCACCAACCCGCAGCTCTCTGTGCGCTTTATCGTTTTACTGCTCCCGTTCATTACATTTATGATATGTGACCATGAATTCATCACCATTTTGAAAATCAAAAAAGCCTGCCATCTCCTGCAATAATGCAAGAGACGACAGGCTGTTCACCTTCGCGGTACCACTCTTGTTGACTTTCATTTCCTTCGAGCTGATCCTGTATGCGTCCATACCGTTATCATTGCCCAAAGTGACAAAAGCCCCCTCAGTTATTGTTGATCTTCTACAGATATGTCATCCGGATTCCATCAACAACGGCCCATTCACGGAGGCAACCCGTAACCATGTACTTTGGGCCATCATCGGCCTTCGGCTTCTCCCAGGGAGTTACCGTGTTCCATCGTTCCGCTTCCAGGTGAGTTTCAGGTTTCCTTCGACTGCGTTACACCACCCCGCAGCTCTCTATGACCGGGAAATACCCTACTGTTCCTGTTCATTGCGTTTCAGTTCAGGAATCTATATAAGTCAACAAATGAATATTTACACTGGCGCTCCGATGACAGAACAACCTTCCGATCGCTGTTATCCCCAGATTTCTTTGATTCCCTTCTCTAAGAGGGAAAATCCGGTGATAAAGGCGAACGCTTCGCTTCTTCAGGTTATTTCTGTCCTCTCCGCTATCGTGTAAATGTTTAGTTGAACATATCGTATTCCTGTTTTAATTTGTAATTAATATACAGTCTTCACTTGAGACTGTCAAGTATATACATAAATCATTCTAGAGCGATTGAACAGACCATGCTTCAAGTGAAAGTCCAGGATCAGCTTTGGCATCGAATTCCGAGATTTCTCCCCGCTGCCACTTCAAATACGCGGCAGCTCCAATCATCGCTGCATTGTCGGTGCAATACTCCATCGGCGGGATCAGCAATTCGAGCCCTTCCTTCGCACAACGTTCCTGCAAAGCTGAACGCAATCCCCGGTTTGCCGCAACGCCACCGCATAACAGCAATTGACGTGATCCGTACTCACGGACAGCCCTTACTGCTTTTTCTACCAGCACTTCGACGACAGCTTCCTGGAATCCCCGTGCCACAGCAGATGGTTCAAGCGTTTCTCCGCGCATTTTGGCTTGATTCAAAACATTCAGTACAGCAGACTTCAGACCGCTAAGGCTGAAATCATAGGAATCGGCTTCCAGCCAGACGCGTGGCAAAGGTACCGCCTGCTCTGCTTCAGCAGCCATCCGGTCCACATGTGGTCCTCCCGGATAGGGACAACCCAGTGCACGCGCTACTTTGTCATAAGCCTCGCCTACAGCATCGTCACGCGTACGGCCGATCAGTTTGAACTTGCCTTCGGATTCCATATGCACAAGCTCGGTATGACCACCTGAAACCACCAGTGCCATCGCTGGATATTGCAGCTCATGGGTAAGTCTGTTGGCATAGATATGTCCCGCAATATGATGTGTGCCAATGAGTGGTTTGCCAAGTGCCATGGCCATGGTTTTCGCCGCGACGATACCGACCAGCAATGCACCAACCAGTCCAGGCCCTTGCGTCACGGCGATTGCACTCAGATCACGCGGACGGATGCCAGATTGTTCAATAGCCTGTTCCAACATCAGTGTAATGACTTCAACGTGTTTACGCGAAGCCACTTCAGGTACAACTCCGCCAAATGCCTTATGTGTCTCGATCTGACTGGAGATCAGATTGGACAGCACTTCCCGTCCATCCTTGACTACCGCTACGGATGTTTCATCACAGCTTGTCTCCACGGCCAATATATAAGATGGTGCTGAACTTACCTTTTCATTGAAATCCTTCATGAATCCGTTACGCTTCCTTCCTCTTCGCCGCTCCGGCTCGCAGGCGGCAAATTCGCCCACATAATCATCGCATCTTCCCCATTGTCGGAGTAATACCCTTTGCGAAGACCAGCCGATTCAAACCCTTTTTTCTGATACAAGCTCTGGGCAATCCGATTCGAAACCCTGACTTCCAGCGTCATTCGTTCCATCCCGAGATAAGCCGCCGTTTTCATCAATTCGTCCAGAAGCTTCTCACCGAGCTTGCGCCCACGATAAGCTTCCCGGACTGCAATATTGGTAATGTGGGCTTCATCCATGATTGTCCACATGCCGGCATAGCCGATCGCTGTACCTTCCAATTCCATGACCATATATTTAGCAAAATGATTGTGTGTCAATTCATTTTGAAATGCTTCTTCCGTCCAGGGCAGGGTAAAGGCTTCATGTTCAATAATCATGACATCGGGAATATCATCCAGAGTCATGAACCTGAACTGAAGCGTTGCTTCCTGCTCATCATTCTCCACGTTGTCCATCTGCTTCCCCTCCCCCTTTAGCCTTTGCGTAGCAGGTTGGCTTCCGCTTCAGCCAGCTGAGTGTAATTAGGCACGAGCGCATACACGTCATCTCGCTGACCTGCAAGCAGCGCCTCGGCGCCTAAGCGCCCAACCCAGCGGCCCTCCAGCTCATAGGGTACAAGCTGGAGCGCCGTTCCTGCGGGGCAGCGAAGCTCAGCCGCTGCTGCCGCATGCGGGCCCGTCTCGCCGACAATCCAGACGGCAGCGGGCCGCTCTTCCGGCGCCGCTTCCGCCATGCGGGCGGCGAGGGCTTCCAGCCATCCGTCCACCATACGGATGGCATCTGGCGCCAGCCGCCGGGGCGCAGCGCTCCCCGCGGAGGCAAACAGCGCGGTATAGGCTTGACCGCGCCGTGCATCCACAAGCGGAACGATCCAGTGGACAGGGGCGGCACCAGTGCCGCCCTGGTCCGCGGATGGCGTTCCGCCAGCCCCTGCTGCGGCATCCTCTGCCGCAGCTTCGGCCTTGGCGGCGAGGCCACTGTGCCAGCCGCCCCAGGCCATAGCCTGAAGGCTGGACACCCCGACAACCGGGATGTCCCACGCCCAGGCTAACGTTTTCGCCGCGGTCACCGCAATGCGGATGCCCGTGTACGAGCCCGGGCCAATGCCCACGGCAACGCCGTCCAGCTGTCCCGGTTGCGTGCTGCTAGCTTCCAGCAGCTGCTCCATTACGGGCACGACGTGTACCGAATGGTTGCGTTCTGCCCGTTCATTCCGTTCTTCCAGAAGGACGTGGCCTTCCATAACTGAGGCTGCCATCACCGCAGTCGATGTATCCAACGCCAAAAACCGCTGGCGCGGCTGTTTTTGTAAATCTTCCATCATCATTTGACTCCATTCTGTCTGAACTGTCGGCACATGGCAGCATAAGTCTCGCCATACCCATCCAGCGTAATCGTTCGATCCTCTGGACCCGTCGTTTCAATCTGCACATGCAAGTGTTCCTGCGGCAGTAATTCGGGAATGATACTGGACCATTCAACCAGACTGACTCCGGTTCCATAGAAATACTCATCCAGTCCAAGCTCGTCCGCTTCTTCCAGCGATATGCGATACACGTCCATGTGATACAAGGGCAGACGCCCTTCGTATTCCTTGATCAGTGTAAACGTGGGGCTGTTGACCACATCACGTACACCCAAATGCCAGGCAAACTTTTGTGAAAATGCCGTTTTGCCCGCGCCCAGATCACCGTCCAATGCAATCACCATGCCGGCGGTTGCCTGTTCAGCGAGTGCGGACGCGAGTACTTCTGTATCTGTAATGCCATGGGAGTGATACACCCACTGCTCATGCGTCTGATTCAATATACGCCCCACCTTTGGCGGTCAAGCCGCCTGAGTTCACTTTGAACTTTATTATATCGGTCCCATTCTCCCCCCGCAACATCGAAGGAGCAGAAGCAGAGCAGAAGACAGGCCACCATTCACACGAACGACAAATAAACCGGTACCTGACGGCACCGGCCTTCCTAGACATCCTTCACCAGCACTTTGCCTTTTACTCTTCCAAACGGTCTACACGTACCGTCTGAGTATTCCCCGGTCTGCTGCCCACCTGCACCGTTGCCATGCCATTAGCTTCATCCACATTTTCGATCCAGACCGGATCTCCTTCCAATGTAACTGCAATCGTATCTTTGGAATCATAAATGGCTTTCGCGCGTTTCACATCCAACATTATTCATACTCCCCTTCCGGATCATCATGCGATTCCCGCACCATGCTATCTGTCGTACTTTCACCGATATAACCGTTATCTTCCGTGACTTGTCCACCGCCCAGACCCTCATTCACCATCCGGTCAATGTCCAGCATGAACGACTCCCGGTCAAGCGGCAGCTCTTCTGATGTGATAGCCTCCCAGTTAACCGCTGTTGCAGGTGTATGAAAACCTTCAGACCCTTCCGACTCGGCACGAGGATACGGAGAGAACGTATGGGCGTGAGCTTCAGCTTCGTCTCGTTTGTTCTTCATAGGGGTGCCTCCTGACGTGATAGTTAATAACTAACATCATCCTCTTCCAAAACCAGCGCCATACAGCACAGATCTTAAGGATGTTTCTGTTATCATCCCCCACTCTTTCTGAAGCATACCGCTTCCGGGGAAATACGGTTATCCCTCCTGTGAAATGCCCATACTATACATAAAATGTTCTCGGAAAGGAGCCGTTCATGCATACGGTCTGGAAAGGTGCAATTAGCTTTGGTCTGGTTCATGTTCCTGTCAAAATGTTTTCGGCTACCGAAGACAAAGACATCTCCATGCGTTACATTCACAAAGTCTGCGGCAGCCCACTCGCTTATGTACGTAAATGTCCTTCCTGCGAAGTTGAGGTTCAATGGGAAGAGATCACCAAAGGATATGAATATGAGAAAGGCAAATTCGTCTTGTTCGAGAAGGACGAGCTTGAAGCGTTAAATGATTCCAGCAGCAAAACCATTACCATTCTGGACTTCGTAGATTTAACGGAGATCGATCCGATTTATTTTCAAAAAACGTATTACCTCTCCCCCGATCAAGCGGGAGGAAACGCCTACCAGCTATTAATGACTGCCATGCGGGATACAGGAAAGATTGGCATCGCCAAGATATCCATTCGCTCCAAAAGCAGTTTGGCCGCGATCCGTGTACTGGACGATTGCCTCTCTATGGAAACCATTTTCTATCCAGACGAAATCCGTCCCGTCTCTCAGGTTCCCAACCTGCCCGAGGTCCTGAACGTAAACGAGAAGGAGTTGACGATGGCGAAACTGCTGATCGATCAGTTATCCACTCCTTTTGAACCTGGTAAATATACAGACGACTACCGCGCCAAATTGCTGGATCTGATCAATCACAAAGTAGCTGGTGAAGAAATCAAAATTGCCCCTGCCAAGCCGGAAGCGAATGTCATGGATCTTATGGCAGCATTGCAAGCAAGTATTGAAGCTGTGAAGCCCATTCCAACCGATCCCGGAACCACCACAGCCAAACCCAAAAAACGTGCTCCTAAGAAAACTTCGGTCCAAGCAGTGGCTGGAGGAGAAGAAGAGGCTCCTGCTCCTGCGAAAAGAAAGAAGGCTGCTCCTAAACCCAAGGCTTAAGCGGCAAACAACAAAGAGATTCGTTTGTCACCAACATCAACATTGGAGATCCGGCCATGAAGCCGGATTTTTGTTTTGTATTCCATAATAGAAGTAATATTCAACCAAAAATGACTACACCAAAATCGAAAATACAATTGACGAAAGTTGATTTATATTTTATATTAACTAATGAAAAGTAACTTATTTATAAATGTACAGTTGAGTCTCATATCTACATGAGCTATGACATTACAATAGCCCTATACCATTGCAAATGGGCGAACCGCAACAAACCAACTAAACTTGTTTACAGGAGGAAATCCTTATGACTTCTACTTATCAAATTCCTGCTACAACCCATCTGGGTGAAGTAAGTCTGCGAATCAGCAATTTGGAGCGATCCATTCAATTTTATACCGAGGTGGTCGGACTGAAACTGCTTGAACGCAGTGAAAAAGTCGCTACCATGACTGCCGATGGAAAGCATTCGCTTCTACGCCTTGAGCAGTTGACCAATGCCGTGACGATGCCTGTTCGCTCCACTTCAGGCTTATATCACTTCGCCATCCTGCTGCCCGACCGCAAATCGCTGGGCCTTGCCCTCCGTAATCTGGCTGAATCCGGCATTGAAATTGGTCAGGGTGATCATCTGGTCAGTGAAGCATTCTACATTTCAGATCCGGATCAGAACGGTATCGAAATCTATGCAGACCGCGCCCGCGACACCTGGAAGCGAGATGCAGATAATAACTACATTATGTCAAGTGATCCTGTTGATGTAGACAGCCTGTTCGCTCTGGCCGCAAACGAGCCTTGGCAGGGATTGCCCGCCGGAACCGTCATTGGTCATGTTCATTTCCACGTACGTGGTTTGGAAGAATCGCGCCGTTTTTATACAGGAGTCCTTGGTTTCGACATCGTTGGTAACTTCGCCAATATGTCCGCCCTGTTTGTGTCCGCAGGCGGTTATCACCATCACATCGGGCTGAACATTTGGGCTGGTACAGGCGCCCCTGTAAATCCTGACAATGCAACAGGCATTGACTACTTCACCATCGTTTATGACGAGAAAGAACAATTGGAACAAGCTGTAGAGCAACTGCGTCAGTCGAACACATCTATCGAACAGCAAGGTAAGGACTGGTTTACTGTAGACCCACAGAATATTCGCATTCGTTTGACCACAACGAGCTAACACGGGAAATCCGTGACGTGAATATTGTGTATTAAATTGAGTACTCTGATTAGCCCGGACACAAATTCCCTCGCTCCATATAGGGAATTCAGTTGTCCGGGCTTTTTTGCCTACCTTTTTTTATGTTGATATATGCCTTTATCCATTTCCTAATAAAATTGGTGCAATTGGCGTATCCTAACCAAATATCTAGATCGACATGCGAAGGAGAACCCACATGATTGAAAAGGGGCGTTTAACTGTAAGACAACTGGGCTCGCTGATGTTCTTATGCACGATTGGTGAACAGATTATCGTCTTCCCCTCGATGATCACTTCATATGCGCATCAGGATGCATGGTTGTCCGCATTATTGGGCGTTGCTGGAGGAGCAGGCATACTGTCCATTATGCTCGTTGTGTACAAACTGCAGCCCCGGATGAATCTGATTCAACATGCATTGCATACTCTTGGGCCCTGGATCGGGGCCTTCATCAGCTGTTTTTATCTATTCTATTTTCTAATGGGTACCTCCGCGTTTATACGAGAAATTGGGGATTTCATGACGACCCAGATCTTGCCTGAATCCCCGCTCTTCATTGTGAATTTGCTCTTTGTTTTCACTCTTGTCTGGGGGCTCTTATCTGGTCTGGAACCCATAGGCAGGAGCGCCGAGGTATTTCTTCCCCTGATTGTGCTATTTCTGCTCATTCTGACCGTCTGTCTGTTCCCGCAATCACATCTGGACAACATCAAGCCTGTTCTTGGAGAAGGATTTCTGAATCCCTTTAAAGGCTTTGTCGCTGTGCTTACCTATCCTTATTGTGAATTGTGCATCTTTCTTATGCTCTTTCCTTATGCCAAAAAGGAAGCTCATTGGGAAAAGGATATCCTGCTGGCAGCCATTATAGGCGGATTGATGCTTACCCTAACGCTAACCATCTGTCTGCTGGTCATGGGGCCATTTATGACGCAGCACCATTGGTTCGCAGCATTTAATCTGTCGCTGAAGATTAACATAGGCAACTCTTTGCAACGAATCGAAGCCTTTATGGCTTCCGTCTGGATTATTGCCGTCTTTTTCAAAAGCATTCTGTTTTTCTATAGCTTTGTACTCGGAATCACTCATCTCTTCAAATTGTCCAGCTATCGTCCACTCATTTTGCCTGGTGCCCTGTTGGTTCTGGCCATGTCCATTGTTCTAGCTCCAAACGAAAATTTCTATCTCAAGGTTGTTATTCCATATTGGATTGATTGGGACCTGACCTGTGGCATTGCAATTCCTTTGCTGCTCATTATGGTACATAAACTAAGGGTACGGCTGCGGAAGAGTTAAACTTGCGACAGTCAACTTAGGGCATCAACCTCCAGGCAGATTTGAAAGAGGAAAGGAGTTTTAGGCACATGTTCAATCCTCTGGTTCCTTTTGAACCTATATCCCGAGATGTGATCCCTAGCGGGCAAAACTGGATTGCCCAAATCAAATGGGATGGGGTCCGCATGCTTGCTTACGAGGACGGACAGGGAATTCAATTAATTAATCGCAGATTGCACAACCGAACTGCTCAATATCCTGAGCTGGTTCAGCCACGCAATCTGTGCTCCGTCCCTTCTTATATTTTGGATGGAGAGATTATTGCCCTTGACCCGAATACGGGAAAACCGTCCTTCTATCACGTGTTGCGGCGAGATCGCATGAGCAGACCGGATGGCATTGCCCAAGCTGTAAACCAGATTCCGGTGACTTATATGGTATTTGATATTCTTTTCTGCGATGGGGTATGGGTCACAGATCAACCACTTGCAAAACGTCAGCGTCTGCTGCATCAAGTTCTGAATCCTGCTCCCCATGTTCAGGAGGTGACCAACACGTCAGATCCGGACGCCCTGCTCACTGTGATGAGACAGCACCAGATGGAGGGAATTGTATGTAAAGACCTTTCCAGTACCTATGGAATCAACGGTAAGGATCAACGCTGGCAGAAGGTCAAGATTTTCCACGATCTATATGCGATGATTGGCGGGGTCACCTACCGCAGTGGTATCGTCAATGCAATCGCAGTTGGTGTATATGATGGGCCAAACTTTGTCTATATTGGTCATGTCGGCACGGGTAAACTGAACTCGGACTCCTGGCGTAAACTAACCGAAGAAGTACAGCCTCTCATCCGAAAGGATAGACCATTCCATAACATACCTGAGAGAAGCGCGGAGACGACATGGGTTGAACCACAGATCGGAGTCAAAGTGCAATTCATGGAACTCACCCACCATCTTACCCTACGTCACCCAAGCATCCAGGCTTTTGCTTCGGTAAAGCGAGAGGAGTGTGAGATCAGCCAGATCAGTCATCTTATCCCTGAACGATAAACTAATTTTTACATCCACCTGAAAAAGTAAAAAGGCTTTCCTTTTAAATTATACTTGTTCCCCAGAGGAGGTGTTATTCATGGCCCATACAATAAAGGGCACCATAACGATTAATGGAATGGAACTTACTGTGACTAATCCAGACAAGTTGTTATGGCCCGAAGCAGGTGTAACCAAGGCTATCTATTTGCAAAAGTTGGCGGCACTGGCTCCCTACCTACTTACTTACACCCGTAATCGGCTGCTCACCACGATACGTTATCCGCATGGTGCAGGCGGCGAGTTTTTCTATCAGAAAAATGCCCCAGAGCCAGTTCCGGAGTTTGTGCGAACCGAGATGCATGACGGGATACGATATGTGGTGATGAACGACCTCCCTGATCTGTTATGGCTTGGCAATCTGGCCGCTCTGGAGTTTCATCCTTCCTTGCATGCCGTAGGCAACCATCTGCCTTGCGAGTGGATGATTGATCTCGATCCTTCGCAGGAAGAAGAACCTCGCATTATGCAGGCGGCCTTAATCGTGGGGGAAACGCTAACTTCACTTGGTTTGAGATCGGTACCGAAAACATCCGGTGCCACAGGTGTACAGATTATTGTTCCGATTCGCCAAGGTGTAACCTTCGATGAATTAAGAGACATCGGTTATTTTGTAGGCAAATACGTCACTCAAAAACATCCGGATCTATTTACACTGGAACGACTAAAAAAAGACCGGGGGGATCGCATTTATTTTGATTACCTCCAGCATTATGGTGGCAAAACGCTGGCAGCTCCTTACACTCCCCGCGCCAAGCCAGGTGGCACTGTGTCTACTCCACTCACATGGGATGAAGTGCGGAACAACGTTTCGATCAAGGATTACCACTTGATGAACATCGTGGAACGCCTGACGAAGACCGGGGATCTGATCGCAGCTGTCGAACCCCAGCCTGTTGAACTGATCATCCAGCATTTAAAACAAAAATAGCCGGTCACCCTCAAACCAAGGGTACCGGCTATCTTTTCGTTTACGCGCGATGAGATTCGCTAATGTATACCTTTTTTCTTGAAACGTCCGCCCTTCACATCGTGAATGTTACCAATCGCCACAAAGGCATGTGGGTCCCAATCTTCAACAATGGACTTCAGTTTAGCTTCTTCCAAACGAGTAATAACCACAAAGATAATTTTCTTCTCGTCTCCGCTGAAGCCACCCTCTCCATCCAGGAAAGTGACGCCACGACCCAGACGGTCGGTTAAGGCTGAACCAATATCACGATACTTCTCGCTGATAATCCATACCGATTTGGATTGATCCAATCCTTCATTCACAATATCAATCATCTTCATTGCAATATAATAAGCAATCATGGAATACAGGGCGTTTGGCCAGCCAAACACAAAACCTGCACCTGCAAAAATAAATACGTTAATGAACAATACGATCTGACCTACAGACAATGGTGATTTCTCACTCAACAGTATGGCTACAATCTCCGTACCATCCAGTGAACCGCCAGAACGAATGACGAGACCAACACCAACCCCCAAGATCAATCCACCAAATACAGCTCCAAGCAGTGGTTCACCTGGCGTCAGTGCAGGAACGTGGTGTAACAATGACGTTCCAATGGACATTACGACGATCCCGAGCAGTGTAGATAGCGCAAACGTTTTACCAATTTGTTTATACCCCAGAATCAGGAAAGGCAAGTTCAGCAAGGTCAGGAAAATTCCGAGTGGCAGATGTGTAAGCTCTGACACCATAATCGAGATCCCTGTTATTCCCCCATCAATAACGCCATTCGGCACGAGAAATACTTCGAGTGACACAGCCATCAGTGCAGCACCGACCAGAATCATCACGATGCGCTGCAGAAGCTTCAGTGAAAACACCGAACTCTTCACATTGCGGTCCGGCTTGGATGTTAGTTCTTTAACCGATACATTGGACATGGTATCCCCCCCGTTTTGATCAAGATGTGAATCCATTTCATAAATCATTTAAGTACCCCAGAGGAACCCTACATACAGAGGAACAACGCCGTCCCAACGCTATATGCACCCCGTTATAAAAGCACCTAAAGGCTATATGAAATGTATTCAAGTATGTCTTAATTCCGGTTGACACTTCCAAAAGAGAGCAAAAGGGAGCCTGTTTTCCCGCAGACTCCCCTCCTTCGCCAAGACATAATTTATATAAACATTATATCATAAAAGATCAAATTTGAGCAAAATAGTTAGCAAAAAGAAGATAAATTCACAAAAAGTGAACTTATCTTGAGAAATCCGCCCTATAACGGCTAAAGCAGCGGAGAAAGCATGCGAGAAAGCATTTCTGCCCCTTTTTGCCACCGTGAACGCTGCTGAAACACCTTCACGTCAATCTGGCTGCATTCATCCAAATCACGTTCAAAATCCTCGGTCAGCCGTTCCATGGATGATTTTTCGAACAACACAGCGGTCAACTCGAAATTGCAGAAAAAGCTCCGCATATCCATATTGGCTGTGCCTACCGTCGCAAGCAAATCATCCACAATCAGGACCTTGGCATGCACAAAACCTTTGCGATATTGATAGAATTTCACTCCCGCACGCAACAGTTCTTCGACATAGGACAGTGAGGCCAAGTGCACAAGCCGGGAATCCGATTGATACGGAATGATGATTTTCACATCTACCCCACTCACGGCAGCCGTCTTAATCGCTTCATACAGTGCGGGGTCCGGAATGAAATAGGGTGTTGTGATGTATATGCGTTCGCATGCCACGGAAATCGCCCCAAAGCACATTTCTTGAATGGCATCCCAGTCCTGATCCGGCCCGCTGGCCAGAATCTGAATCCGCTCTTCCCCGCTGCAAATATGTGGAGGGAACAGCTCTGTCAGTTGAGGCTCTGTAATCTGCTCGCCGGAAGCAAGTTTCCAGTCGTTCAAGAACGTATTTTGCAGGAAATATACGGCATCTCCTTCAATCTGTACATGGGTATCGCGCCAGAATCCAACCTCCGGATATTGTCCGAGATAATCATCACCTATATTAATTCCACCCACAAATCCAATCCTTCCATCCACCACAACAATTTTACGGTGATTCCGGTAATTCACCCTTCGGTCAATCGTTGCAATGAGCGGCGGCAGAAAATAATGAAACTCCACGCCTGCGTTCTGAAACTTGCGGATAAAGCTCCAGCTCATCTTGTGACTGCCGAGTCCATCGCAGATCAAACGCACTTTGACGCCTTCTTTCGCCTTGCGAATCATCACGTCCTGAAACTTTGTACTGATGACATCATCCCGAAAAATATAAAATTCAACATGCAGATGGTGCTCTGCCTGTTCCATGGCCCTCAACATGGCTTCAAATGTCTCTTCACCATTCGTCAGTACTTGACTCCGATTGCAACCTGTAATTGGGCTCTCAGACAGGTGTGACAGCAGGTTGAACAAACGATGCTGATGATTGTATCGGCTGCCAGACATCTGATCGGCATGCTCGACAATATGAGCCTGCTCCCAGATCGTTTCCCGTATTTCCCGAAAGATTCGCGAACCGCCCTTACGGACCTTCTTTCGTTTGCTGTAGTCCTGGGCGACAAAATAATACACAACAAAGCCGATCAAGGGTACACAGAATAAAATAAAAAGCCATGCCACAGCTTTCGCCGGATTACGGAATTCCAGCAACAGAATGGTGGCTGCCTGAAAAGTAAATACGAGCAATATAATGACCAGCCAAAACATTCGGCTTCCTCCTCATGGCAAGGGATAACCTTGCCGTTCTCTCTCACTGTACAAGCTTTGACGATAAAGCCTTTAGCTAATCATTAGATACCCAATGTATGCACTGTTCGTAACGTTTGCTTAGATAAAATTTTACATACACAGCGCATCTGTAACAGTGCTCAGCCAGTTCTTGCCATGCTTTGGCGTTGTATATTCTGACTGTGTTCCCCTCTACATATGATTCATTCCAGTCTGCGGATCAGCACTCCATCGCCATTTCGCATACTCTGCCTTCCAGACTCTTCCTCTTTTCTTGATTGGAAGGTGGTCTTCTTACGTAAAATTAGATATAATATTCGTTAAAAACTTATTACTTAAAGGAGAAGACTAGTTAATGGAAAGTGAGAGGTATGCGTTAAATTTAGTATTGGTTGCATTTTTGATAGGACTTTCGGCGTTTTTTGTTGCAGTGGAGTTCGCTCTGGTACGGATTCGTCCGAGCCGGATTGACCAAATGATTGCAGAAGGAAACAAGCGTGCCTTGGCTGTTAAACAAGCCGTTGCCAACCTGGATGGATATTTGTCCGCCTGTCAGTTGGGTATCACGATTACATCTCTGGGACTGGGCTGGCTGGGAGAACCCACGGTAGAGAAAATTCTCCACCCTGTGTTCGAAAGCATGAACATGCCTGAGGCAGTTTCTTCATTCTTATCGTTTGTTATTGCGTTTGTTGCCATCACGTATTTGCATGTGGTAGTTGGCGAACTTGCACCTAAAACGATTGCAATCCGTAAAGCCGAAGCCGTTGCTCTGCTGACGTCTACACCTATCATCTGGTTTAACCGAATTATGTATCCTTTTATCTGGCTGTTAAACAGCTCAGCGAATCAACTGGTCAAGTTGTTCGGAATCAAACCTGCATCGGAGCATGAAGATGCGCACTCCGAAGAAGAATTACAGTTTATCATTAATGAAAGCTTTGAGAGCGGCAAAATCAACCAAGCCGAGTTCGGATATGTAAGCCGAATTTTTGCTTTTGATGAGATGCTTGCCAAAGAAATCATGGTACCCCGGACTGATATGGTCTGCCTTTATGTCAATAGATCGAACGAGGAAAACCTGGATATTATCCGTCAAGAACAATACACCCGTTTTCCAGTAGTAAATGAGAGCAAAGACGATATTATCGGTATCATAAATACCAAACAATTTTTCCTGGAGTTGTACGGGAACGAAGAACCTGTCGATCTCTCTTCCCTCATTCAGCCGGTATCGGCTGTTCACGAAACGACTCCGGTCAAGGACCTGCTCAAGAAAATGCAGAAGGATGGCGTGCATATTGCCGTGCTGGTCGATGAGTATGGAGGTACGTCCGGGATTGTAACGATTGAGGATGTGCTTGAACAGATTGTCGGAGAAATTCGGGATGAGTTCGACGCAGACGAAGTGGAGGATATTCAGGTTATCAATGAAAACTATGTCATTATGGATGGCAAGGTGTCCTTGTCCAAAGTAAACGATATGTTCACGTCAAACCTGGATGCGGACGAATGGGATACCATTGGCGGATGGCTTTATAGCCATCGTCCAGAGATGAATGAACAGGAAGAATATGAGTTCGAGAATCTCACCTTCGTGTTGCTGGAAAAAGACAAAAATCGCTTCTACAAAGTCGCCGTTGTTCCTAAGGAACCACTGACCATGTCCGACTACACTGATGAAGACGAGACGAATTAATAAACTCGCTTCTTCAATATAGATACACTAAAAGGTGGTGTCCATCGTCGTGAAGATGATGGACACCACCTTTTTCATATGGCAGGCGTATTGGGATGAGTCGCGGTTAGCGATACTTGCTGTTTAGCATAGTTCGCTCTCGCGGCGAATATCTAACGAATCGAGCACGTTCTATTGGCCCTATTTTCACTGTTACAACAGTTTAACGAATCGCAGACACTCTAATGCCTTGATCTGCTGGTCCTTTCGCATTTTTCCGGCGTAAAAGAGACCCTGAAGTTCGTTAGCCTTGGCCACTCATGCTAATTCACACGATAAGGTGCCTAGAGTTGTTAGCACCTTAGTTGAATTAATTGGCTGGATCTGCCTTGTCTTCGACGATTCGATTCTGAATCTTCCGGAAAATAATTTTGATGATCATATATAACGGAATAACGATAATCATCCCAAGAATGTTCCCCAGGTCTGCACCTACAAGCAGTAAGATGACGGTAGTCAACGGATGAATGTCCAACTGTTTGCCATAGACATAAGGAGAGATCAGATTATCCTGAATTTGCTGAGCGATAACAATGATGACAAGCGACCAGATCGCCATTGAAGGTGATTCAATGAACCCCACAATGACGACAGGAATGGCTGCCAGCAAAGCCCCTACATAAGGAATGAAGTTCAGGATAATGGATACGGCCGTCAGGAGTAATGCATATGGCAAACCGAGAAAGAGAAAACCAATATACATCAGGATGCCCAAGGCTACATTGACAATGACACGACCTACAATGTAGCTGCTCAAAGCTTCATCGATTTCATGTACCGTCTCTTCTCCATCTTTACGGTAACGTCTCGGGAGCAACAGTGTAAGATTAGTTCCAAATTTGCTGCCTTCCTTGAGCATGTAATACAGCATGATCGGGAACGTCGCCAGAATGATGACCAGATTAGATACGACAGAAAACAATCCGGATACATAATCCGTTACCTGGGCAATTCCTTGACTTAGAAAATCGGAGAAGCGTGAGAACAGATCGGAATCCTCAGGTATATATTTTGAAAGGAAACCACTCTTTTCGAATTCAGCCAACTGATCACTGAGCGATGTAACCAGTACCGGGGCATTCTCCACAAAATTCAACAGTTGTTCACGCAGTGAAGGCCATACAAGCACACTGAATCCTGCCATAATCAGCGCAATCACCACGTAAATAATAAGGACTGACAGTGCACGTTTCATTTTGTGCCGTTCCATATAGTCGACGAGCGGACGCAGCAGATAATAGAAGAAACCAGCAATCAGCAGCGGAATAATGATGATGTGAATCAGCGAGGTCAGGGGGCTGAAAATAAAGTTGACTTTATCCCCCAAATACACGATGAGCAGCAGCAAAATAATTGCTGTGCATATACGGTAAAACTTGTTGTTTATCAAGAAACGTGATCCCTCCATACGCTGCTCTGCCAAATACGACTGCGGCGATAATATGTATGTCATGCAACTTAATACAGCTTGGACAGCGTGTTCCATTCCAAGCCGTATTCTTATGTATGATTATATGTACCCTTAAATGCTAGTCATGCCACAGCGAATGCTGAATATACTCTCTTTTCCATCCTGAAGGAGAAATTGGGTAAAAAAAAGAAGCAGGCGATTAGCCTGCCACATCTCTTTTGTTGAATACAACCCATGAGATCAACATGAAAACAACATAATATACAGCTAGCACAGCAACAGAAAAGCCAAGTGTCATGCCTGTATTCCCACCGTCAAACATACTAAAGTCCGTCACTGGATCCATATACCGACTGAGATCCATGTTATTGAACAGAACATACTTGGCCCATTCATAACGAACGGGATTGAAGATCAATGAGAACAAATTCTGTGTAAACATGATAAATAGAGACAAACCGATGGCCAGAGCTCCCGAACGAAACACGGAGGAGACCATAAAGGCAATAGCGAGCGTAATAAACAAGTCCACGTACAGATATCCCCATAGTGCAAATGCGTGTGATGCAGAAGCACCGCTTCCATCCGGAGTTACGGAATGGGAGAACAGCATATACGACATTACGGTTGCCATAATAACAACAAGTAACGTACTCAGAATACTGAATCCAATCACGGACAAATATTTGGATGCCAGTATTTTGCTGCGTGACCACGGACGAATCAACAGTAGTTTAATGGTTCCCCAAGTGAACTCTCCGGCCACCGCTTCGGCTGCTATGACGACACAGAAGATAGTATTCAGGAAAAAGACGACCTGAACGGTAGTAATAGCTGCTTGCCAGTATGGAACTTCACTGGACCCCATGCCTTCATTGAGCAGAACCGGCATCAACAGCGAAATTAATGCCAGAATAGATAACATAATCCAAGTACGCGGACGACGGAAAATTTTCATGTTTTCATTCATAATGAGATTGCCGAAATTACCCAATGCTTCCGCCCCCAGTCACCTGCAAAAATTGATCTTCCAGCGTATGGGTTACGCTACGGATACCGTATACCTGGAACCCTTCACTGACCAGCCTCGCATTCAAGTCCGGAATCTGCTCACGGGATAAACGAATCACAATGGCATTGCCCTGAACTGTAGCTTCGCTAATTAGTTCGGCTGCACGTGGAGCATCATTTACTTCAAAAGCAACTTCAGTAAGTACGTCCACTCCTGCCTCAGCTCTTAGATTTCTTACATCAATCAATTTGCCATTTTGGATAATCGCAACGGTATCACACATCAATTCCATCTCCGACAACAAGTGGCTGGATACAAAGACGGTGATCCCTTCCTCTTGACAGAGCTGGCGCAAATAATCCCTAAGTTCCCTTATTCCCTGCGGATCAAGGCCGTTGGTGGGTTCATCCAATACCAATAACTTTGGTTTATGTAATATGGCTTGGGCCACGCCCAAACGCTGGCGCATACCCAGAGAATAGGTCTTTACCTTGTCATGAATGCGTGCTGTAAGCCCAACACGTTCAATCGTCTCGGCAATGCGTTCTTTCGTAATACCAGGTGACATCCGGGCAAAGTGAACGAGATTCTGATATCCAGTCAGAAACTTGTACATTTCTGGATTCTCGACAATAGCCCCAACCTGAGCGATGGCCTGCTCAAATTCATTCTTTACACTGTGTCCCGAGATGATGATATCTCCTTGACTGATGGACATCAGTCCTACCATCATTCGAATCGTTGTTGTTTTCCCCGCCCCATTGGGTCCTAAAAAACCAAAAACCTGCCCCGGAGAAATATCCAGAGTCAGGTCACTGACCAATGATCGGGAGGAGATGATTTTACTGACGCCCTGAAGACGGACGACCGGCTCCTGCTGCATTCCATTTCCTCCTTCATCAACGGGCATTCACATCATGCCCGCTTCTCATATGAAGATAGTGTATCATAATCTTTAGTATATTGTCCCGCAAACTGGGATTTACCCTGACGTTTCATATGAACTACACACGCTTCACAGCATCCAAGCGGCATCTCACTCCGATAAAATCCGGTGCGAAATACGTGATTGCCTCCACAGTCCTCTTCCTTTAGTTCGACAGAGCCCCTAGCGACCGACACAATCATCCCACAACTGACACAGTAAAAGCGGTCCGTTTCAATCAATGATATTCCTTCCCCTCACAAGGAGCATTGAAGTCCCTGTTATTTGTCGTTAGACGCTGAATTTTGATACATTTTGTATCTAACTCGTAATTTACTTGACACCGGGACTAATGTCAACCCCTTAAAGGTTTAAAAAGAAATGAAATGCAAAAAAAGCTCTATAAATGCGACTAAAGTCTCGCATTCATAGAGCCTTTTCAAGTACAAATGATACAATTCGGCACATAGTATGGGTTAATACTATCATTCAGTTTTGTCATGCTCAGTCTCTGTATCTCCATTCTTCGGATAATACCAAAGCAATGTCCAATCGTCCCCATCCTTTACGATATAACAATTCTGCACGATTTTAAATTGACCAAAGGTTCCCGTAAACTTCTGGGTAACACCAATGCGATATGCCTCTGCAAATGGCTTAACGCCATCAATTACCGTAACGTCAAACTCTCGCTCTGGTTTTTCCATCTCCAGATCAAAGGTTTCCACCCCAAAATGCTGCATGAAGATATGCGCTCTCGACTGTAAATAAGCGCTTTTGGGAAAGCGCTCTTTCATCAATGGATGAAACAACTCCCATGAACTGCCGAAATCACCCGTCTGCTCATATTTGTAAAACTCTTGGGCAATGGAAGCAGCTTCATCTGGTGCATCTGCACGAAACAGATATGGGATGGTTCTGACTATGAGCCACAACAGCAGCAGCACAAGTGCTATGAATCCGATCTTTTTAAGTAACGCATTCCGGTTCCTTCTTCGCAGCATGCCCCGTCCCCCCTTGTCCTACTTCCATACTTATGATGGATAGCAAGCAAGTAGAAGCGGGAACTAGCGAGCAGCATTTCCTGGGAAATCACTTTCTTTTGACTGATGATCGCCTTGGAGACCTGAATCTTCTGAAAACGACATTAACCCCTATATATAAGGCAATTCCGCCACATCCGCCAAGCAGATCTACGCCGACATCACGGATTGAACTCGTCCGGTTAGGGCTGAACTGTTGAATATATTCATCAATGGAGGCGATAACCGCTACTACGGCCAGGGCAGCAGCGATACAAGTGAACATCCGCATTTTCCTGTATCTCAGCCCACCATAGATAAGCACCGCCAGCACAGCATATACAAATAAATGTGCACTTTTCCGAAATATGAACTCAACAAAATCATACGGTCGTTGTCTTAAGGAATAATCAAGCTCACCGTATGTGAATTGCACATCAGGTAGCGCAAATCCGATCTTTACCTTTTCAGACCATTTATGCAGCCAAGGCTGGATGGTCTGCTGCTGATATGATTGGGTCGAAAAGTGCCAAATCACCAAAACCCACGCCGCAATCAGAAGCAGTGACAAGATATAAACATAAGGTCGTTTATTACGTCTATGCTTATGCCTTCGTTTCCCGTAATCCTCCTCCATAAGCATGGTCCTCACCACTTTCATAAGCCTTTCATTATTTCTGTTTATTTCTCCAAATGTTCTTCAATTATTCCGTGAATGCGATCTTTTTCCTGCTGATCCACGATGTAATAATAAATCCCATTGATTTTCTCGCCTTTACCCTTGATTTCCACCGTATCTACATTCTCCAGATCATTACGATAATCAAGGAGAAGTTCCTTCATTTCATCAAAAGTAACATCCGTTCTGACATGAGTACCTAGTTCATCAAGCATATTCTGGATATGAAGTACACTGGAGAATTGCATCGTATTCTTAAGCATCTGCTTCAGAACCTCACGCTGTCGATCATTACGCCCCAAATCCCCTTTCGGGTCATCATAGCGCATTCTTGAAAAACCGAGCGCAGCAACACCGTCCAGATGAATATTCCCTTGATCATAACTCTGGCCCTCATAATCAAATGCAAAAGGATTATTTACATCCACGCCTCCGACCAGGTCAATGATTTTGGCAAAGCCCTCCATATCCACTTTCATATAATAATGAATGGGGACTCCCAAAAATTGCTCAACGGTATTTACCGACATGTCCACGCCTCCGAAGGCATAAGCATGATTGATCTTATCTACTGTATTGTGTCCCACAATGTCTGTCCTTGTATCCCTTGGAATATTAAACATGAGCACTTGTTTTTTCCCTGGGTTCACACTCAGTACAATCATCGTATCCGAGCGCCCTCGATCATTAGGACGCTCATCCACGCCAAGAATAAGTGCATTAAAAGGCTCTTTACTGTTGATATCCACAGGTAGCCCACCTCTGCTATCTGTGACCGAGACGGGCTTTACAGGATTCCGGGGCTCATAGATTTGGTCAGCGGTTGATTTAACGGATTGGTAGAGATATATGGCATAACCAAACACAACAACTACAAACAAGGAAACAATCCAGATGGTAACTTTCATCCACTTTTTCATGTGTTCTTCCTCACTCACATTCAAGATGATGAATAGCGGTTAAATGATTGCTGCCGCTTTCCCTTCCAGCTTCGTCAAACCTGGACGACCAACAGAATAATATTGAAGATTAGATGCCTGCACCTGTTCAGCACTATACAAATTACGACCATCAATCATAATTGGGTCCTTCATGATTTTGGCCAGTTCATTCAAATCGATATGAGCGAATTCCTTCCATTCAGTCAACACACACAAGGCATCTGCTCCTTCAGCAGCATGAAGTGGATTCTCTTCCCACGTGATGGAAGCTACATCTACCTCTTTACGGAAATTCGCAGTTGCAATGGGATCGTAGGCCTTAATGACTGCTCCAGCATCACTTAAATGCTGAATGATATCGATCGCTGGAGCATCCCGCACGTCATCTGTCTCCGGTTTAAAAGCTAACCCCCAGACAGCAATTGTTTTTCCTTTTAAAGATCCCAGCGCCTCTTCCAGTTTGTGAATGACATGAAAACGCTGATCTTGGTTTACTTGGACAACGGATTTTAACAGTCTGAAATCATAATCAACCATACCCGCGATTTGAATTAAAGCCTGTGTATCTTTTGGAAAGCATGAACCTCCATAACCAATGCCTGCCTTCAAAAAGGAAGCTCCTATACGCTTATCATAGCCCATGCCTTCGGCTACTCTTGTAACGTCGGCTCCTACTTTTTCACATATATTCGAGATTTCATTAATGAATGAGATTTTGGTTGCGAGAAATGCATTGGAAGCATATTTAATCATTTCGGCTGATCGAATATCCGTAATGATCAGGTTCTCGGTCAATGGCCGATGAAGTTTCTTCAGTGTTTTAATTGCCCGATCACTGTCTGTTCCAATGACAATCCGGTCAGGATTCAGCGTATCCTTGACCGCAGATCCTTCCCGGAGGAATTCGGGAACAGAAGCCACATCGAAAGGCTGAGATGAAATACTGCTAATCAGCTCACGGACACGATCATTGGTGCCTACAGGAACGGTGCTTTTGGTCACGATAATTTTGTAGCTTTCAATGTGACTTCCAATCTCTATAGCTACTTGCTCCACATAGCTCAGGTTGGCTTCGCCGCTCGGAAGAGAAGGCGTGCCTACAGCGATAAAGATAATATCCGACTGGCTAATCGCTTCAGCAATATTGGAGGTGAATGATAGTTTGCCTGCTTGCATGTTGGAAGCCATCAACTCTTTGAGGCCAGGCTCATAGATGGGCACGTTGCCCTCGTTGAGCATCTCTACTTTGGCCTCATTGTTGTCCACACAGATGACTTGGTTGCCGATCTCCGAAAAGCATACTCCCGATACAAGACCTACATACCCTGTTCCAATCACCGCAATATTCATCTTGTTTTCCCCCAATTCACGCAATTTTGGATAATATCTGTCCATTCCATCTCGATTCGCACGATATCCTCTTCCACCAGCTCACTGCCCATCTGAACTTCAATGATTTCAAGTTCGGTTACGGCTTTCACACTGTGTTTACTACCTGCCAGGATGGAGATAACATCCCCTTGATTAAGCAATCTCAGTTCACCATCCAGAATCAGTTCGCCCTGTCCCGAAACAACTGTCCATACTTCATTTCGTTTGAGATGGTATTGATAAGAAAAATTCTTATCTGCCTCAACAATAATGCGTTTAGTTAATACCTCTTCTCCTCTGGCATTACGCGTGTAATCAAGCACTTTGTAACAACCCCAGCGGCGTTCCTCATACATAGGACGTTGATTATCATCCTTAAGAATCTCTTTAATCTGTGGACTTGCCTCTTTCTCACTAACCAGAATTCCATCCGGACTCGTCGCAACAATAAGATTGGATACTCCCAGCACACACACCGGAATATTCAACTCATTGATTAGATGTGTGTTTACCGAGCTATTCGTCATTACACCTTTGCCCACAATATGAGTACTCATTTCGTCCGTCAGCGTATTCCATGTACCGAGATCTTTCCAATATCCCTCATAAGGTGTAACCACAATGTGACTGGCTTTTTCGACCACTTGATAATCAAAGCTAATTTTCTGTAATCTTCCGTATTGTTTGAGCATCTCTTCATACTGAATTGGCAGTTCAAGGGAGATCAGCAGATTAATCAGATAGTTCAGCTTGAATGCAAAAACCCCGCAATTCCAAAGGGCAGATTGCTCTATCATCTCTGCCGCTTCAGTCTCACAGGGTTTTTCTTGAAAACGTGATACTTTGGCGTAATGGTTATGTTTTTCGGTTTCATGTGGATCAGGAATAATATAACCGTATTTCTCTGAAGGATAAGTGGGCTTTACCCCGATTAGTGCGAGCTCCGCACCAGACTCATCCAACACTCCTTCAAGCTCTGTAACTTTATAGAAAAAGGATTCCTCCACATATGGATCAACGGGAAGTACAGCAACCGTTTCGTTCAGACTGACGCCCTGTACCGAGTACAGATAAACAGCTGCCAAGGCAATTGCGGGAAAGGTATCTCTGCGTTCCGGCTCTACGACAAGATCAACCTCATCGCCCAGTTGACTCCGCAAAATCTCCACCTGTGGCTTACTCGTTGCAATCGTGGCCTGTTCGCTTAATCCCGTATGCTGCAGTTGCCTCCATACCCGTTGAACCATGGATTCCGTCTGCCCTTCAGGGCCCTCCAGTACTTTCAAGAACTGCTTCGATCTCGTATCGTTGGATAAGGGCCATAACCTCTTGCCTGATCCACCGGAGAGAAGTACGATTCTCATGGTTATCACTCCACTCTCTATATTTTACACACATTGAGCCCATTTTTTTAAACTGTTGCGGTTGTTTCCATATACTTAGGTGTAGGTTGAGAGATCGTTTTTGAGGAGGTATCCATGTTTGCCGTGTTTACTTCATGAGTCCATATTCGATAATATCCCGAGTTTTTCCCGTAGGAGTTATCAATCAGTACATTGGGTTTTGACATAAGGCAGGATAAGATATGTCCGTGTAATCTGGAAGAATGAATCATGCGATAATCCGCGAAACAACGAATAGCCTTATTCACCAGATAATCACTATATTTCATCCATAAAAACTGTGAAATGGCTCGTGACGCCCGCTTTTTCAGTCCTTTACTGATGTAATAAATAAGTTTCTTTTCATATCTGTTATATAATGTTGGCCAATCCTGATTATCGCCTTGTACTTCCATCTGTGTTTGTTCTGAATTTTTTTCAATATCGGTTCTATAAAAATTGAGTCTCTCTTTGCTTGGGTTAATCTTCACTTCTATTGGCCAAAGTTGATGCGCCATATCTGGAAGAAGAGCAACATGACAATTTATAAAATACGTAGATGCCAACAGATAAGATGACTCATCTCGCACATATAAATGGAGATTTGTATGTTTATTAAAAATTGCTGCTGTTTTAAGAATATTGCTTTCCTCTTTATAGAAGATAGTCTGAGGCAAAATCACTATTTTGTGTCGAGGATAATTCTGAACAACTGTTTCTCTCACCTTCTGATGAGCATCATACAAATCCCCGAAATTACCTCCCCCACTAAGAACAATAATGTGGTCTTCTGGGATATGAATGTTTTCATGAAAATCATGCACGCTATATCTTGCTGAAACGTGAATGTGGTTGCTCTTAAAAAAAGCCTCTGCTCCTTTCATTATTAATATATCGCCGCCGTTACTATAAACCGGATAATCAATATAATAAATTTTGGATTTAGGAGGTACGATCTCCAATATCAATTCAAGCCGCTTTTTTAACTCATCCATGGGATGAATCCTTTGCACGTTTGGCATCTTTTCCGGCTCCTTTGAGTATATTTTTCTCTCTCAATCTTTCCTTTAGAAAAGTAATATCTTCCTTGTTGTACAGCATCTTATGCATAGGCATTTTGAAAATAATGGATACGGATGCAAGTGACATCAACATGCGAACAAAGGAACCTAGCAATAATGCTAACCCTATTCCGTATAAGCCCAGTAGTGGAGTGAGCACAAAAAATAAAGTAATCGTCACTGCCAATGCTACAATCTGCCGGAGTACGATTACACCAGGTCTTCCCAACGCATTAAACGCCGAAGCCAGAATCCAGGATCCTCCGCCAACAATGCATTCCAGAGATAACAAATAAAACACACCGCTAGCTTCAAGAAATTCCGGTCCGAACAGTATTCCAATAAAAAAACGACCAATCAGCATACTAGGTATGATGATGATCGTCATAAGAACCATACTAATACGGAAGGCTCTGCCTACAAGAGTCAGTACCTTCTGCTGCTCCATGCCTGCGACCTTTGGAAAGATCACATTCGTTATCGCAGTCTGAACTACGTTAAACATTCGGGAGAGGGCAAAAACAACCGAATACAACCCAAAATCTTTGGGTGTAAGTAAAGCCAAAATAATTATTTTATCAAACTGGTTATACAAAGTACCAAGCAGCTCCACACCGTATACTCGAATACCATAACTGAATAGGTGAATACAGGTTCTAAATTGACTCACCAGCTTGCTTGCTGAACTGAATATTTGCTGCCTCATGGCATACATGTAACAGATTAATACAAGTATATTAGCTGCAAAACTAACAATGATTGCTCTTTCCACTGTTAATATGCCTGTTATCCACAGCAGTACCAGACCAACAAGATTAAATAAGGGAGCAAACAACCTTGATAGATTATAAATATGGAATTTATCCGTTCCTTGGGCGGCTGCTGCAAGCACTCCCATAAACAGCATTACAGGAACCATGGATACGGTATACCAGCGCGCAATGGAAACGACCGATTCCGAATATCCGGAGAGCCAGAAAGAGATGCCAAACCAACTTACAATCCCAGCTATCAAGCTGATAGGAATTTGAACCGCAAAGCTCATGCTGATGTATGTTGGTAATTGATTTATGTTTTTTTTCACATTGTAGATTAACGAGGTTGGTAGACCAAATGCAGCTAGACCAGATATAAAGGCGGGCCAAAACAGTACAGCAGCAAGTTCACCTTTACCTGTTGCCCCGAACATTCTGGCTGTAATAATAGAAGTGAGAGTCGTCACAGCCATAATAAGAATATTGGCAACACTGGTCATAAAAATGGTCTGCACGATGCTAAGCTGCCTTGGCTTTTTGGCAATTGCCATATTCATCAGGTGTTCAGTCCTCTGCTGTTCCGGAAAGACCCTACGATCGTTCCGTTACGATAAGATATTTTTGCCATTTCACTCATTACCTTTTGGACATTATTAAATGAGATTAATATTAATAACGCCGCCTGAACAATCCTAATAGTATGCTTGAATATTCCCCATCCACTCTTCTTATAACGTGTTGCATCACTAATGCCTTGCCAATAAACTCTTCGCAGTAACCAACGTTTAGTTAGCCTACTTTTTGCTATTTTGTGCTCTACAATAGCGTATGGACTGTAAAAAACTTTATATTCTAGACGAACTCGACCAATTAGCTCGCTTTCTTCACTTGACATTAAATTGCTACCTACACGTCCCAAATCTTCTCTAAATGGTTTAATCTGCTGAAAAATACTCATCCTGAAAGCTACATTAGCTCCAAAAGGAATAGAGGGCGCCTGCATTTCCACAATTTCGCTAGAAAAATCCATCAGCGTGTACAGACTAACGATATCATGTGGTATCCAATCAGGTTTCCCCCCCTCCCAGATAGGTACTATTTTTCCACCAACACAACCAATTTGGGAATCCATATCAAAAATTTTAATGACTTCTTTAATCCAGGTAGAACACGCTAGTGCGTCATCATCCAGGAATAAAATAAACTCTCCCTTCGCTTCCTGTATCGCTCTATTTCTTGCATAGGATAATCCTAATTGAGGCTCGAAAATATAGCGAACATGCGCTGGCATGTTAAGAGAGTCGAATAATTCTTTTGTGTTATCCGTTGAATTATTATCAATAACCAGAATCTCGTAATCAGCACTACCCGTGTCCCCATTCAAAACACTTTCAACAGCTTGCATCGTGTCTATTGCTCTGTTGTGTGTGCAAATGGATACTGAAGCCCTCATTATCTCACCCCAAATATACAGTTTTATTTGTTCAGGCTAATTGCTTCAACAGCTGTCCGCGATGCGACCATAAGCAATGATTAATAACCCAGTCATGACCGTTATTTCCCATCGTTCTGGCCAGTCCTTCATCTGTAATCAATTCTTCGATACGATTGGCAATTTCCTTTTCATCCAGAGGATTTACAAGATAACCAGTTATCTCGTCCTTTACTGCGTCAGGAATTCCGCCGCTGTTGCCCGCAATCACAGGTAATCTGTAGTAATTGGCTTCAAGAAATACAATTCCGAAACCTTCCACATCACCTTTTTCCTTAATATCACGGCTAGGCATGACAAACAGATCAGAACCTTCATATAACTGATGCAGCTCGTGGTCAGTGATACCGCCTGTGAATACGACTACAGAATCTAACCCGTACTGCTTCACCAGACGTTCCAATTCGCCTCTGTATGGACCATCTCCACATATTAGATATTTCAGATTAGGAATCCGCTTGATTACATGACTAATAGCTTTAAGAGTGACATCATGTCCCTTGCGCTCAACCAAACGAGAGACGGTTATCATCACTTTTTTGCCATGCAGATCATATTTATCGCGAATGTCTTCATTGAAATCAGAACCACCGTTTAGTTTGCTTACGTTTAACCCTGGTGGAATAATGACAATCTGCATCTCCGGAATGCCGAGCTCCACCAGCTTTGACTTGGTATACTGGCTATTGGCAATCACCTTGTCAGACCGCCTCAAAATGAACAACAGGAGTGGGAATAACTTGCTGTTCACCATCCCCATAACATCCAGGCCATGAACATAAGGGAAATATTTAACCCCAAAAAAAGTTTTCATAAACGGGCCGGCGATGCCTACTGGGAATATGTTAACAAAGTGTATTTCGTCGGCCTTTTTGCGCCATTTCAGAATAATAAGCTGGAAGACTAGGATAAGCTGCGATACGATGAGCAGGAGCTTATTGGAATTCCAAAAGATTCGTTTCCGGATAATCTCGAAATCGGTCTTCTGGTCAAATTGTTCGGACGCTGCAACATCCTTTATTTTATTCGTTAGAACCGTGGTCTCTTCTGCCGAAATCTGAGATATAAGTCCATAAGCATAATCATGAATCCCTCCTTTTTCCGGCGGGAAATCAATAGCAACAAATACCTTATTCATACATTTTATCTCCCTTGAGAGGTCTTATGGAAAGAGTATCTACATCGTGTTCATAATGATGTTCACCGTGTCTTTAGCACATTTGTTCCAGGAAAACAGACCCGAGTGATCTTTTCCTTTATAAGACATTTGCTTGCTCAATTCCGGATTTGATGTAATTTCAATCAATTGTGAAGCTGCTTCTTTCGGACTATCTGGATTAAAATACAAAACAGCATCCCCACAAACTTCTGGAATGGATGCACGAGAAGATACAATAACCGGGCAACCTGCCGCCATTGCTTCCAAAGGCGGCAAGCCGAAGCCTTCATACAAGGAAGGGAATATAAACCCAGCCGCATCCTCGTAAAGCGCCTTTAATTCCTCATCTGTAACATAGCCCACCCAATTAACTGCATCGGATTTGGCCCATGTCTGTTCACCAAAAACTTTACTGTTTTTAGACCCAACAATAACAACGTTCAGATTGTGAGCTTCGATCTCAGGTAAAACTTCAAAAATCAAGTTGAAGTTTTTATAGGGATTCATCGTACTCACGGCTAAGACATAAGGTGATTGAATACCATATTTTTCGATCGTTCCTGCAGCTGCCTTTTTTCGATGAATGTGATCAATACCCAGATGAGTGACCACGAGCTTGTGCTCCGCTATTTTACAGTGCTGCATCAGTTCTCCTTTGGAGAAGTGAGATACAGTAATAATCTTCTTGGACGTTTTCCCCAGTCGAACCATCAAAAATTTGTACCAAGCACGGAAAGCAAAAGAAAAAGCCTTTGGGTAGTTGAACACAGCGGCATCATGGATGGTTACAATCTGATTTTTGTTAAAAGCTGGCCCTGTGTTACATAGATTGATTAACAGCCCATTTTTCGCATGAAAGGGGAGCTCGAGTTGTTCCCATAGATGTCCTTTCAGCTTACCGACTTCTTTGTGATGAATATGCTTGAAATCAGGCTGAGTGACTATGTTGGAAGGTGACAGCAGACAAAACTCGTACTTTGCAGGATCGATTTCTCCCCGATCAATCATCTCATCCATCTCTTTCACAAGTTCAAGTGCATATCGTTGCACTCCAGTAATAGTTTGGGTGAGAAACCGGGCATTAATATATATTTTAGTCATGAACATCTCCAGCTCTCTTTGAAAGTTCCAAACGACCCGTTGCAGCCCCTCCCTGGGATGAACTTCCTGCATAGGCATGATGATAGAGACTTACAATCTCTTCATTCATTCGCTCAGCGCTAAACTTTGTCTTATACAAGGCATATCCTGCTTCACCCATCCTCTTCAGTTCATCCTTATTAAGATGTTTGAGAATCTGCAGCAGTTCATGAGAATGTTCGATGTCAAATAAATATCCGCTTCTTCCGTGCTCAACCAGTTCAGGCAGAGCTCCGCGATTGCTTGCAATAACAGGCTTGAAGTTTTTCATAGCCTCCACAGCGACCAGTCCAAACCCTTCCCAACGAGAAGGCATGATTACTGCGTCACACTGCTGATAATAACGATCGATATCTGCATTATTCACCCAACCCAAACGGATAACATTGTCTGGAAAGTTCCATTCATTATTCTCCAACACGCTATCCCCAATAACATATAAACGAATATAATTCTGCAATTCAGGATGATCATTCAATATTTGCAGCAGCACATCCAGTCCTTTTTGCCGATCATACCTGCCTACAAACAATAACCGAACGATTTCAGGCTCTCTGTCTGCCTCATTCCATAAGTTAAAATTGACACTTTCACGCTCTCGCACACCGTTATACACCAACTTGGACTTGGAGGCCGACAGCCCCAGCTTTATAGAACTTTCGAGCTCATGTTTAGAAATATTAATAATTACATCCGTTTTATATGACATCAATTTCTCGATAAACAAGTAGCCCTTCTTATATAACGGCTTCGTATCCATAAGAAATGCCCAACCGTGAGAACAATAAAAAATATGGGCCTTCCTTGGCAGAACAAAAAACAAGCCCCTTACGAGCAATCCCGCAAATGAGCTGTGAATGTGAATAATATCCGGTTTCAATTTACGTATAGTCTGGTAAATCTGCCACATCGCCGAGAGAAAGTACTTAGGATGACGCTTGTATTTGTATTGCAAAATATGATCCTGCTCCAAATCAAAACTTGTGGCGCTATTATTTGCGCTCATTAGCAAATAGACATCATAATGTTGCCGCTGGTATGCAACAACCTCATTGAGATAGGTTGCCATACCACCAACAACGTATTCCCCAATATGCAAAATCTTCACTGTGCTCACCCCGCTTTCTGTGGCTTATCATATTCATCACGAGACTGTACAAGAGCCTTACCAATAACAAACCATAAGAACACATTGGCAGGAAATATTTCAAGTACATTAGTTGTAAGACTTGCAGCTGCAATTCCAGCCAGTAGTGCAATGGCCACCTGCTGCAAACGGAACTCATCTAAACTAGGCAGCATATTCTTTTTACGAACAAGCGCTACAGCGAGCGAAACAAACAAGACAGCAAAGTATATTAAATCAATCCACCCTGTCTGTTCGTAAAAGGAAAAATATTGATTATCCACTGCAAAGTTATTCGATTTCAACCCGATGATGTGCGTTCGTCGGCTGGCAGCTCAGCGATACCATAAACAGCAGATGGAGACTCTGATCTCACCTGAACGAATGGATGAGATCTGTCATTCAGTGAAATCATTTGGGTGTTAACTTAACCTCCACGCGTGATTAACCTCTCATAGATATCACTATGTTCCTTAAGAAGATAATCTGCATTAAAGGACTGGCAATGCGCAAAACATTGATGCTTCAAATCTCTTTTGGCGGGTCCAGACAGATTGTAATAGTGGAAAATAGCCTTGATAATCTCCTCTACGCTATGGGAAGTAAATGAAAATTGCTCAGCGTCCAATAGAATCTCTGGCATCCCCCCAACCCTTGAAGCATAGACTGGCGTACCCACCTGATAAGACTCAATGACCACTCTGCCGAACGGTTCATTCCATGTGGAAGGTACTATGGTCAGATCCATGTCTTTCATCTTTTGGGCAATTTGCGATTTGTCCAGTTTCCCCATAAAGATAATACGTGTGTCCGAACCGGCCATCTCCTTCAACTGATCCAGCATGGGACCATCCCCAAAAACAAATAATCTTCCCGCAATCTTTTCATCCACTCGTTTTACTGCATTGATCAAATACTGAACACCCTTCACTTCGGTCAGCTGCCCGAAATATCCAATATCCAGCGGCAGATTATGACGAACCTCTTTGCTTGCATACAGATCCTGAACTACTTCGTTCTTCTCCACAATATTATGAATCACATGTTTGGTGGAGTGTTCGAAGAACCCCATCACTGTATGCGTCCGGAGAATATGCCCTGATATACCAATAACCGCAGAGATCATTCGGCTATATCTCTTGGAAATTTGTCTGTACATTTTGGAGTAGGCTGCGATCTTAATAGGCTCAATCAAAGAGAAGTCTCGAAGCGTGTGCACCACCGGGATATCCAGTTCATACGCCGCTTTCCAGATCGCCAGGCTAAGCCCCGGAATGTTCTGAGTATGGATTACAGACGGACGAGTCTGCGTAAGATAACGTTTAATTTGCTGATATTGCCTGACGTTAAAAATATCCTTAACTCGCCACAGCACTTTATCCGGAGTTGATAATTGCTTGGCCGAGTCACCAATCCAGTACCGATTGTTAAATGGTAATCTCAATATCTCAATTTCATTGACCTTATCTATCCGCAATTCTCCTTCCTTATGCCCCCCAACGGTAATGACTTTAACGTCATAAGTGGGATTGAGGGTTTGAGCGAGAATTTGCGTTGATATTTCAGCCCCGCCAATAACATCCGGCGGATACAAACTGTGGGCAATTAATATTTTTTGCACTCATCTCATCTCACTTTGATTGGTTTCACGGAGTTTCCTGCAACGTGGCACGAACGTTCTCAATCGTTAGTTTTAATCCATCTTCTAGTGAAATTTCCGGATACCAACCGAGCACTTCCTGTGCCTTTTGAATAACAGGGCGGCGAACTTTAGGATCATCCTGAGGCAAAGGCAGGAACACCAACTTGCTGTCCGATTGGGCTAACTTTTTTACCAAATACGCCACTTCAAGCACGCTGTACTCTGTAGGATTTCCGATATTAATAATCTCTCCATTCGCTTCTTCCGTTTCCATCAATTTTTGCAGACCACGAATATTATCATCTACGTAACAGAACGAACGAGTTTGCGAGCCATCCCCATAAACGGTAATGTCCTGCCCCGTAAGTGCCTGTGTCACAAAGTTAGAAATAACACGGCCATCATCGTTCCGAAGCCCTGATGAATACGTATTAAAAATACGTGCTACCCTCACGGAAACACCGTGTTTCGTGTAGTATTCATAACAAAACACTTCACCCAAACGCTTGGCCTCATCATAACAAGCTCTAGGCCCCCAAGTGTTCACGTTACCTCGATAACTCTCCGGCTGGGGATGAACTTCGGGATCTCCGTAAGCTTCACTCGTACTCGAATATAGGAACTTTGCTCCTTTGGTACGGGCGAGCTCCAACAAATGATAGGTTCCTCGAGTGTTCACCCAGATCGTTCCGATCGAATCTGCCTGATAGAACTTGGGTGAAGCGGGTGAAGCCAGATGATAGACTTCATCTACTGGCTGATCTACCAGAAAATCCAGTGAGTCGGACAACGTAACATCAGCTTCACGGAAAAAAAAGAGGGGGCTGTTAGCCACCTCTTGCAGATTTTTAGAAACGCCTGTTGAAAGGTTATCTATTCCGGTAACCTGATGTCCTTGATCAATTAATGATTTGACTAGATGTGAGCCTAGGAAACCGGCCGCGCCAGTCACTACAACATGTTTCAATGCGATCACACTCCATATTATCTAATGAGTAGGTTAAAATGTATTACTTTTGATCATAACGCCAACGGTTTTAAAAATGATAATGATATCCATCTTCATAGAGACGTTGGAGATATAATGAAAATCATATTGCAGATTATGGTGAATCGGTTCCTTGCGAACATCACTTACTTGCCACAGCCCGGTAATTCCTGGTTTCACCAGAAAACGTCTGCGCTCCAGATCCGTGTAGCTTTCTTCTACGATTCGTTTCATTTCAGGTCTCGGACCTACGAAGCTCATATCTCCTTTGATAATATTAAGCAATTGAGGCAGCTCATCCAGGCTAGTCTTCCGAAGTAATCTTCCTAGTCTGGTAATTCTGGGATCATCGCTTGTCGTTGGCGATATGCTATATTTCGGTGCATCCGTACGCATCGTTCTGAATTTATAGATACTAAATTTAACTCCGTTTTTCCCGTAACGTTCTTGTCTAAATATCACAGGTCCTTTGGAATCAAGTTTAATCATAATCGCTGCAACAAGCATGACCGGTGATGTAATCAGCAACAGCACAGCCGCAATAATAAAATCGATAAACGGTTTTATTACGTCAGCATATCCGCCAACACGTTGCGAGTAAGGCTGTTCCAATACTGCCGAAGTGCCATCCTTAGCCAGGGCATCTCCACTCCCTAAGTATTCCGGTCTTGAAAGTTTCACAGACTATCCCCTCCTGCTACAAGCATTTGGTTCAATTGTTCCTTCATCAAAATCTCTTCAATAGCCATTAGGACTGGCGCACGCAATTCTTTATTTTTGAGAGCAAAATCAAGTGTGGTCAGAATATACCCCAGCTTCTCACCCACGTCAAAACGTGAGCCTTCAAAATCATAAGCACTAATTCCTTCATCCCGATTCAGCATTTGCAACGCATCCGTGAGTTGGATCTCACCACCTGCACCCACATTTTGCTCTTCCAGATACTCAAAAACTTTAGGTGTCAAAATGTAACGACCCATAATTGCCAAATTGGAAGGTGCTGTACCCAATGGTGGCTTCTCAACCATGCTGTTTACAGAAGACAAACGCCCCTCTGTATGCAATGGATCAATAATTCCGTAGCGGTAGGTTTCACTTGGACTCACGGTTTTCACACCGAGTACTGATTGTTTGACCTTCTCATATTGCTGAATTAACTGCTTCGTGCACGGCACATCAGAAACCACAATATCATCACCAAGTAATACAGCAAACGGTTCATTTCCAATAAAGTTTCGAGCACACCAGACAGCATGCCCAAGTCCCAGCGCTTCCTTCTGTCTTATGTAATGAATATCAACGTTGGAGGACTTCCGGACTTCTTCCAGTAAGCTGAGCTTTCCTTTTTCGAGCAGATTTTGCTCCAGTTCAAACGCGCTGTCAAAATGATCTTCAATCGCACGTTTTCCCTTGCCCGTTACAATAATAATGTCCTCAATCCCGGAAGCTACAGCTTCTTCAACGATGTATTGAATGGTCGGTTTATCCACAATAGGGAGCATTTCTTTAGGCATTGCCTTTGTAGCGGGTAAAAATCGGGTTCCCAATCCGGCTGCGGGAATGATTGCTTTCCTCACTTTAGTCATAAATACCACCCTATCCATTATTATTTTTTTATGTTTAAAAGCATGAGTTGGATCATTTAAATCCATGAAACCATGAAATAAATTGATGCAATTCTTACTTTTAATTTCATAAAAGGGCATTAAACCCAACCTCACATCACACCCTTGACGATATACGTCTAAGGTACACTACCCACAGTGTGACCGAGTGCCTACATTGATAAAGGTATAGTAGACATGACCTTGAAGCTTTTATTATTTGACTTCAATCCCCTTAATCTTTATGCATCTTCCCCATAGTTAGCATTTCTACCCTTCGGCACCTGGATATTGTTTAATACCGCTCCAAGAATTCGTGCGTTCACATGTTCAAGATGTGATTTTGCTTTTTTGACCAGATCCTTCTTAACCTTGCCTGCGCTCACTACCAGAATTACGCCATCACACAGTGAACTAATAATTAGTGCGTCTGTAACCGCAAGAACAGGGGGGGTATCAAATAAAATCACATCATATTCTTCTTTCAGATCCTGGAGCAGAGCCGTCATTTTACGTGAACCAATCATCTCCGAAGGATTGGGCGGTATAGGACCCGAAGACAGGACTTGCAATCCTTCCACATCCGTTTCCCTCAAGACTTCTTTAACTTTATATTGACTTGACAAAACACTGGTCAGACCCACATGGTTGGGTAAGTTAAACATACGATGCACAGCAGGCTTACGTAAATCCGTATCCATAAGCAGAACCTTTTTTCCTTCTTGAGCATAGGCAACTGCAAGATTGCCTATCGTTGTTGTTTTTCCTTCACCAGACAAAGCAGAAGCAATCATGATCGTTTGAATCTGACTATCAATGGATGAAAATTGGATATTGGTTCTCAACTTCCGATAAGCCTCTGATGAACTAGACTTGGGATTAGCCATTGTAACTAGACTCCCTTTATCTTTGGTTAACCGTGGCATATTGGCCATCACCTACCTGCTTTTGAGATGTTGTCTGCTTAGAGATGCGAGCTTCTTCTTTCTTAATTTTGGATATAACAGCGAGTGCCGGAATACCCAGTTCTTTCTCTAATTCATCTTCAGTTTTTAAGGTGTCATCCAAGTATTCCAAAAGAAATACAAAACCTATAGCCAGTAAAAGTCCTACAAGAAAACTGACGAGTATGTTTAAAGAAGGATTTACATTAATGGGTCTCGAGGAATCCGTAGTCTTCGCTTCACTTAGAATGGTTACATTATCAACTTTCATAATTGCGGGGATTTGGGATTTGAACACTTTGGCAACGGCGTTAACCGTTTTGGCCGCTTTTTCGGAAGATATACCTATGGCGGTTAAACTCATAACCTGGGATTCTTTGGCAGTAGTGACCTGAATGTTCTGCCCCAGTTGGCTCCCACTCATGCCTAGATCGGGGTATTTAGCAGAAACTTTATCGAGAATTGCTGGAGATTTAATTATTTCTATATAAGAGTTGATTACCTTAATGTTGGACTGGATTGAACCAATATCAAGATTGGGGAAACCTTCTGCGTTATATGCCTGATTAACGATTAATTTAGCATTTGCCTCATAAACAGGTACGGTAAAAAAATAATTTTTAACACCTGCTCCGATGCAAGCAACAACAACAAAGGCTACGATGATCCAAAAACGTTTACGTAAAATGTGCATATACTCTTTTAACTCCATCTCGTATTCCTCCCATTTAAATCAGCAATTATGATGAAGAACGGTGTCTTATATATAATTTGGCTGTTACCAGAACAACAATCTACGCTTCATGATCGTGGGTTCTTCCGGCTCTACGAATTGATTGTTCCATACCGAGCACGCATTATTTTGCAAATTTTGAACTAGACGATCTCCAAATCGGCGTTCAAGCAGGTGATATGCGGCCTTCATTGAAAATGTTCTTCCTTCCATATTGTGGGCGTCTGATGAAATGAAATGAAATCCGTTTTCTTTGCAAAAATGAAAACACCATCTCTGAACTTTTCGCCCGAAAAGTCCTATGACCGATTGAGCCGTGATTTGACATAAAGCACCTTGCCCAAGATATTCAACCAATAAATCGGGATTGTTCTGGATTGGACGATTTCGTTCGGGATGAGCAATAATAGGAATGATACCCGCCAACTTAAGTTCTTGGAGTATCCCGGGGAACTGCGAGGGGATATGACCAAAGGGCAATTCCAGCAACATGTATCGGCTCCCGGCGAGTGTGCAGCACTTTCCTGCGTATAAGTCTGCAATCAGGTTGTCGTGCACCCTGATCTCCTGTCCGGGACGGATCTCCAAGCAAATGTTGCGTTTGCGAAGTTCTGCATGTAGCAGGTCCACTGCCTGATTGACCACGTTGGGTTGATTGTTGTACTGCCCGTTCAGGTGATGCGGAGTAGCAATGATCGAGGTAATTCCTGAGGCTGCCGCTTTCTCAGCCATCGCAATGGACTGTTCCATATGAACAGGGCCATCATCCAGACCGGATAAAATGTGGCAGTGCATTTCAACCATATCCAAACGTCCTCAATGTATGATCCCCCTCGCCCCTTTATTCATTGCGCAAATGCTTTTGGTGTTAAAGAACTAATGCATAACGCTATGAAATATAGTAAAATGGCGTTAAGTACATGCTTGTTCAGAATATGTTTAGAATGTGTTCATTTCATATGGTAAAATCAATGTAATGATAGGTTTCCTGCAAGTTAGGTTGTTCCGATGCCTTCTCATACTGAAACCGGGAAACGGTCGGAAACTGAACTTCTCGAATCATTGTATTTAACTGTCCCGTTATATATAGTGTCTGCTCTTGCTGAATATGCAAGTTTGAATGATACAATGTGAGCTCACCGAAAGGCTGTTTCCATTGCAACTTTGCGTGGAGTCGCACACATACATGGCTATCTTCTACATCCAAACCAATTAGCATCTCTGGTGATATCGGCAAGTCCAGGTCGCTCAGGAAGGTGATCGCTCTTGTGTCCATACCTAGCAGCAGAACGGGGCGTCTTTTGCGGTCTACCAATTTGCCATGAAACTCCTGAATGTACATATGGACATTTAATTTGAGATCCGCCCATTCCTGAATCATTGAATTCATGGCTTCATTCCTTTAGAATGGATTAGCTTGCAAGAGTTGCCTATACTCCTTCTCACAGGTATATTGGGTAGGCAACGTGGTCATACTTAAAATATCCCAAATGATACATTTTGTAACTCCATACGTCCAATTTACGATACATTTTGTATCATGTCAAGCAGTATTTGGACATGGTTCTTTTGATTTACGACAATATGAGATGTCCTTAGACAGACCTATATACAACTAGGACTACTAAGGCGTTACGATGATGCAGGAAAGCTGCCCTGATCAAACACTTGGCTCAGGATTGTTTCAATATATATTTGATGGCGTTCAGGGGGAAATAGCATATGAGCTACGGAAATCGCATTGCTGAATTAAGGGAACAGCGGGGACTTACTCAAGAAGAACTTGCGAGCTCCATTCATATTACAAGAGCTGCTCTCTCCCACTACGAGAAAAACCGACGCAAACCGGATTTCGAAGTGTTAACGAGACTTGCTGACATCTTTGGCGTATCTATTGATTATCTCATTGGACGGACGAAACAAAATGATGTCGTAATGGATGAGGACGTAAGGGAGTTCGTGGACGCCCTTGAATTATCAGATAAGGAAGTGCTGGAACGCTTCGGCCTGATGATTGATGGCAAACCCTTAACAGAAGAAGAGGCACGTCGTTTTATTGCTTTTGTCCGCATGGAGCGTAGTATGGATTAAACCGCAAAGAAGACCCAGTACCGAGAAAACATCACTCTCCGGTTGCTGGGCTTTTTTATGTCTTGATTTCCCTCCATCTATTCTAGGCTTGTCGATGTGTTGTCAAGCACGCTTGTTGTTGTCGGAGGATACGAAATGGTTCCAACGCTCCGGGTCGATTCCGCATTGCAGTAAAACTTTCATGATGTCCATCTGGGTTGCTTCGACTGGTTTACCTTTCGGCTTACGATCGCCCCTGTTTGGTTGCTTCATATTCATTCCGCTAACCTCTCTTATCTTTATACTTTCCCTGCACTCCAAAACTAGCCTAATTATACTTGAGAAAGTTCTTCAATGTTGTCGTCTCATGGCGATAGCGTTTTTTGTGCGGGTTCTAATTTTGTCGAAAACCAAATAGGAGCTCTACAGCGCCGCATTGGCCGCCATAAAGCTCCTATTATTCTTAATACAACCCTTTCATGCAATCGGACAGGAATATATTAACCTCCTGTACGTGCAAGTTCACGCATGTTGGCTTCAAAAGCAGCCAGCAAAGCAGCCTCTCCGGTCAGGCCCGTTGCCTGAATCCGTTCGATTTGCTCGGTCATTCGTTTGAAGTCCTTCGGAATAACACGAACAAATTGATCTACAGATTGCTGCCAGTTATCCAGAATGCGATGACCAACGGCACTACCTGTATTCGCAACATGACGTTGAATCATGCCTCGCAGATCTGCACTCTCAGAAACATCTTCGATACGCTCCAAAAGTACCATTTCCAGATTACAACGTTTCAGGAATGTGCCTTTTGGATCATACACATAAGCAATACCTCCGGACATCCCGGCTGCAAAGTTACGACCTGTATCACCCAGAACGACGACACGTCCACCCGTCATGTACTCACAACCATGGTCGCCTACACCTTCAACAACCACTTTGGCACCCGAGTTCCGTACAGCAAACCGCTCCCCGGCGATACCACGAATATAAGCTTCACCACTGGTTGCCCCGTATAGAGCGGTGTTACCAATGATGATGTTATCTTCGGCATCAAATGTGACTTTTGGAGAAGGCATGACGATCAGTTTACCTCCAGACAACCCTTTACCTACATAGTCATTGGAATCCCCTTCAACGGTCAATGTCATACCTTTAGGTACAAAGGCCCCAAAGCTTTGTCCAGCGGAGCCGACAAATTTGAATTGAACCGTATCTTCCGGTAATCCTGCAATTCCATATTTGCGCGTGATTTCACTACCCAAAATGGTTCCTACTGCACGGTTAACGTTGGTAATTGGAAGCACCGCTTCAACCGGTTGACCAGATTCAAGCGCAGGTTGCGCCAATGGCAGCAACTGCTGCATATCCAGCGTCTCCTCCAATTGGTGGTTTTGATGCTGTGTACGATAACGTGCAGAGCCTTCCGGCATTTCAGGCACATGCAGTAATACGGACAGATCTACACCTTTCTTCTTCCAGTGGTCTACAGCCTCTACTGTTTCAAGGCAATCTGTACGACCCACCATTTCCTGAATCGTACGGAAACCAAGATCAGCCATGATTTCACGAACGTCTTCAGCGACAAAACGCATGAAGTTAACGACATGAGCAGGATCTCCCGTGTAATTTTTACGCAATTCAGGGTTTTGTGTTGCTACACCTACCGGACATGTATCCATCTGGCAGACACGCATCATGATACAGCCGAGTGCAACGAGTGGTGCTGTAGAGAATCCATACTCCTCAGCTCCCAGCAAAGCAGCAATGGCCAAGTCACGACCATTCAGCATTTTGCCGTCAGTTTCCAGCACTACACGGTCACGCAGATTGTTCAGCATCAACGTTTGATGCGTTTCTGCAAGTCCCAGCTCCCAAGGCATACCCGCGTGGCGAATCGAACCTTGTGGAGAAGCACCTGTTCCACCGTCATAACCGCTTACTAGGATAATGTCGGCACGACCTTTAGCTACACCAGCCGCAATCGTTCCAACGCCGACTTCGGATACCAATTTAACGTTGATCTCTGCACGTGGATTGGCATTTTTCAAGTCGTAGATCAACTCAGCCAGATCCTCAATCGAGTAGATATCATGATGCGGTGGCGGAGAGATCAGACCTACACCCGGTGTTGATCCACGAACTTCAGCAACCCAAGGGTATACCTTACGTCCAGGCAGCTGTCCACCTTCACCCGGTTTTGCTCCCTGTGCCATCTTGATCTGAATCTCGTCAGCATTGACCAGATAGTTGGATGTTACACCAAAACGTCCGGACGCCACCTGTTTGATCGCACTACGACGAGAATCACCGTTACTATCTTTAATGAAGCGAGCCGGATCTTCTCCGCCTTCACCTGTATTGGATTTACCACCAACACGGTTCATCGCAATAGCGAGATCTTCGTGTGCCTCTTTGCTGATTGAACCGAAGGACATTGCCCCTGTTTTGAAACGTCGCATAATGTCTTCGACGGATTCTACTTCTTCCAAAGGAATCGCAGGACCTACCGGTTTCAGTCTCAGCATGGAGCGAATGGTCAGCAACTGATCATTTTCGCCTTGTACGAGTTTGGAATACTTTTTATACAGTGTGTAATCGCCAGTACGTACTGCATGCTGCAGCGTATGGATCGTTTGCGGATTGAACAGATGCTCTTCTCCGTCGTTACGCCATTGGTATTCCCCGCCTGAATCCAGTACTTTGTCATTGCCATCTTTGTCCGTAAAGGCACGGTTGTGATGAGTCAATGCTTCGGCTGCCACTTCTTCCAGACCAATCCCGCCAATTCGCGAAGGTGTCCACGTAAAGTAACGGTCAACGAAGTCTGATTTCAGACCCACCGCTTCAAAGATTTGAGCTCCACGATAGGATTGAATCGTCGAGATTCCCATTTTGGACAATATTTTAATAACGCCCTTCGTAGCGGCTTTAATATAGTTCTTCACAGCTTTATCATGTGAGATGCCACGCAGCAGCCCTTGCTGAATCATGTCATCCAGCGTTTCAAACGCCAGATAAGGGTTCACCGCACTTACACCGTAACCAAGCAACAAGGCAT
Organism: Paenibacillus sp. O199; assembly: GCF_001636635.1. Taxonomy (NCBI): domain Bacteria; kingdom Bacillati; phylum Bacillota; class Bacilli; order Caryophanales; family Paenibacillaceae; genus Paenibacillus; species Paenibacillus sp. O199. The sequence continues at coordinate 222,885 of NZ_LGRP01000005.1, forward strand.
AGTGATGAATATCACGCGGCTCTGCCGATTCCAGCAAAATGCTGACTTTGGTTCTGGTTCCTTTACGAATCAGATGGTGATGTAAACCTGCTACAGCCAGCAATGCTGGAATAGCCGCATTCTCGGCGTCTACACCACGGTCAGACAGGATCAAAATGTTGTGACCTTTGTCGATGACACGGTCTGAAGCTTCGAAGAGCAGTTCCATCGCTTTGCGAAGTCCTTCTGCGCCCTCTTTTGCTGTAAAGAAGATCGGAATCGTCATGGAACGGAAGCCCGGACGACGAACGTGGCGAATCTTCGCAAAATCCTCATTAGAAAGTACCGGTGTATCCAAACGAATCTGACGACAGCTCTCCGGTTCAGGATTCAGCAGGTTACGCTCAGGTCCGATCGTTGTTGCCGTAGACGTTACAATCTCTTCACGAATCGCATCGATCGGTGGATTGGTAACTTGTGCAAACATCTGCTTAAAATAGTTGTACAGACGCTGCGGACGATCCGACAGAACCGCAAGCGGCGCATCAAAACCCATGGAGCCTGTAGCTTCCATACCTGTTGAAGCCATGGGCTCCAACACTTTGCGCAATTCTTCAAATGTATATCCATACGCCAGCTGAAGCTGGGTTACGTTATCATGTTTTGGATCAGGCAGTTCCGGTGCATCCGGCAGCTCATTCAGATCCATCAGATGCTCATCGAGCCAATCCTGATACGGATTCTCGGCCGCAATGAGAGCCTTCACTTCCTCATCCGCGATGATCCGTCCTTGTTGTGTATCGACAAGCAGCATACGTCCAGGACGCAGACGATCTTTATAGAGAATTTCTTCAGGAGCGATATCAAGTACCCCTACCTCGGAGGACAAAATAATACGATCGTCTTTCGTTACATAGTAACGTGCAGGACGCAGACCATTACGGTCAAGAGTTGCACCAATCTGCAAACCGTCCGTAAAGGCCATTGCTGCTGGTCCATCCCAAGGCTCCATCATCGTGCTGTGGTATTCATAGAATGCTTTTTTGGCAGGGTCCATTCCCTCATCTGTACTCCAAGGCTCAGGAACCATCATCATGGCCACGTGTGGCAATGAACGGCCGCTCAAATACAGGAACTCCAGCGTGTTATCAAACATCGCTGTATCCGAACCATCCGGATTGATAACCGGTTTTACTTTCGAGATGTCGTTACCGAACAATTCGCTCTCAAACAGCGATTGCCGGGCATGCATCCAGTTCACGTTACCACGCATCGTATTGATCTCACCGTTGTGGATCATGAAGCGATACGGATGGGCACGTTCCCAGCTCGGGAATGTATTCGTACTGAAACGGGAGTGAACAAGCGCAATCGCTGATTCTACGAGATCTTCCTGAAGATCCAGATAGAACTGTCCCACCTGTTCCGTTGTCAGCATGCCTTTGTAGACGATTTTGCGACAGGACAAGCTTGGCAGGTAGAATGAACCACCCTCTGCTTCATCCGCCGAATAACGAATAGCCAGCTCCGCACGTCTACGAATGACGTACAATTTCCGTTCAAATCCCAATTCATCCTTAACATCTGTCGATCTTCCAATGAACACCTGACGCACATAAGGCTTCGCTGCAAGCGCAGAACGTCCCAGCATCTCATCAAACGTAGGCACATCCCGGAAACCCAGGAACGTCTGGCCTTCTTCTTCGATGATCTTCTTAAGGCTCTCTTCATGCGCGCTCCGAATGACAGGGTCCTGTGAAAGGAACAGCATCCCTACGCCGTAGAAGCCCTGTTCAGGTAATGCAAAACCAAGACGGTCCGCTTCCTGTGTAAAATAGCGATGTGGAATCTGGATCAAGATACCGGCTCCGTCACCGGAATTCGGCTCACTGCCCTGTCCTCCGCGGTGTTCCATGTTACTGAGCATGGTCAGCGCCTGACTAACGATGTCGTGTGAAGGTACTCCTTTGATGTTGGCAACAAAACCCATTCCGCATGCGTCTTTTTCGAACTGTGGGTCGTACAGACCCTGTTTAGGAGGTAATCCGATGTGTCTCATGGAACGCAACCTTTCTATAGTGAAGTATTTCGGAAAGATCAAGAACATAGGCAACAAGCAACAATGAAACGGAAGGAGCGGGCATTTCAATATAAATAAACACCTGCTAGATGAGACGAGGTCGACAGCAATAAGGGCTGTCAATCTTATAATTGCTGCTATTGCGGCAGAGGCCATCCATGAGATGAGCTGGTCCGGATCACCCGGTAAACAGCTTGGTATAACAACACGCAACCGCTGGCACGGCCGCTGATATGGAGCGACGTTTTTTGATATAGTTCTATTATTTTAACACCGACCTAACATCAGCGCAATTTAAACTTTTTAATACCTCTGATAAGAAATGTTTTGCAGTACAGCTTTAGTGTGATGACGCTAAAATTCATCTCTTTTTCGAATAATTATACACATTTTATGTCAGAGTACAACTAATTTTAATTGCTGACAAAAGAAAATCATTCCATATGTGGCCTGCATTTAACCATAGTTGGGCCAATTTCTCATGCCATGCTCCAGCGAATATCTTCATCCTTATGCATTTGTATACAAAAAGAGTCTGTAACCCATTTTCGGGTCACAGACTCTTTGCACTATTTGACTACTATATTGCATAATTTTGATACTTGAGTTCAAAGTTTATTTTCACTATTCTGTCCTATTCCGGTTCAATTCGGCTTATGCCGTCACCACTTGACCGGATTCAGCCACTTCAGCTTCTTTTTTGCGACGTTTGCCGCTCCAAAGGAAGAAAGCCAAGGTCAGCAGCACAGATATACCTGCATAGATTGACAGAATACCGACCTGATGCCACATCACATCGAAATTGCCACTGGATACAACTGCTTTGAAGCCCATGATGCTGTGCGTCATTGGCAGCCAAGGGCTAAATGACTGGAGCCATGACGGAATCAGCTCTACCGGGAAGGTTCCCGCACTTGCTGCAAGCTGGAAGACCAATAACAGGATGACAACATAACGACCTGGCAAGTCAAGCCAAGTTACGAGGGCCTGAACAATAAACATAAAGGTTAGTCCCGTAAAGATCGTGAACAGATAGAACAGCGGTACGCTGTGCGTTTCCAGTCCAAGACCGTACAGCATGAAGCTTGCCACGATTACGGATTGGATAATGCTCACAAAACCGAACACGAGTGTACGGCTGACAAAACGGTTCCAACCCGTTGCGCCCGGTACGGAAGTTTCCCGCATTTTCAAAACAATCGTTGAAATCAGTGATCCAACAAACAAACCGATGGACAGGAAGAACGGCGTCAACCCTGTACCGTAATTGCTCACGTTCTCTGTTGTGTTCTCGGACGTATTCACAGGTTCGGCGAACATATTCACCACATCGTCCGTTTTCTTGACTTCTGACGTTTTCTGAGCTGCATCGTTCAGCTTGGTAGCCAGTTCGCTTGAGCCGTCTTTCAGCTCAGTTAAACCATCTGCCAGCTTGCCTGCCCCATCACCGAGTTGTTTGGAGCCATCCGTTAGTGAACTCACGCCACCGCTCAGTTTACCTACACCCGTTTGCAGGGCTGTGGTTCCCGAGCCCAGCTGCTTGGCTCCATCTGCCAGCAATGTGCCGCCACTTGCAGCTTCACCCAACTTGCCACTAAACTGCTTCAGACCATCTGAGAGCTTCGCTCCGCCTTGGCTAAGCTGTCCAGCGCCCGCCAGTAATTGCTGCTGACCATCCACCAACTGGTTTGCACCCGTCAGAAGCTGCTCTTGGCCTCCATGCAGCTCGGATGCACCGGATGCCAGTTGCTGATTGCCCTGGTGCAATTGATCTGCACCCTGCGCAAGCTTCTGTTCGCTCTCATGCAATTGCTTACTGCCTTCAGCGACTGCTGCACTGGCTGCCAGCAGCTTCTGTACATCCTCACTGGCTGCCAGTTCAGGGTTGGATGCAGCTAGCTGCTTCAACCCGTCAGCAACGCCCTGAGCACCGTCAGCAACCTTGCTGCTGCCGTCTACTGCAGATTGCAGGCCAGTGGCCAATGTGCCGCTGCCTTGCACTGCGCTTTGCAGACCCTCGGACAGCTTCGCACTGCCCTGCTCAGACGATTGCAGACCTGCTTGGAGCTTGCCTGCTCCGTCTACGGAAGACTTCAGTCCAGTTTCCAGCTTGGCACTGCCGTCCTTCAGTTGGTCTGCTCCGCTCTGAAGCTGGCTTGTTGCGGCTGCTTGAAGCTGCTGCAAACCGGATACCAGATTCGATGTTCCACTTTCAAGTTTGGTTGCACCCGTGTGCAGTGCATTGACACCATCACTTAATGGAGACAAGCCATCCTGAAGTTCCAATGTACCGGATGCCAACTTCGCCAGATTATCCTTGAGCTTCACAGCTCCATCATCCAGCTTGCCTGCGCCCGTATTCAAGTCTCCTGCGCCATCGCCAGCTTCAGCCAATCCGTCCGATACTTCGGAAAACTTGTCGAGCAGGGTCTCCGCATAGGATTCCGTTACTTTGGCCGAAACCTTAGCTTTCAGATCCTTGATAGCCGTCTTGCCAATCTGCGCACCCACGAAGCTGTAATTACCATTCGGTTCGTAGATTAGATCAGCCGGCTCTGGCTTGTCATCAAGCAACGTCGTTGCCTGGGAAGAAAAGTTTTCCGGGATCGTAATTTGCATATAATACTTGTCGTTTTCCATGCCTTCTTTAGCTTGGCTGGCACTGACAAAATCCCATTTAAAATCTGCATTCTTCTTCAGCTCATCAACGAGGTCACTACCGACATGCAATGATTTGCCTTCCAGCTCTGCACCTTTATCAAGGTTAACAACCGCAACCGGCATTTCATCGACATGACCATATGGGTCCCAGTAGGCAGCCAAATAGATACCACTATATAGAATCGGTATAAACAAAATTGCAATAACGGGGATCAACACCTTCGGGTTTCTCACGGCCGATCCCACATCCTTGAAAAACACGGATAAAGATTTCATGTCATTTTCTCCCCTTGTTCTCTCTGCTTTCCAAGCAGAATAACCATAATGAAATTAATTTTGATGCGTTCCGGAAAATTTACCGAAACACGAAGTGACCACTTTCCTCAAACGGTCACTTTAGAGCAAAAAAACAAACCTGTCTCTCGACAAGCCTCACTGCCTGTAATCGTATGACTAACCCATATTATAGTAGAATAAATTCGGGTTACGTTGCAGCAGCAATTCCTTCCATTAAGAAAAGGCGAAAGTAATTCTTGATTTCCTCTTTGCTCAGCGGTTCGTGTTGCTTGCTCCAATCTGAGGTGAGGGCAATGTACAAACGAATCATCATAAAAGCTACTACCTGTGGATCACACTCACGAATCTCTCCGTTGTCTCTTGCCTTCTCAAGCTCCCGAGCCAGAAAATCGGAGATGACTTTCTCCACTTTCTCCAAACCTTCCTTGGCCTGAAGAGTTCCAAAATCCTTAAGCTCCTGGGACAATTTAACCAGCAAATCGTGATCACGGCGAAACTCCAGCAATGAATCAAGTACACGAAACAGATTATCAAAAAAAGCACTTTCCTGATGAACTTCACGATGAGCAATGTTTTTCATTTCCTGGATTACTTCCACCAAAATCTGATCAAACAATTGTTCCTTATTCGTAAAGAACGTGTAGATCGTTCCCTTGCCAACATTCGCAATCTTCGCTACCTGATCCATCGTGGTTGCCTTGTATCCAAACATGGCAAAAGACTGCGCAGCTGCATGAATGACCTGCTGTCTCCTGTCAATCGGAGCCATCATATCCCTCCTCGTTTTCGTTGATCGTCCTCTTTAAATGACCAAAAATACAATTCGGTCATTCGGTCAAAACCAAGATTACCACTCTCATCATCAGATTGCAACCCTAACATTAAAAAATTGTGTTAATTTTTTTTAACCGAAATGCAGTGGAAACTGCTTCTATCGTCGTCTATAGTGTATGATGACTCCAATAACACGGATAAAGACGAAGTTTTGATGTATCAGAACATAAACTATAGTGTAAATATGTAACGAATGAACATGATTTTCCGCTTCGCTGTATATTCATGTAGTAATGCAACGTGCGGTTTAACTGTGAATGTTAAATTTAAATTGATGAATAAAGGTGAACTCATGCGAAAACCAAGAGTGCTCTTGTTATCCGAAGGTTTCGGCACCGGTCACACCCAGGCCGCCCATGCGCTCGCAAGCGGCATTAAGAAAGTCAGTCCACATGTGCATAGTCGGGTCATTGAGCTCGGCAAATTTTTAAATCCAACCATGGCTCCGCTTATTCTGTCCGCATACCGCAAGACACTAACCGTTCAGCCCAAGCTGGTCAGTCTGCTGTATCGGACACAATATAACAAATCACTAAACGGATTTACGAAACTGGCCTTGCACCGGATTTTCTATACACAGACGGCTCAAGTCGTATCCCAATTGAAACCCGATGCCGTAATCTGTACCCATCCATTTCCGAATGCGGTCATCTCACGGCTGAAACGTCAGGGACTTAATATTCCACTATATACGCTGGTCACAGACTACGACGTACATGCAACGTGGATTAATCCCGAGGTCAACAAATATTTGGTATCCACACCTCAGGTAAAGGCTCTGCTTGAGATCAGGGGGGTTGAACCCTCTCGCATCCAAATCACCGGTATTCCTGTTCATCCTGACTTCTGGGAAGCAGGAGACAAGGTAAGCCTCCGACAGGAAATGGGGCTTCAGAACATGCCCACTGCTCTGCTAATGGGTGGCGGATGGGGTCTTTCCTTTGATGAAGAGCATATGAAGGCCCTCACATCATGGGCGGATCGTGTACAGCTGCTGTTCTGTCTGGGAAGCAATGAGAAAATGATTGCCAAGCTGAAGGAAATGTCCTGCTTCCAACATCCGAATATACGCATTCTTGGGTATACCCGTGAGGTCAGTAAACTGATGGACGTATCCGATGTTCTCATTACGAAACCAGGTGGCATGACTTGTACAGAAGCATTGGCTAAAGGCCTGCCGATGTTATTCGTACCTCCATTGCCGGGACAGGAAGAAGAGAACTGTGAATATTTTGTACAAGCCGGATACGGCCAAGTCATTCACTCTGCTGACGTTATCGCCGATCGCTTCAGGCATTTGTGTGAGCAGATCTATGCACCACGTGAAGCTGAAAGCCAGCTGAAATCAGTCCACAAACCAGGGAGCAGAAACACCTACGATCCAACGTGTTGTGCCCAGGCTGTCCATGATTTATTGTTCCCGGCTACAGCGGAAGTCACATCCGCACCTAAGGAACGCCTCACAGCCGGATTTGGGGCAACTTCGCTGTCAGGTACCCGAATCCCATTCTAGCAGCTCTATGACCCCTTATAGTCGTTCTACGAGGATGTTTTATCTCTTAAGGACATGCATAAAGAAGGTTCCCCTCCAATGATCCGGAAGGGAACCTTCTTTTATTTCATTCATATATACGTATGATTTGCTGCAAAAAAGGGTAATTTAAATAACAAACTCTCATCACCAATGAAATTAAAAACGACGAAATAAAACTGCATTACAGGGCTTTTCAAGGTCTATGTAGCAAATACATAGTTAACTACCCTGCCTGTTTGCAGAATTTACAGGTCAATTACTTGTAAAAAGTATGATGCCCGATCGTTTTTACTTTTTTCTGGGAGCGAGCCACTGTCAGATCATCCGCAAGCGTCAATGACAAGAAATAATACGTATCATCGGCGACTTCCTTTTTCCCATTCAACGCTGCATTAACTGCCTTGATACTGTCCTCATTAGGAGTAACACGTTTCAAGCGCCCGTTCGCTACAGGACTGAATTGAGATTTCTGGTAGATTACTTTGTAAATGGTATCAGGAAAATTGGCTGACCGCAGCCGGTTTAAGACAACATTGGCAACTGCCACTTTGCCTTCGTACGGTTCACCTTCCGCCTCTGCCATGACGATTTTTTGCAGCAGAAGCAGCTCTTTATCGGACACACTGTATGACCAGGTTGCAAGTTTCGAGTCTTCCTGGTTCAGGAGTTTGGTCCGTGTAAAGTAAAGTTTTTGGGGGGGAGTCGTAATTGCAGCTAACGCTTTGGCATGCTCAATCTTGGCCAATTTCAGAGCAGCTTCTTTCTTCGCTTTGGCCGCAGCTGCAGCTCGGGCCGCATGTTTAGCCTTGGCTTCTTTCTGTTCCTGCTCTTCTTGGGCAGCCGTCAGCCAGTTCTTGGCCGGGAGCGAATTGGTCCAGTTATCAGTCTGAATAGACGCATCAGTAGATAGACTTGTCCCGTCTTCCATCATTCGCCTGTCTCCGCTAAAAGAATTTTCGCTATTTTCTGCAGATGCCGCAAGTTCGGTCATCTGTTTGCTATCACTTGCCTCATTCCACTTACCAGTCGCCTGAACGACGTTAGCCCCCACTATACATACAAGCAGCACAGATAACATCGGTGCCACCCAACGATTCTTGCTTATAATATCCATTCGAAGATTCCTCCTGTCGAAACAATTCCCTAATCTAAGTAACCACAAAAAAAGAATTTGAATAACGATGGCTAATATTACATAGGGAATAACGTAATGTCAATGTGATTTTATGTCATATCAATGAGTTTCAGGAAAAAGAAAACGTATCCACAACCCCATACATCGGCGCCTGACCTGGCTGTGTCACATAAAGCACAAAATCTTGCACCATCCAAGAATTAACACCTAAAAATTGTCCTGGAAGCACTTTAAATATCCCTTTATCTTCATTTCCTGGGTCCTGACCCAGAAATTTACGCGCAATCGTAATATGAGGAGAATAAGGTCTTAATTCGGCCTCGAATCCAAGGGAGGAAGTTGCGTCGACGATCCGTTTTTGCAGAAGATGAAGTTGATCCGTTTCTCCTTCAACACCTTTCCACAGCACCTTTGGCGCCTCTTCCAAACCGAACGTTCCCCAACCAGATAATTGCAGTTCAAAAGGCTGGAACCCGGCCGTTACCGAACGCAGCGCTTTCCGAAGTTGTCCAATGTCACTAACAAGGATATCTCCCAGAAATTGCAATGTAATATGATAATCCCGGTAGTCCGTCCATTTGCGAAAATCTAGCTTTCCTTGCACCTGTTCCGCAGACATCCGAAGTGAATTCTGAATATGTGCAGGCACCCGGAGTGCAATAAATAATCGTTCCCGTCGGGATGGAAGATCCGTATGTGAATGTAAATAGTTATTCATAGTATACACCTCATCTAAAGTTCGTTTTATTATTTCACAGTCGTCTCTATGGTTTCAAGCTGGTTAAGTATAGAGTGACACAATTTTTGGGATTTGCACAAGAGGCTGTATTCCTGCCTTTTACGCACATCACCTTCTTTTCTGCTACACTAATACCACAACTTATTTCAATTCAGGAGGCCACTAACTATGGGTAAAATTGTATGTTTTCCATCCTTGTCGACAAAGCAGCAACAACGTATTCTGGATGCAGCACCAGGTTATACACTTACGGTAGGCAAAGCCAAAGAGATTGACACATCGGAGTTAAAAGAAGCCGAAATTATCTTAGGCTGGTCTCCTCTGGTAACTGAACATGCACTTGAAGAAAACAGCCCATTGAAATGGGTTCAGGTCTGGTCCGCAGGTGTGGACAACCTTCCTTTCTCAGATTTGGAACAAAAAAGTATATTGGTAACCAGTGCTAATGGCGTACACGCCATTCCCATTACCGAAATTATTCTGGGCATGATGTTGTCCCACAGCCGCTGGCTCAGACAAGCAATGCTGCACCAGCAGCAGGCAGAGTGGAAATCCCCAGGCAAACCACTTCCTGAACTGCATGGCAAAACAGCGGTTATCGTCGGTGTGGGAGAGATTGGATCAGAAACTGCGCGCATTCTCAAAGCACTGGGCATGAACGTCATTGGGGTTCGGCGCTCCGGAAAAGACGTTCCAAATGTAGACCAAATGTACAATATGTCCGGCTTACACGAAGCACTAGGGCAAGGCGATTACGTTATCAATATTTTGCCACTCACAGATGAAACGCATCATATCTATAATCAGTCTGCATTTGAGCATTTCAAATCCGGTTCCTGTTTCGTCAACGTGGGACGTGGCCCAAGCGTGAATACGGAAGCTCTGCTGGGTGCACTGGACAGTGGACAGTTAGCCTTTGCTGCACTTGACGTATTCGAGGAGGAGCCGCTCCCTGCCGACCATCCACTATGGGGTAAGGATAACGTTTTGATTACTCCACATATTGCAGGCAGTACAGAGCAATACACCGAGCGGGCACTTGATATTTTTATTCAAAATTTGGAAGCATATATCGCCGGAAAAACCCTTCCTCTCAATCTGGTGAATTATAGTCACAAATACTAAAAATGCTTATTTTTCTTATGTGAAATTGTACAAATTCATGTAAGGTAGTTTCCCTACGAAAATCAAAAACCTCCATACCGGAAAATGGATTTTTTCCGGTATGGAGGTTTTTTCTGTTATTTTCAGCGCAGTCGTTCTAAGTGCATAGCCAAATGTGACGTATAAACGTACCTTTGCTCACCGTTCGATACTGGTCGATGTTCCATCCGGCATCCAGAATGTGCCCCTCCACCCATTCGGTGGAAACGATCACTGCCCGTCCTGCAAGTCTCTTCAAACTGGTCAACATGGCAAGTTGTTCCTCATCCGGAAGAACAGAACAGAGATTATATGGCATGTCCAGAATAACTGCTTCGTAGAAACCTTCCAGATCATTCATATCCCCGAGGGTAATTCTGGCTGAATCATACCCATAATGAGGAAGATTAATGCGAGCACCCTGTACTGCCAAAGGGTTCAAATCATTTCCTTTGGCCTCAATTCCCATCGACAATGCCTCAATTACAACGGTTCCCATTCCGCAGCATGGATCGAGCAACTGATGCCCCTCCACTTGCGGAATAGCAATATTGACTAACGCTCTGGCTAACGTAACACCAAGGCCTGTGGAGTAATTTTGCGGCTTCTGATGATGGGTTTGCCACGAGCGATCGGCTTCTGTCCATTGACCGAAGAGCCATTTTCCATTCAATAGCATTAGTCCAAAAGTCACGTCAGGCTGTTTCATCATAGCTTTGCCTTGAATGCACATGCCCAGCTCTTTTTCCAGCAGACGGGAATGCGCATAATCCGGCATGTCATCGCCCTCTTTCAAGCAGACAACCTTGAACGTTTCACCAGAAGACAGTTCGATTTGTGAAGCGACAGGTTTCAGACCTGCCACTGTATCCGCTTCGGCCATCACATCCAGTCTGCCCCGGACAAACGGACTTCTACCTGGTGGAATGCAAATATGGGAGCAAACATAGGCGTGATCTCCTGAACCAATATCTGTCCCAGGAACGAGCATCGTTTCCAATTCCAATTCACATAGGGCACGTTCATTCTCATGGCAAGCGAAGGTATATACGTAACTTCCGACAACTGAATCTTTGCTGTTTGTAGAGCTCAATATGGTAGCCGTCCTTCATGTTTCTTCTATTATAAGAAGAAGTTTTATATTTTTAATTTTTCAATGGAAGAAAGCAGATCCTCGGACAGATCTTTTAGGGTTTGAATATTGCCGCTAATCGTTTCCATTGAACTCACCTGTTCTTCGGCTGACGCTGACACTTCCTCAACACTTGCCGCGGATTCCTCTGACACTGCCGAGATTTGTTGACTGAAATCATTCATGCGTCCGCTCGCTTCCTGCATACCTTCCAGACCATCCGTCATTGTACCAATGACTTGAACCATACCCTCTACCGACTCATTAATGGTACGGAACAGATTGCCGGAATTACGTACTTGCTGCTGCCCTCGTTCTGTTTCCAGTACACCTGTTCGCAATTCCTCAACAACACCCTGAGAATCCTTCTGGATATCCTCGGTGATGACGGTAATCTCTTCTACAGAAGTCCGAACGGCTTCGGACAACTTCCGCACTTCTGCTGCAACAACTGCAAATCCGCGTCCACTCTCTCCTGCACGGGCAGCTTCAATGGAAGCATTCAATGCGAGCAGGTTGGTCTGGCGCGCAATGTCATGAATAACTTGAACCAACTGCGATATATCTTCGTTTTTGCGGTCCAGCTGTTCCATCTTGTTCATGGAAGAGGAAACTGCGCCAGCAATCTGTAGCATTTGGTTCACGGATTGCTCCATGGACTCGCGACCTGTCTGTCCTTGTTTCAGAATCAGTTCTGACATCAGACGAAGCTGATTCCCCTGTTCCGAATGTTGCTGAATATTTGCGTTCAGCCCCTCGACGGTACGGGCGGATTCAACAGCCGTTTCCGCCTGACTCTCCGCCGCTTTTGCCGACTCTTCCATCGTTATGGCAATTTGGCGACTGCCGATCTTAACCTCTTCAGAGGAAATGGCCAGTTCGCTGCTTTGACGATTGACGGCTTCAGCGATTCGTCTGACATTCAATACCATCGAGGTCAGATTACCTTTCATGTCATTCACGGCTTTGGCAAGTACACCAACTTCGTCTTCATGTTTGGTATGTATGTCCTGGACATTCAATTGACCTTCCGCAATCAGTTTCACGGCACTGATCACCCGAAGCAGTGGTTTAACGACTTGTGAACGGATAATAGGGATCGCAATTGCTGTAATGATAATCATCACGAGAACACCAATGACGATAATGATTCGTCCATCTTGGACGGATCTGATCGTCTGAGCCGCAGAGAGATCGGACTGCTCCTGATTGTAATCCACCAGATAGTCCAGATGGACTTGCATGGCATCGAAGGAGGCAGCCCCTTTTTCAGATACTTCCTTAGCCAGTTGTTCCTGACCTTCATCACTCAGCTTGATGGATTGCGTGTTGATTTTGAGGTAAGCTTCCCACTTGGTCTTTAATGCTTCCCAATGTTCTTTTTCTTCAGCCGTCTTTTGCTGTTGATCATATATTTTAATAGCCTGAGCCGTTTCGCGAATGTATTTGGTGCGCTCTTCAGCAAGGTCCGCTTTGGCCCCTGCCTGTGCATCAAAGTGACGATAGCTCAATGACAGAATATGTTCTGTTGTATAATTCAATCGGTTAATCTGCTGGATGGAGGGCATCCAGTTATTGGTGATCATATTCGTGTTTTTTTCCATCGAGTTCATTTGTGTAACAATCGTGACACTAAGAAGAATTAAACAGAGGATTAATAGATAGAACGCGATGCTGATACGCAGACCGATACTCTTGATCCTGAATCTGCTGAACATGTGATTTCCCCCTTGTGCCCATCTTCGGCCACTTCCGTATTTTAGGTGCTTTTGTCGTTGTTTTACCCTTCTTTTGGCATCTTGCAAAACACTCTTTTCTATATTATATCTATAGGAAAAGAGACGTAAAGTATTATAACATTCTTTTGTTTTAGTCATGCTTTATTTTGTAAAATCTTGTGATTATTTCACATCATCTGTTGAACGGAATCGAATGATGTAAAATTAAGACTAAAATGAAGCAAAAAAGAGCTGCAGCATACGGCAAATATCCGATCTGCAGCTCTTACGATTTGACTCCATGCAGATGGCGGGTATGAAACCAGCCATTCTTTGTATCATAACGGCTAACAGTCGCCCTCTTATGCGTTCGCCAGTAGCTTGTATGAGGCCAACCTTCGCTCGTAATCTGGTCCAGTTGTCACCACAAGCAGCCGATCCGTATTTAGCCTTTGGCACACCTGCTGCAACTGATTCCAGACCTGTTCAGGTGTACCGGCGTAATGTCGATGTACTTCATTCTCATTGGCATCGGTATCGGCGTTGGCGCTGGTACTTGTGTTGATGTTGTCAGATTGCGTTGGAATCTCTTTCCCAACAGCTCTGCGTTTCTCCGCCATTTCGCGGCTACAGGACAACGCTTCTTCCTGCGTCTCCGCACACAGCACACTTACAGCAACCATAACCTCCGGCTCTTTCCTATTGGCGCTGGGGATAAAGCCCTCCCGATAACGCCGCACAGCCTCCGTACCATCCGCATCACTCATGAATTGTCCGAATACATACCCCATACCGAAGCGAGCGGCAAACTCAGCACTCTTCACGTTGGTACCCAACATCCATAAGGATAATGGAAGCTCCGGAATCGGACGGGCCGTCACCGGATGTTCCTCATAAGTGTAACGATCTTCCAGCAGTTCGGTCAGTGCAGCGAGCGACTCAGGCAACTTGGACACATGTTGCAAGTAATTGCCACTCAAGGCCATCGTTGCATGGGGACCTCCCCCAGGAGCACGTCCCAAGCCTAACTCAATGCGCCCCGGGTATAGCGCCGCCAATAGTCGAAACGACTCCGCTACCTTAAGCGGGCTATAGTGAGGTAACAGTACGGCACCGGAGCCAAGCTGGATCGTGTTCGTTCGCGCGCCAATATGGGCAAGCAGCACTTCCGGTGATGCTGATGCAAGTTCGTCCATGTCATGGTGCTCCGATGTCCAGTACCTTGAATAGCCCCATGCTTCAGCATGCTGCGCAAGTCTAACGGATTGTTGCAGCGCCTGTTCTGCTGTGGCGCCGTTCAACCTTGGAACAAGGTCAAGTACGCCCAGATTGTATTTTCCACTGATGTTCGCACCCAAGCGTCTCATCTCCCTTCGTCTCGCTTATCTCTAATCCAGATCATAGATGGAACCGACCTTGAGACCATAAAGTTCATTGTAGATTTTCTCGGCAAAAGCATCCGTCATCCCGGCAATATAATCAATCACCATATGCTCCCAAGTCCAGATCGGATTCGCCTTCGCCTGATCCTTCTCATAGCGTTGCAGCCAATCGGATGGAATAATGGATTTAGACGTTTCCGGGTCAAGGAAAGCATCCCACAGACGCTTGATCATCCATTCACTGCGCTTTTGCAACCTCTGCACACGAAGGTCACGAATCATGGTCACCCAGGCAAAGCTCTTAAGCACACTCACCGTGCGCAGCATATCGAGATCCTCGGCTCCTTCACGGACAAACGTCACCTTTTTCCAGTCTCCGTTATCAATAACCCCCAGGCTAGCAACAAAAAGGCTGACCCAGTAGGCCTTGACCTCACGGCGGGTACGTGAGTAATCATGCTCGCAGAAAGGCATCTTTTCATTCCAGATGCGCAGGAACGAAGCGAGGACTTCTTCGACTTTTTTCCCAATCGCTTCCCTTGTCCATCCGTTCCAGAACAGATCCTCCAGTGTGGTAATCTTATCCACAATCAATCGATTGATATGTGGATCTTGCAGGAAATGCTCGTGTACTTCGATTTTACCTGCCTTAATGCCATCTTCCAGATCATGTGCGGAATACGCAATATCGTCGCAGAGGTCCATCAGCTGCGCTTCAAGTGTCTTTTTGCCAGCAGGAATGTTCCAACGATCGCGAATTTCGCGGATATACTGCCATTCATGATGATACATGCCTTTCTTGCTCTCCGTACCAGGATACGGGTACTTATTGATGCCCAGCAGCACCGCATCCGACAGGTTTAACCCATCGATATCTTCCCGTTTTTCCAAATACATAATGAGACGGAAGTTATGCGCATTACCTTCAAAGTGCTCATACTTCCGCTTGAGCTCTGCACGAATTTCCGATTCCGGTTGAGGTGATTTGGCCCCGCGATTTTTCTTCATGATTTTCTTGACCTCTGTGTTGATGAGATCATCGAGGATGCCATCCAGCACTTCTTCCCCTTTATGCCCAAAAGGCGGGTGACCGAAGTCATGCGCAATCGCGGCACACTCCACCACTTCCGAATCAATAATCAGTCCAGGGCTGTCCGCCTGGTTCAACTCCACCTCCGGGTAGCGACGCAGCAAGCTTCTTGCTGCTTCTCGCGCAATCTGCGCCACCTCCAGGGAGTGGGTCAATCGTGTGCGATAATAATCGCCCGTTCCTGCGCCAAACACCTGCGATTTGCCTTGCAGCCGACGAAAAGTCGGTGAATGTATCAGTCTGGAATAGTCGCGCTCATAGGCTGCACGAGCCCCGTCCAGTTTCGTTAGTTCAGGGTATTGTCTATGTTCTCTCAGATCGTTCCATTGCATGTTGATCACTCCTAGCCGACTGTCTCTATTTTGAGTGATTATACACATATTCTGCAGTTTCGAAAAGCAAAACCTGTCTGCGATTGTCATCTCTTCTCACATCAACTTGTGATGCACAGTCGTCTTCTCTTATTATACCCTGCCAGACTATCACCCGTGCACCTAAATGATAATGATATAAAATGAAATCACAATTTACTCAAATTTTCTCAGCTCTAAAAATCGCTAAAATCGAAAGGGCAAACGATTTGGAAATAGCTGCATGCCTGAGGGCTTTCACGATGTGAAGCGTAGAAAAAAGTTTAGAAAAACGAGGTTGTTTGGACAAGGAATGTTGTTGTAACATAGGTTTATACACCTTTCTTTTCATGGTTGCTCAATACTTCCATGAATCAAAGAAGCGAGGTGTTTTTTTGTCAATAGGAGTAACTGTATTGAATTCTTACTTACGCCTTTAAGGGTTTAAGTTAACATTCTAGGTGCGAAAGTTGAGTTAATAAGTACAACGTATTCCATTGATTAAATTCTCTAAAAAAAAGTTCGGTAAAGTATCCCTCAAAGAATGAGAAATCTACTTTACCGAACATTTAATTCTAAGTCCCTACATACTCACATTACTTTTGATGATTGAAATTTTGCGGGATTCAAATTATGAAGAATGGTTGATTTTTTTTCTCTAGCTAGCTGATTGTAACTTATCCCCAAAAATAACCATGTAGTCAAGTAGGAAAATTCCGGGACGGATATCATTAAGGATACATAAATTATTAGCAAAGAAATTTTAAGACCATCATTAAAATAGTTTCTCTTTAATTTGAACATTGGATATAAGAAAAATACACTAAAGAAAATAAATCCAAAGATACCGCTATTAACCAATAATGTTGAGAAAAAATCGGTTGAGCGAACATATCCAAATCCAAGCCCGAACAACTTATTGAAAAATGGCATATGAGAAAAATATTCTAGATGTGTGAACATAGAAGAGGATCTTTGATTTCCAGAGTGGGAATCAATCTTATTAAATAGTAAGAATTCAAGAACAGATGCAACCCTTTTATAATTTAGGATAACTAAAATTGTGGAAAAATATATTAGTATTTGACAATACCTATCTTTTAAATGATAACACAAAACTCTATAGATGAAATAAATCAGTATTCCTAAAAATGCGGTTGATGAGGTAGATAAAATTAATGCTATTAGCATGGGGATATGGAATAAAGGTTTGCGTAAATGTATTGCGAATACCCAGAGAGGTAATACAGTTAGCGCGAAAGCGCTTGGCTCTCCTGTTAAACTCTTCATTCTGAGTGTGTTTATTCCAAAAGCATCAGTTCTCTGACTCATGCTCCCCAATCTAGGATCACCGTTAATATCTAAAGCAAATACTCTGTTACTTAAAAAGTCTCCAGTTGTTCCAAATACTAAATAATAAATCCATTCGTAAAACCCATAAATAAGAAATATAGAAGTACCTATGAATATGTACTTATTCCACTCTTTCTTGTAAAAATACTTAGTGTAAAAGCAAATTATTGAAGCAGCAATAAGATATATGGATTGAGTAAATAGGCTAGTTCTTAAAAATACATGCCCATTTTCGTTAACTAATATAACATTGTGCACAAAGTTGTAGTCATATCCTTCATTCATTTTGAATAAGACAGTTAATTGTGCTAAACCGTTAAATAGCGTTAACACGTAAACGAAAATAATTATATCTCTATAAAAATAATTTGTTACCTGTTTAACTTCCATATTGTTTTTGAATTTTAGACTAATAGCAAATAAAAGCACAAAAACAACTGATAACAAGGATAAAAGTAACCCAGGCGTGGTTCCTGGATTTGAAGGCATTAAAACCCAAGAATTTATAGGTAAAACAACGGCCCAAATTTTAAAATAATTATCAAAAGGTTTAGGTGCGAATAATGCTTTAATATACTTTCACCTCTCAACATCGCTTTTGATACAAATTGTATCACGGCCAACGGTTTGTATCAATGCCAAAGTAATTTTTCAGTAAAAATTAGTTCCATTCATTTTTTTGAAAATTACATCTGGAGGAACCATTATTTATAACAAATGACTTACCTACATAGCTTCATTTTGTTATTATTACGAATTGTAAAATGAGGTACGACAGTTCCACTATGAAAGTTCATATTCAGACAGTTCAAACACATGAAATATTATTGCTTAATGTGCATCGGCGGCCGTTCCGGTTACGGATCGTTCTTTTGATCGCTGTTATTCCCAAATTTCCTTGATTCCCTTTAGAAAGGGAGAAATTCGGGAATAAAGGCGAACGCTTCGCTTCTTCAGAATCGATTCCGTCCCCTTCACTACTTTCGCTGTTTGATTCACACCCAATCTAAAATGACATTACATCCCCTATAAAGGGGGACTTCAAACAAGACTTTGAGAGGCTAAAGAATACCATTAAATTGTTCATTCATTACTTCAATGATAGTCTGTCTCCCCCGTCCCCTCCCCGGTATGGGTAAGGAGATAAAAATAAAAAACCGACAGGGCAAATGCCCTGTCGGGTGAAGAAGGTAGTTTACACCATAACCTTGCAGATATCGTTGGTGAACTCTACCGGGTCTTGAATTGGTAGTCCTTCGATCAGCAATGCTTGATGATACAGCAAGCTTGTGTAAAGGCTTAGTTTTTCTTTATCCTGTGCGAATGCGTCTTTGAGGGATTTGAAGACATCGTGATTTACGTTGATCTCCAGCACTTTATCTGCCTGTACATTTTCGCTGTTCGGCATGGCTTTCAGGATTTTCTCCATCTCAATCGTCAGCTCACCTTCAGTGGACAAACATACTGGGTGGCTTCTCAGGCGTTTGGAAGCTTTAACAGCTTTTACTTTGCCGCCAAGCTGCGCTTGCATCGCTTCGAACAACTCTTTGTTGTCGTTGTCCTGTGCGTCCGTCTCTTCTTTGTCTGCACTGTCCTCGATGCCCAGGTCACCGCTGGAGATGGATTTGAATTCTTTCTCTTTATAATTCGTGATCATCTTGATTGCAAACTCATCAATGTCGTCGGTGAAGTACAATACTTCATAACCTTTGTCGAGTACACCCTCGATCTGTGGCAGCTTCTCAATCCGTTCAATGGATTCACCCGATGCGTAGTAGATGTACTTCTGATCTTCAGGCATTCTGGAAACGTACTCGTCCAGACTAACCAATTTCTTCTCTTTGGAAGAAGAGAACAAAAGCAGATCCTGCAGGGTATCCTTGTTCACGCCATAGTCGCTGTATACGCCATACTTCAGCTGACGGCCAAACGCTTGATAGAATTTCTCGTAATTCTCACGCTCGTCCTTGAGCAAGCTTTGCAGTTGGCTCTTGATCTTGTTCTTGATGTTCTTCGCAATCAGGCTGAGTTGACGGTCATGTTGCAGCATTTCACGGGAGATGTTCAGAGACAGATCCTCGGAATCAACCATACCTTTTACAAATCCGAAGTAATCTGGCAGCAAATCACCGCATTTATCCATGATCAATACACCGTTAGAGTACAGTTCAAGCCCTTTTTCATACTCTTTTGTATAATAATCAAACGGTGTGTTCTCCGGGATAAACAGGATCGCATTATATACCACTGCGCCATCAGCGCTGATGTGCAGATGTTTTAGCGGTTTGTCAAAACCGTAGCGTTTTTCCATATAGAAGTTGTTGTAGTCTTCTTCGGTCAGTTCGCTTTTATTTTTACGCCAGATCGGCACCATGCTGTTCACGGTTTGCTCTTCTTTGTACTCTTCGAACTCGTTCTCTGTACCCTCTTTTGCACGCTGACCTGTCACATCCATCTTGATTGGGTAACGAATGAAGTCGGAGTATTTCTTGATGATGGATCTCAGGCGGTACTCTTCCAAAAATTCGTCATACGAATCTTCTTCGGTATTTTGTTTGATCGTCAGGACAATTTCCGTACCCACAGAATCTTTCTCGGCTGGTGAGATCGTGTATCCGTCCGCACCTTCGGATTCCCATTTCCATGCTTCGTCGCTGCCCAGCGTTTTACTGGTTACCGTCAGCTTGTCCGCCACCATAAACGCGGAGTAGAAACCAACCCCGAATTGTCCGATGATGTTGTGGCCGTCTTTGGCTTCATTCTCTTTCTTGAACGCCAGCGAGCCGCTCTTCGCGATAACGCCCAGATTGTTCTCCAACTCTTCCTGCGTCATCCCGATTCCTGTATCGGTCAGTGTGAGCGTACGGTTCTCTTTGTCGATAGTGAGCTTGATATAGTAGTCCTCTTTGTTGAAGACGAGTGTGTCGTCCGTCAGTGCTTTGTAATATATTTTGTCAATGGCGTCACTGGAGTTGGAGATCAGTTCTCTCAAAAAGATTTCTCTTTGGGTGTAAATGGAGTTGATCATCATATCTAGCAAGCGTTTGGATTCAGCCTGGAATTCTTTTTTAGCCATGAATGGGTGTCTCCTTTCAAATTGGGGATAGAATGATTGGGTTAGGTTGAATATGGAAAGTAACCGAATAATCCTAGGGCGATTAGTAGACTCCAAAACCTTTGATCGCTCTGGTCCACAGAAATTGTGTTGACTATAAATGACTCATTGTAAAAATAAGTGCATGACGTTCTGCATGTAGCCGTTCCGGTTACGAATCGTTTTTCGGATCGCTGTTATCCCCGAATTCCTTTGATTCCATTTTTGAAAAGGGAGAAATTCAGTGATAAAGGCGAACGCTTCGCTTCCTCCAAATCGATTTCGTCCCCTCCACTACTTTTGCATCTAATCAGGAACTGATTTTTAGGATTGAGATCATCAATGAAGTGAATCTGTTATTAAACGTGGAGAGCCGCTTCTTCAGGTTTATTGTGTCCCCTTAGCTTCGCATGTCCTATTCAAGGTTAACTAATCCATATTCAAAAACACAATCATTCCATATGTAGTCGTGTAGTAAAAAATATCATTTATTAGCACTCTGATGATTGGAGTGCTAAACCCTTTCCTTTTATATAACATATGGGAAAATTGGGTGTCAATACGAAGGCGGTTATTTTAACAAAATCATCGAATAACACTTCAAATTTGCACATCTTTAACCATTTTAGCGCAATACATCATGCAACACAAAAGCCGCCTCGAACCACAGTTCGAACCGGCTTGGATACAAATTGTAATGAGTACAGGCAGCATTGGCAAGAAATCGCAGAATAAGGCTTTCTAGGTTCTTTAGAATTGGAACAGAATTGTAGACTTAGTTAGAGATTCAACTAGAGTTGAAACTAGAAAGCAACCAGAGATGCAAACCTCTACTTTTTGGCCATCCTTGGATCAAGGGTGTCGCGCAAGCCGTCCCCGAGCAAGTTGAAACCGAGCACGGTGAACATGATAGAAAGTCCGGGGAAAATCAGCGTCCACGGTGCTTTTTGCAGAAACTGGCGGGAATCCGAAAGCATTTTGCCCCATTCCGGGTCAGGTGGTTGGGCCCCCATGCCGAGGAATCCGAGCGCAGCCGCTTCAATAATTGCTGTTCCAATCCCCAGTGTGCCTTGTACGATGAGCGGGGTGAGACTATTGGGCAAGATGTGCCGGAACAGAATTCGCATATTGCTAGCCCCGAGCGTACGCGCAGACGTAATGAATTCCTCCTGCCTCAAGCTAAGTACCCTTGAACGCACTAATCGTCCGTAGGTCGGGATGTTCACGATCGCTATCGCGAGCAGTGCATTTTGCAAAGACGGACCGAGAATCGCCACAATGGCAATTGCCAACAGGATAGCGGGGAAAGCAAGCAAGATATCGAACAAACGCGAGATGAGCATGTCTGCCCATTTTCCATAATATCCAGCAATCAGACCGAGCAATGCGCCCGCAATAATAGAGCCAATAACAGAAAAGAAACCAACCCACAATGAAATGCGCGCTCCATGCAGCACTCTGGAAAATACGTCACGTCCGAGATCATCGGTACCAAACCAATGCTCTGCCGAAGGGGCTTGCAGACGATCTGCGAGCACCTGCTCTTTGTAGTCATACGGGGCAATATACGGGGCAGCAAAGGCCAACAGGATGAAAAAAACGATAATGATCAAACCTGCCAGCGCAAGCCGATTTCTCCGAAACGTTCTCCAGGCTTCCCGCCATGGACCCGAGGCAGGTGCCGACGCGGCGTCAACGGATGCTCCGGTATTGGTCGATAATTTGGCCATGCGGCGTCTCCCTTCTTGGATATGAATGAAATACAAGATCAACGAGTTCTATTACACCCAAGCGCTACGATTGCAGCACCATCTTCCGATCGCTGTTATCCCCAGATT
>NZ_LGRP01000005.1:245253-304787 GCF_001636635.1 Paenibacillus sp. O199
ATTGATCCACCTATTTAAAGGTGAAAATCCGGTGATAAATGCGAACACTTCGCTTCTACAGATTGGTTCTGCACTCTTCGTGTCGTGAAATTTTTTAAAGATCTTATATTAAGTTCCATTCATCAACCCAAATGATGAATTTCCTATTTATAACTAATACGCGGATCGAATACGGCGTACAGCAAGTCCACAATCAGGTTGATCACTACGAAGAAAAATGCCACGATCAGAATGCCACTCTGGATCACCGGATAGTCCCGCGAACTAATTGCTTCATATATATAGCGACCTACACCGGGCCAAGCAAAGATCGTTTCCGTCAGTACGGCTCCCCCCAGCAAAGATCCGGTCTGTATGCCGATGACGGTGAGCACGGGAATAAACGCATTTTTCAACGCATGTCCATATACAACGAAAAACGGGCCGAGTCCCTTAGCCTTCGCGGTTCGGATATAATCCGAACTCATTACTTCGAGCATGCTGGAACGCGTCATCCGTGCAATAACGGCCATCGGAATTGTTCCAAGCGCGATACTTGGCAGCAGCAAATGTTTCGTAACCGTCCACAGCTGATCCCAACGTCCGGCAATCATCGTATCCAGAACATACAAGCCCGTAATGGCTTCAATGGGATCACGCGCATTCATTCTGCCGATGGATGGCAGCCAGTGCAGTTTGTTCGCAAATAGCCATTGTTCCATCAGCCCAAGCCAAAAGATCGGCATCGATACACCAACCAATGCAATGACCATGCAGCAGTAATCGAACCACGAGTTATGTTTCCACGCACTAACGATCCCTGCATTCACGCCAATAATGATCGCAAACAGCATACTCGCCATCGTTAATTCAAGGGTCGCTGTCAGATAGGGCACAATTTCCTGGGCAATGGGAACCTTAGTGCGGATGGATGTGCCCAGATCTCCCTTAAACAGATCACCCAGATAAGCAAAATATTGTTGAAACCAGGGTTTGTCCAGTCCGAGCTGGTCACGCAGAGCTTGCTTGGATTGTTCGGTTGCCTTTTGCCCGAGTATGGTCTCGGCCGGATCACCTGGAATGGCGTGGATAATGGAAAAGACGATCAGGGTCATGCCCAGCAGCACGGGCAGTAACACGAGTACACGTTTGACGATGTAACTGTTCACTCCTCATTCACCTGCCTTTAACGTATAAAAAGCGCTGGCAGACATGCATGCTTTAGATCGTTACATCCTGATGTGGGTTCTGCCAAGCATTGCGTATACGCCAGCGCTTTGAACTAATGGTTCCTATTTAAACTAAGTTCATCTCATATATAAGTTATTCAAAGTAGGCATTGGCATAGGATTCCGTGCCCAATGGGGACGGTACGAAATCTTTCAGGTTCGCTTTACCAGCCAAAATAGGAGTGGTGTGCACAAGTGGAATCCATGGAGCATCTTCCTTAATAATCACTTGCGCTTGCTTGTACAGTTCCGCACGTTTGTCCTGATCCGTTTCTTTCTGCGCACTCGTTAGCAACGTATGCAATTCTTCGTTTACGTAGAAGCTGCGGTTGTTACCCGGGATTGCATCCTTATCGAGCAGCGTGTACAGGAAGTTATCCGGGTCACCGTTATCACCGGTCCAGCCAAGCATGTAAATATCGTCTTTCTCCCCGGCTTTGGCATCATCCAGATACGTTGCCCACTCTGGTGATTCAATGTTGACGGTCACTCCGATTTTCTCAAAATCTGCCTGAATCGCTTCGGCCACCTTCTTGCCATCAGGCATATACGGTCGGGATACTGGCATAGCATAGAATGTTACCGGGTCAGGCAATCCGTCAGGGTAGCCAGCTTCGGCAAGCAACGCTTTTGCTTTTTCCAGATCGTAAGCATAGTCCTCTATACTGTCGTTATACCCCCACAGCGTTGGCGGCATCGGGTTCACCGCTGGCTGCGCTTGTCCCGCAAAAAAAGCATCAATAATGCCCTGTTTGTTTACCGCATGGTTGAGGGCTTGTCTTACTTTCACGTTATCAAACGGTTTTTTCTTAAAGTTGAAGCCAATGTATGACACGTTAAATGGTGGACGCTCGATTTTTTGCAGCTCACTATTTCCCTCAAGGATGGACAGATCGTCCGGGTTCAGATCCTCCATGATATCAATCTCTCCGTTTTGCAGCGCATTGAAGCGAGCCGTATTATCCGGAATCGAACGCACGATCACTTTGTTCAGCTTCGGCAGTCCCTCTTTCCAATAATTCGGATTCTTCTCCAGGGTGATGGAGTCGTTCCGCTTCCACTCTTTGAATACAAATGGGCCTGTGCCTACTGGCTCGCTCTTGAAATTTTCCTTTTTCTCCTGTATCGCGGTTGGACTTGCAATGCCAAATGGCGTCATCGCAATGTTTTGCAGGAATGGCGCTTGTGGCTGGTTCAGTGTGAACTCGACCGTTGTCTCGTCAATCGCCTTTACTTCCTTGATCACACGTCCGTCTTCCGGACCAAACATAGAGTCATAATAGTCGAAGGAATCTCCCTCGAATTTATATTCACTGGCCGGATCACTCCATCGGTTGAAGTTGAACACCACAGCGTCTGCGTTGAAGTCGGTACCATCGTGGAATTTCACGCCGGACTTCAGCTTGAAGTCATACTTGAGTCCATCCGCCGAAATCTCCCAACTCTCAGCCAGTCCAGGAACAACCTCGGTTCCACCTTCTTTGTAGTCCAGCAATGAGTCGAATACCTGATGTCCAATCTTCAGCGACTCTCCGTCTGTTACAATTGCAGGGTCCAATGCCACCGAATCCCCACCGCGGCCCATGATCATCGTATCCTGAGCCTCGGTCACTTCCGCTGGAGGTTCGCTGCCTTCGGCCGGAGCAGGTGAATTCCCAGCCCCCTCATTGCTGGAGCAGCCTGACAGAATCAACACTGTGCTCATGGCCATTGCCATGACCCCGGATAACCACTTTTTTCTCATTCGCATACGTACAACACCCTTCCCTGTCTCATAATGTGTGTGATACTGGCTTGAAAAAACTCCAATGATTACAATCGATCGGTTTGGTGCTTTGTATCATATGAAAGGCTTTAGATGCCTTTGATACCTGTCATGTAAATCTGGATAAGTAAAAGCGTATATATGAAATGCAAAACGGGATGTAACCGTACACATTTTGTAAGTTTTTTCGGATGATGTGACGAGTTGTAAATGCCTGTGGTTGTTGCGTAATAATTGAACTTAGGTCAATAAGCAACTGTAGAATGGTACAGACTGTGTGGCGGCCGACAAGGCTGATTTTGAGAGTAAATGTCTGGGGTGGAGTTTGGCTTAGGGTTTGGCTTGGAGTTAAACGTCATGGCTAAAGTGTAATAGGCAAAAATTTAATGGTGGTAAGTAGCTGAAACAGAAAGTTGGTAAACAAAACATTTTAGTGGTTTCTCAAACAGGTTGGGTTGGATTGAATTGTTTCAAAACGTTGCGAGATTGATCTAGAGATGTTGGATTTTACAACAGGGAGACATTACAATAACTTTTCATGTTAAAGTCTTGTCATGATGAGGAGGTTTGTGTAAATAAACAGTGGTGAAAAACGATTTCATGTAACTTACTTTACATCACATTCATCAATTAGACAAGAGATTTACGGACATAAGTCTTCAACTTTATTATATATGTCAATATCATTTACATAAAACACAAAAAAGGAACACTATTCGACAAAAAGTGTCGTGTGTCCCTTGTTGTGTTCCCTCTTTTAAAACCAGGTCCAACTTATATTTTTATGTTAGGTCAGCTTATTTTTTGAATAAACCTCTGCGGTACATGACCGTGATAAAACGGTAAAAATCATAACTCGCCCCACTATCGATGCTGAACAACGGATTCTTGGTGTCATATGCCAGTGCTGCGTCAACGGCCGCTTTCGCCCAGACTGGAACTTCCATCTGCTGGCGCGCCTGCAGTTTATCGACCTGGGATTTGAGCGCATCAAACGCTGCTTTCTCTTCGGCTGTCATCGGTTCGCCCCCTTTCGGTGGTTCGGCTGGATTCGTGGGATTGGTTGGTTTGGGTGGCTTTGGTGTTGCTGTTGCATATCTTGCTCTCAATTCCGCTGCCGATCCTTGGAACTCGTTCATATCCACGTTGCCGCTGATCCCGTTCACCTTGCCCGAGTCCGTATACTGCCAGAATGTCCAACATTTCCAGGCAGGCTGGTCATCTGGTACACGTGTGTTGCTGTAACGCGCAATCCATAGATCGTATGAGCTCATTGAAGGTTCAAAATTGCCGGCAAATGAATTGCCCGTGTATATGATCGGTTTCACACCCGTGAGACGTTGCAATTCCGTTAAAAAAGCCTTGGCGACCGTATTGATCTGAGCTTTGCTCAGGTTACCCGGATTGTTCTCGTAGTCCATCACAGGAGGTAATTGTAGCGCCTTGGCCCCTCCAACTTTGTTAAGTGTATTGGCATAATTTGCCGCTTCAGCCTTGGCACCGTCGGTAGTCGTTGCGCGAAAAAAATGGTACGTCCCTACCAGCATGCCCGCCGCCAGTGCGCCAGTCACATTGGTTTGGAAATTCGGATCTGTATACGTCTGCCCTTCGGTGGCCTTGATGAACACAAATGTCATACCGCTTGCCTTCACTTTGGCCCAGTCAATCGTGCCCTGATAACGGGAGACGTCAATGCCCTGCGTGTTGCCCGAACTTCTCGTTTGCATGTTTCTCACACCCTTTATGCGGCAAATTGCCGTTTGTATATAGTTAATGCTTGGTGGTCAGGGGTTGCTTGTGTGCGTGTCCCTGATGTGTTTGAAATGAACTAAGCCTTGTTCACACGGATACTCCGATGACAGAATAACCTTCCAATCGCTGTTATCCCCGGATTGTTTGATTCCCTTTATAAAGGGGAAAATCCGGGGATAAAGGCGACCGCTTCGCTTTTTCAGGTTTTTTTCTGTCCTCTCCGTTATTGTGTGGAATGTTTAAGTTCAATCTATTTAGTTGCTGTGGTGGAGCTACTTCGTTCCATCTCTGGTCTGTTGATCAGCGTCCTCATGATCTGACTGTACATAAGATTCTCTGGAATCAGGAGTATAGTTACCGGAAATCCCCCCGTCTCCTCCCTTGCCCTTGAGCACCTCAATAGCCTGCCGGATCACAGGTGGAATTGGTGCGCCCAGCCTGCCCCCGTTTTCAATAATGGACAACAACTCATTTGCGATATAAAAAAAGGCGACCGCATCCCTGAACAAATGTCCGTCTCCCAGAACACCGTCCACCAGATGTGCCACCGATACCATTGCAAATATAAATACCTTTCGAGCGATGCCGAACATCCCCACATTACTCTCCAGCTTGCCAGTCATCCCCGCCGCCGCGATACCTGTTAGGTAGTCGAGGATGACGAATACGAGCAATACGCCGAGTACGCCTGACCAGCCTCCGAAGAAGTAGGTTACTGAGCTGCTCATGAGTGCAATTCCCCATTTCCATAGGGTATCCCATCGTTCCATGTTTTCACCTCCTTGGTCTAAAAAATTGTTAACTTGTTTTAGTTGGTAAGGAGAAGAATTACCTTAACTATTTGTTCGCAAACTCTTCACTTCCCCATGTAAAAAGATAAACTAAGTAAATTTATCTGTTATCAGGCAACTGAATAAACAGATAATCCATCTTTTACTTTATTAGTAAGTTTTTGTTCTAATGTCCTTTACTTCGACTTCTAAACCCTGAATGCTTC
This sequence comes from Paenibacillus sp. O199, assembly GCF_001636635.1. Taxonomy (NCBI): domain Bacteria; kingdom Bacillati; phylum Bacillota; class Bacilli; order Caryophanales; family Paenibacillaceae; genus Paenibacillus; species Paenibacillus sp. O199. Next base: position 250,976 of record NZ_LGRP01000005.1, read on the forward strand.
CCATGTGTAAGACGTATTTGAATTTAGAACAGGAACACGAAAGCCACTACTGTTTACGAAAGCATTCGAAGATGGAATTCCAAGCCCTGAATATTCATAGACATTCACGATGTATGCTGATCTTCCCTGACCATTCGAAAATGTATAGTAGTTGTAGTTTGAACCTGTCGAATTCTCTGCTGCAGCACGAGTGTAATAATCGTAAACATTCAGATCCTCACCACTTGCTTGTACAGTTCGGCGGATAATAATTTTGTTTGGCCTGAAATCAAGATTGGATACTGATAAATAGTTAAAGGCGTAGCTGCCGTTATATGTCATAAAATACATTGAAGTAGCCGCTGATTGAATCGTTCCAGTTGCATATTTCGGCCCGACATTAATTTGATTGATCTTTCTCGCAAATTCTAAATGTGTATCGCTGCCTGATGCCACTATACCTTTGCCAGTAATGGCGGCAGCGATAGCCGATTTCCCATCACTGACAGAGGACTTTAAACTTTCAAACTCTTCTCTGGATGGAACTTGTACCCATACGCCCCATATGTCATAAAGATTTCGCTGCCATGTCGTAAATCCTACTGGAAGAAATGTTATTAAAGTTTGTGTTACTCCTAGGATGGACTCTTTATTTTGCGTTCCATTTTTACTCACCTTAAGACTGAAAGCTACTCCAACAGGACAATTTTTTAGAGTTTCCGCTGTCGTATTAAATTGGCAATAATATTCTCCTTCAGCTACAAAGCCATTTAAGTCTTGATTTTCACTAATACCTGATGATTTTCTGAGATAGTTTTTATCAGCATATTTCTGTAATTCCATTTCGTTATTTTTACTTTCCACTACAGATAGCTGCCTTGAAATATTGGAAGAATCGTTTATAAATTGTTCTATAATAGATTTCTCACTTACTCCTATCGTTCCGTTAATCCATATTGGTGAAAATTGATCCTGAACCTGATATGTTACAGTATAATAAGCCGATGGATCATATTGAGAGGCTGGCAAGGAAGCTAACTCTAACCCAAAAACTTCTGACTCCGGATTAAAGCGTAGGATATCCCAGTAATCTCTGACATCATTTTTATAAACGGACAGTATTTTTTTTACCCTACTATTTAATTTAGCTGACAAATTATAGTTATTAATGTTATATGATTTATGCACATCTGAAGTATATACTGGTTTAACACTCTCTCTAATTATCATTCCTGAACCTACTTCAACCTGATTATCTCCCTCAAAAAACGTTAATTGACCCTCTGACGTGATCGGATCGATAGTTGGTACTGCAAGCTGATATACGAGTTGATATGGAGTCAAATCTGGTGCTTTTGTAGTCGGTAAAGTAGTTGTGCCCACACCTGGAGTCGAAGTTCCGTCAGACAATTTATGCCAATATTTCGTGCCTGCCCCGTTGTAGAACGCTGATTCGCCGTTATACATACGCCATCCCATAAAATATGCCTTAATCTCATCTGCTGTCGGCGTATATGAATCTCCCCATCCACTATCTGCACTAGCAATAGATACATTGAAGTCTGATAAATCTGCAATTCTGAAGTAGGCGTTATCAGATTCAGACATATTTCCGTTTTTAGTAAGCACATTACCATTGTACTTCGTAACAACCAAGCTGTTAAAAGCTGCTACTGGTTCTGATAGAGTACAACCAACTACTTTGTAACCCGACGATGATGCTATTGATCGGTAACGAAGACTTTCATCCAAAATTATCTTGCGCCACTTGGTCATCTTGTAATATTGGCCATTCTTTTCAAACACTTCGTCAGCATTCAAACCTGTCACCGGGTCTGAATATAACTCCGTTTGAAGTGCAAGCATAGAATCTTCACATGTTTTTAACGGTTTCACCTCCTTACCAAGAGTCATAATTGGATATGCAAAACTCGCTTTATTCCCCGTAGACCATGTCCATTTATTCACATCAAACTCTTCTGTATACTGCGTAACACCACTAAGATTTACACCCATTCTTACGGCCCTTGAGACCGTTTTAATGGTTTTAGTCTCTCCCGGATTAATGAACATACCTTGTAATCTTGTATATGAATCGTATACACTCACTCGAATTTTGCCTGTACTTGCTGCCGGGTTACTAATCGTGTAATCTTGATTTGCTAATACACTTAAGTAAGTCACGGCATACGCATCAGTTCCAATAGAACCAGATACTAACTCACCAGTAGCCGTATATGGAGACGTTTCTAGAAAAGTGTGTCCTGTGTGCTCCCATTCATAGAATGGCGGCAATAAATACTCTCCGTAGCGAATCACATATGGATTTCGTACAGGCTGAACGCTTTCGACATATGGGTATTTAGCAGCTACCTGCTGTGGTGTCAACGACTGATCAACAATTGAGATCTTGTACATAGCGGCTTGGGCATATTCGGTCACTGCATTAGTGGCATTTGTTGTCGTCGAGTATTCGGTTACCAAAATGAATCCAATGGATGACCAATTGTCCACGATTTGCTGCGTAACAGTAATAATCCCGTACAAATCGAGTTTTTCTCCTACTGCTGGATTCACTGCAGTCATAGCATTAAAGATAATTTTTTCTCCAGAGCTATACAAATATAACCGGACTGCTGAGCACAAATTTTTAGGTATGGCTTTTGCACGCAAAAAGAGTTTCTCGCCCACTTTGGGGGCAAGTCCTAAGTTAGTATAGGTGATTTGTGGGTTCAAATTTGAACCTGTACCTATAACCGTTACCTTGTTATTGTTCACGTTGGGCGGTGACGCTGACCAATAAGACCAGTGGTTTAAATTGTAGAAACCACCATCACGCCCCAACAAATTCACCAGCGTTCGGCCCTTCAACCCATCCAACTTAAACGCCGAGGCACGTTCAGAATGAACAACTTGCAATCCCGGCTCCAACGTCACGGACTTGCGCTTCTCCGTATCCAACCGCTCTTGAATACTACTCACCTGTGCCGCGGTGTCCTCAGCCTTTTCTTCGACTTTCCCCACACCCTCATCAACTTTCTCCCAGTTCTGATCCAAATACTTATCCAGATCAAAATAGGTTGTCGATGGCGAAGAACGGTCAATCTTATTCAATCCAAGATTCGGTGTTTTTGGTTCATTCATTTAAGCCCCACCTCCTGCAAATTTATCCTGCCGGGTCTGTTCAATCTCATCCAGCGTCATGCTTTCAACTTCCGTAATCGTTAAATACCGCAGACGGTACTCCACGGTCATATGTGCTGGTTTAATATCCTCAATTGCTGCCTTCAGATCGTCCAGATTGGGCGGCAAGCCCCATGTGTCGATGAAACGGATTCGGATCAAGTACTCCTCGGGCGAAACGGATACATCAATCCCGCCACTTTCGTAGGCCTGCGCCACGTTTTTGAGCATGGAGCCTGAGACTTTGCCACTGCCACGCATTTTGGAAATGATCACGGATCTACGCTGGTCGTCCGGTTTTGCTTGATTTGTCGGGATTTGCAAATCCCGCTCATACCGCTCCAGTGCCCAGGTCGCAGACTCCGGGTAGAATTGATCCAGCACACTTTCAAAACTCACCGTAAGCTTGTCCAGCTCAACACCTTCGGTCTTTGTAAGGAGCTGCATCTCCAGCACATTCTCATACAACGGGGGCAACAGAGTCATTAATACCTCTGCTTTGCTCATGTCACCTTCACCGTCCCAAGAACAGCTACTGCGCCGGGGGCGATCTCCAGATTGGACATACCACCATTCACCAGCAGATCGCTATAATCAATCACGGGCGGAATATCCAGAATGACATTGGCAATACGTGTCCAACGAACCAACGGATCGGCAAAAGCCAATTCTTTCAGGTACGCTGTAACCCCCGTTTCAATCAGTGTCTTCACGCCCTCGTACGTTGAACCAGAAGCAAGCGTAACCTGTACCCCCACATCGATGGGTATTTCTTCCGCCCCCACCACCGTGACCACAGGTCCGATTGGAGCTGCTCCTTCTCCCATTCCATCCTGGGTTGGATCGATATATTCCTGCACCGCCTCAATGACCGCCTCAGCAGGTGTTTGCATTTCATTATTCAGCAATGCCACTTTGACTGTACCTAGACCATCCCACAGTGGAAAAGCCTTTGCTTTGCCAACACCGGAGTTTTCCCGTGCCCATAGCTCATACTGATATTTGTTGGCACTCGTAATCGGTCGGGAAACTTTGTCCTGATAGCGGTCATATAAGGCTTGGTCCGTTTCCTCGTCTTCTCCAGGAACCAGCAACTGTGTCAATTCAGCTGTGGTCAGGCCGGCAATATAATCGATAGGCAGTAGCGCCCCTGAATATTCATTGCCTAAAGCTCCCGCGACTTCACTCTCCAACGTATATTGACCCGCCGCTATTCGTTCCACAGTCAGGTACACCCGATCTCCTGTGGAAAAACGACTCTCCAAAGGAACCTCCACGGCTTTACCTCCGTTATCTCGGAAGCTACCGAGCCAGCGTGCCCGAGTTGCCCCTTTACGAGTGATGCCTGACCAGGCCACCGCCCGATCCAGATACTCTCCAGAAGCTGTATCTGCAAACTTCAGATTGGCGTTCACATCCAGCTCGATATACATCTGGGCCATTTCCACAGCCGCTGGCGCAAGCGCATCATAGATAATGCTGCCTTCACGTTTATCCACACCATCTGGTACCCTATCCAGCATTCGGTTTAAAATAACTTCATACGTCTGCTCTTCATACATCCATGTTCACCTCCGTCTCTTCCCTGAAGCTGCCAAAATCTGTTTCCACGGTAAAAGACACCCGCACTCCATCAGCTTCGTGGACAAAATCGAACTCGGTTACATCCGAAATGCGATCATCCGGAAGCAATGCTTCGCGAATCCAGCGTTCCAGTTCCGATTCAACCATGGATCTCCCTGCCATTCCTTCCCAGGACCATTCCATGCCGTAATCCGAGGAATAGATTAGATGCTCGTAGCGGCGTGTAGACAACGCTTTGTAAACCGCCTGTTTTACCGCATCTTTTCCATCCAGTTGCAGCCTTCCAATCCGCTGTCCCGAAGCTTGAAACACATACGTCAGACTTGGAAGCACAGCAGCTTCTTCCTGATCTTCTGCGCTAATCTGCGCACCCTGTGGAATCATGGATTCACCAGCCGATCCAGTACGGCAAAGCTGTCTCCGCCTTGAACACGTAACAACAAGACATGATCACCCACGGTCCAAGCTTTGTTCACTACGGATTCCGGCAGTACCAGAAAAGGCTCAGCCAATGCCAGCCGTTGTTCAACGGTGATCTCCAGAGGTTGTGTGTTTGTCACGCTTCCGTACATTACCTGAACGGGAGACTTGGCATCTACAGCGGCCACTGCCGCCTTTTTAATCACGTCCAGCATCATTTATCGTTACACCACCTTCAAATCCAGTGACATCGTGTGCACGCCGCCTTGTACCTTATGCGTACATTCGTCTACCAGAAAATATTGATTGATCTTGAGTTCATCGATCTGGATGTTGACAAAACTACCCGCCCTCACCTTGAAATCGCCAAGCGCATCCACTTTCAACGTTTGCATCTCGCGGTTACGGAGGGTCATCAGGGTCTTCAGCATGGCATCGATCTGACCTTCATTCAGGCCATCATCCGCTTTTTGGTACAAAAAAAGCAGCCCCCATTGACGGATGCTGCCTGAATCCTGATGTACAAACGTTTCTCTTTTTCCCGTATCCTTGTTATCCCGGTACAGCTTGATCTTGTTATACGTCTGGTCGTCAATAGACCTTGTATAGCTGTAATCCGTGAGCAGACTGTTATCCCCAATGACAAAGCCGTAAGGCATCTCTTCCACATCCCGAAGCACAAGCTTGCCGAAATCATCGTAGAAGATGTAGTTTTTGCCGCCATAGATCAACGTTCGGTCGAGCGCCTCACAGATCATATCGATCAGCTTTTTGTTATCAAATAACATACGCGGAATAACATATTTCGGCTGGATCAGCTCGCCTACCTTTAACTGAAAGTCGGTAGCAATTCGTTTGATCACATCCGTAGCCGTTGCGTTAACGAATTTGTACGTCTGATTCGCGGTCAGATAACGTGTCTGGTCATAGGCTTTGATTTTGACACTTTCGTCCTTGCCGCTATCCACCGAAAAGATATATCCGTAAAATATGCCTAACTCGTTGCTGATATATTTCACGACATAACCATTCTCATATGTGAATTTCTTATTTTGGTACAGACTGCCCTTGATCAACGTGAATTCCAGAGAGGAAGGTTTGCCGATACGGGAGGTTTTGTACGTAATGTCGCCGGCAATTTCGCTAATGTCCCAGATGTTGCCTTGCTTGTCATCCAGTAATAACCGTTCCTTCATGTTGGCCAGCTTATCATCCAGCCTGATCTGCTCTTGCATATTCCCTCTCCTTTCACGGAAGCTTGATCACAAGTCCGATCGGTAACTTCTTCAGTTGTGCATCTTTGACGTTATTTAGCTTCTGCAGCTCTTTCCAGCGAGATCCATCCCCCAGATGGGCTTTGGCTACAGACCACAAAGAGTCTCCGGCTTTGAGTGTGACCGTCTTGGGCTGGATTTTTTCATTGGACCGGGAGGCTTTGGTTTTTGTTTTCGAAGCAGCCGTATCCTTGCTGTCCTTGAGTGGCACTACTTTTTTGGCGGCATAAAAGATAAACTGCTTCAGCTTGATATCATACTGGATATCGCCCACCGTACCCGCTGTCTCCTTCCAGTCAAAGCTCTCAATGGAAACAGCCATATTAATGGTGTACCTTGCACTGGAAAAGAACAGCCTGACGGGTCTGCCCGTCTGCATCCAACGGATAATCTTTTTCACATATTCATACGGATCACGGTAAAATTGCTTCTGTACTGCCGGATGACTTGCATCAAAATTCAGATGATACGGACTGTAGTCTGCTGGAAAAATCCCGCTGAAACTGACTTCACGCAGCTTCGGCGACTTAATCACGTTAATCTCACCCAAAGCGCTAACGTTAAACGTACTACCGTCTCCCGAATCCGAAAACTCAATGCTCTCTGGTGTCACCGGGAAAAACATGTATTCGGAGCGGTTATTGAAGCTAAGCTGAATATAATATTCCATCTAACCGTACACCCCCTGGGCGCTGGAGACGATCTGACTGTTCAGTCCATCGGTGATTTTGCTGATAATGCTGTCCACATCATGTCCGCTGTTAATATCCCCGGTCGTGACCTGAACAGTTGGTGTCAGACTGACAAATCGCTGAATCGCCTGCATCTCAGCAAGCTCACGCATCAGTTTCAGATCTTCACTGGCTACATCCACTGTGCCATCCACGTCTCCGATTTTGTCCACCTGCCCAATATTGTTGATTTTGTTGATGTTACTCATATTGTTGTTGGGAACGACCGTGGGAGCGGGTACTGTTGGCATCGATGGCATGGAAGGTGTTTTGGGAGTAGAGCCACCGAAATTTCCGGGTAATTTATCAGAGCCGTTGGGGAATAGGTCTTTGGTGGTATCCATCAAATCGTGCCCCTTGTCAAATCCCATATCAAATGCATCCTTATAGTCCGCAGAAGCGTCCATTCTCCACAGGCTAACAACGTCCTTCTGGCTCTCAGGAACACTAGCTTCAAGGTCACTCATTAAACCCTGTATCTTACCGCTCATTGAATGAATGTTAGCATCATCCACTAGTTTAATACCGCCCCAATTGGTCCCGAAAATTTTATTAAGATAGGGTATTAATTTATTTATACCTCCGATCATCCAGTTGATTTGATCTTTGAAACCACCTGCGAAATCCTCAATTCCCTTTGTAATGTTGAACAGAATTTGGAGTACAATGAGTCCCATATCAACAAACAACTTTTGGAATGCATAGGCTGGATCCCTGAATACATTAATGACAAATTCGGCCCAAGACATGAAATAATTCAGAATGGATGCAAAAATTGATTTCATATGCTCGTAAACCATATAAAAGTAACCTATAATCGCTCCCACCATATCCCCAGCTGTAACGCCACATAATTGCAAAATAAAGATGAGTCCTGCAATGGCACCAATTACAAGCAAGATAGGCCAGTTAGCTACCAACCATGCCGCTGCCAGTGAATAAACCTGAGCAATTACAACTCCGAGCGTAATAATGATATTAGCTAGTAGCACTAAAGCAATGGCAGTTAATATAGGTCCGATGATAGCCCAATTTTCCTGCACAACTGTAGCAAAATTGATGAACCCATCCACGATAAATGCCACCACCTGAGCGATGATTGCAAACGCCCCACCAATCCATTCAATGAAAGCACTGAACTGACCTGAGCTTATTGCTTCGTTTAATCGGTCAAGCACAGGAGATAAAACTTCCAAAGCTCTTGTCCCGATTTCAGTTAGTATTCCATTGAACTGATTCACGAGAGCGGTCCATTTTTGCAATGGAGAATCCAGCATCGTATCAAAGGCTTCTTGCGTGTAACCTTGCATTTCAAGAACCGTCTGCAAACCTTGTATAAAACCGTCAAGATCTTTAGTCTGAATAAATTCACCTAATCCAGCCCCGGTCAATGCACTCTCCGGGATGTTAAATTGACTAGCCAAGTCTGTATTTTTTCCATTCATGGCACTAACAATAGCCTTGGATGCATCGGTCAGACTTTTATTATCCGGTGACAACATACTCAATCGTTGAGTCATTTCATTTAACTGATCTACCTGCCCTGTATTCTGTGCCAACGGTAAGAAGCCTAGAGAAGACTTAAGCGAATTATTGACGTCTTGGCCGCTCTTGGAGGCTTGATCTCGATACTTATTATAGATGCTTTCCCCGAGCCCCGGATCTTCTGCGGCAACCATGTAACGATATTTGAAGTCTTCTTGTTCAGCAGCCGCTTTTAACACGACACTTCCAGCGGACTTTACCATTTGAACCCACTTGGAGAGTTTGCTCAGATTATCACCCAAAGCATTGCTTGTATCATCAGCCGTATCCTCCAACTTTTCCATCAGATTAATCGTTACATTTAGTTGTTGATTTACTTCATTAAAATGGTTGGATATATTCGTCTGGTTGAATTGGTTCAGATTAATCCGGTTAATCTGGTTGAAATTATTAAGGATCTCGGTTGTTCTTACTTGAACCAGATTTAGATTATTGATCAGGGTATTAATGGACGGAGGATTAATTACATCGATACTTGTATCGGACATCTATTTCTCCCTCCTTTCCTTTTTACTTCTTCCGGGCGCGGCTCTTGGACCGCTCTTTCTTCTCTTCCTCCACCCGGATGGAGATCATAGCATAGATAGCGGCTCGTTCTCGCATGGAGAATGCCATTAGCTCATGCGGCAAAATGTTTAATTCATGGAGAGCGTAATAAGCCAGATTGGCTTCTGAATCGCCCTCTTTAATCAGTTTTTTACGTCATCCACCAGTTCGTTCATGTCCTGATTGAAGCCGTTCAGCTTCTGAACCTGTTCACCGAGCGAAGCAAATTCCCCAGGCAACAGCATTTTCCGCAAAAGCGATTCCGCCCCCATCACGCCATATGACCGCTGGAGTTCTGCGTTTTTCAAATCGGGGTAAACTACACTTGCACTCATCAGGCGAGCCATATAATCATTCGCATCGATGTCGGGTGTGTAGACACCGTTCTTTCCCTTAATTTTCCGAGTAGCCGCTTTGCGGCATTCCTGGTTTTCGTCCTCGGTCATGCTGCGCAGTTTCCAAGCAACCGGTTCACCTTTCTCATCTTTAAATCGGGGGGATACGATAAACTTCTCCGTTGTATCCGTTGCTGCATTTTGGGCAAAAAACATACTTAATCCACTCATGTATTGTTCCTCCTCTAAAGTTAGGCTCCCCGCCGCAATAAGCGGCGAAGAGCAGAATTTTGACACGACAAATAGCCCGTAACACAGGCAAGTTGAACAGGTTTCTTTTACAAATCCGCTGCTAATTTATACTCTTTATAAATCTCAAATCACTATTGCTTTCCAAGCTATATTACTTCGGCAAATTGAACGATACAGGCATATCGACATCTTCAAAGGTAAAGCTTACTTCTTCCTCCAACGCCTCCGCCTCGGTATCCAGAGATGCCATGATTACACTGTCGAGATTGACGCCTTTGAGGGTCACGGTCTGTTTGCCAATTGTAGAGGAAGGATCTTCGTTGGTCACTTCAATGTCGAAGTACGTGTCCACACCATTCTGCATGTACTGGAGCATCAGCTCGCGGAAACGGGAAGAGGTATAAAAGATTGTCATGGAACCCGAGCCAGACCAACCGGTTGCTTTGTGCTGTACGCCGCGGCGACCCAACGTTTTAACCTCTGCTTTTTGTTTCTCTACGGTTGCTTCGAGTGTCTTCACATAGAACATTTCTTCCGTCTGTCCGTTAATCGTTGCGTATGCGCGGCCTTCCTGGCCGGAGATTGTGTCGCTTGCTTTCAAAAATGCCATCTTAAACCACCTTCACTTTCATATATACTTTTTCAACGGAATCCACAGGTTGGACCTGAATCTCGATCAGAATGCTGTCGGTTTCATTGCCGGGAGCAACAGTGATATCTGTTTTGGAATCAAAATTTTGAATCGCCCCAATATCCTGAAGCTGCTTCAGGTAGGTAACACATTGGGAACGGAACAGGCTGCGCCCATCTTCGTTGTTGTTCACTTTGCCGATGTAATAGGACTCGAAAATCCGTTTCATATCGTTAGCGATACCATCAAGTACACGGACAACACGGTTTTTGGCAAAATGACGTGCCTTATCCGGTGTAATAGAACGGAATGTATTCACATCCTGCTCTACCATCGCACGGTTGCTGCTCGCCGTAAACACAAACTCACCATTACGCAATGCTGCTTCTGTCTCGCTATGTGTCAATCGTCCGTTCACATCCACGGCATCATCATACGCACGGAACGTCAGGGATTCATTTAGGTTAGCACCCGCTGTTGCACCGGCAGTCCAGGCTACGGTTTGTTTCGGGGTAAGAACGGTACCGTCTGCGAGCACAACACCATTTTTCACACTGATAATGCCTTCATGATCTGCAGCCGGATAATCGGACAGAACCAGTTGCACCTTCTTGCCCTCGGTATCACGCAAGCGCTTGATGTAGGCTGTGTAGACTGACTTGAGTGTGGCATCGTCTGAAATCAGACCGACTGTGTTAAAATCCAGTACTTCCAGCTTCGTCAGGAAATCGGAATGCTCCTGGTTCGTTGCTGTGCCATCTAATCCACCTGTTAGTGGAAGTGACGCAGTAGTTGTGAGTGCCCCTTCACCAGTAAATGTAACGTATGCGTTGGATTCCAGAGCTTCGATGGTAGACGCGGTTTGTTTGTCTACTTCTATACCCGCTAGCAAAGTGGAGACATCCAATTGTTCCGGTTCATTGATATTGGTGGAGATTACAACAGCCAGATCATTACCACGTACGCCGCCGTGTTGGGCTGTCACTGTCAGTTTGTCCAAGGTTGCCTTGGCTTTGGTCCCTGCATTGAGTCGGTAAAGAAGCAATGTCTGCGCCCGTTTCAATGCCTCGCGGATCAGCAGCATTTGCGGTGCTGTCCAGTCATAGCCCAATTTGGCTTGTACATCTTCACCTACTTGTACGGTCAGGATCGTGCCTGCTTGTCCCCATGACAATGGAATTGCCAAAGCCACCGTTCCTCGCTCACCAACCGTACCCGGCAACGAGCCCTCTGATGCAAAATTCATATATACGCCGGGGCGTACCTTGTTTTGTGTCGTCCATGTTCCTCCAGCCATTATTGTGCCTCCCCATTCATAAATTGTTGGATGTGTTGCTGTGCTTCTTCCAATGTGTAAGTTTGTTGTTCCAGCAGAACTGCTGCCAAAATATCTTTCTCGATCAGACTGAGTTGCTGGGATTCGGAGAACTGTGCTTTGCTGTATTTTGTTTCGTTATGCTTCTCTTCTGCTTCAAGGTTCTTTCGATCTGTTTCTTTCTTGGTGAACATCGCGAGCGCGCCTCCTATTCCTTTCATGATAAGTCCTCCTTAAACGTGTTCAGATAAAGAATATTCACACCAGACACTCCGCGGACTGTGTATATCCGTCTGAAATAAAGTCATACCTGTGTCGTTTTAATTACAGTTGGTTGCTGTTCCAGATGTTGCATTGGACTGGAGGGCTCCGGCACTTTGGTGGTTCGCATCGTGTAATACACCCACAGTTTGGGTGTTTCTCCCCACGCTTTCCATCGTAGCTCCGTCGCTCGACAAAACACTCCCTCCACTTCAAGCGTTTCCAATGCTTCGAAGAGCCTGTCCGGCAGGTCTTCCGGAATGTTCTTCCCGTCCATCCAGCGAATCTCGTAGATGAGAGACTGCACAAACCGGTCGCTCCGCTCACGGATGAGTTTAGCAGCCAGCAAGCGGTAGGCTAGGCATTGGCTATCTTGAGTATCGGCTCCTGTGGCAGGATAAATCGGAATGTTAGGGAGGTGATGCGATAGTGTTATCACGATGGCGGCGGTTAGTTGGGTTGTGGTCATAGTTCACCTCCTTTAAATCGGTTTCACAATATTACTTGAACACCTGTGCTCCACCAGAAACAGTAAAAGTAGAGTTAGTAAGGGTAACGTTCTTCATAGTAATAAGTGCTCCCTCCGCCCTTCCAACCCTCTCATTTCCTGTTCCTGATACATTTTCTAAATATGCTAAACAACCTCGATTAAATTCAAAAGGAATATATTGATTTGAACAAACACAAGAACTCACATAGACTGATAGGACCCCGGTAGCAGATAAAAAGCTAAGCCCTGCACTAACCTTATTGACAAAATATAATGTTAATTTATAACAATTTTGTGCAGAAACACCACCGTTAGAATTAATAATCTCTAAGGGCTTTTCATAGTTACCATTAATAAATACTTCAGCTGAACAATCATCGATTGAAAAATAGCCGTTTAACTTAATCCCTGGATCGAACAGAAAAAAAAGAGGGCCTCCATGAAATTCTCTAACGATAACATTCTCAGTAAAATTAACAGAGTTAGAAGTGTTTTTTATTCTGATTGAACGCCTGCCTGCATTAAACTTCTTCAAATAGTTAACTGCTGACTGTATTGTAGTGAATTGTGCATTAGCATCACTTTTACCTACAATAATTGTAATCTCTGAAGAACGAAGATCCGCATCATTAAACGAATCCATTAGTAAAAAAACTCCTAAGTTGGAGTTGTATTTCACCTCATAAATTTTACTTGTATCAATTAAATTATTTGGTAGGGTATAGTTTTTAAATTGTTCAACCCTAAGTTGATAGTTAGTATCGTTAATCTGCAAATATGTTGGCAGATTAACTGAAGAATTCGTCGTATTAAACTGTATCTTAAAAGACAAACCGTTAGTTACCATAAGGGAACGATTGAAAGCACAAACAAAGATGTTGTCAATAGAACGTACTGCTGCCGAAAATAGATTAAGCGAATTGGAGATTTGATTTACTTGACCATCCGTATATGACTTGGCATTTGTTGCCGCATTCGTCTCTGCCGCCACCCTCGCCTCTCTAACCGCCTTCTCCGTAGCAGCCAAATCTTCACGGGTGCCATCAACTGCGTTGGACAGTTGGACGATACCCTTATCTGTTAAGGATGCATCATCAATAACGATTTCCCCGACTTTCTGATCGGTGTATACCTTTACCTCTTCAATATCATCCCTTGTAGGTACTTTTTTCCATGGACCCCATCCGACATAGTAGTTCCTTTGAAAAACTTGTAGGTTACTCGGTTCAAAGGTTGTTAGAGTTTGGACCACACCAGCATGTCTTTCTATCGTCAAATGAAAGGCTACTCCTACTGGAGAATTAGCTAAAGTTTCTACTGTGGCATTCGTTGGGCAATAATATTCCCCTTCTGTAATATAGCTATTAAGATCAGATTCCGCAGATATAAGGATGGATTCACGTGTCGCCACACCTGCATCAATCTTTTCAAAAATCCCGTTAATACTCTCCCGGGTCACATTCTCGTTCCCCAAGGGAAGAGGTAATTTCAGTCGATCTGTTTCTTTTGGCATTACGCCCACACCTCCAGTTCATTCCACGTCAGGGACGCGGTGTCCAGTTCATCCCAGGTCATCTGTTTGTTGTCCAGATCGTCCCAGATCAGATAGCGATACTCATATTCCACGGCCATATGGGCCGGTTTCAGTTCTTCAATTGCTCGCTTCAGATCATCGATATTGGGCGGGCTGCCCATCGTATCCACAAAGCTCACCGTAAAACTCCACGTTTCCGGCTGAAATGTCACATCTACCTTGCCCCCATCATACGCCTCAGCCACATTCGCAACCTGCCTGCCCGAGAACTTTCCTGCCCCGCGCAGCTTCGACTCCACCACCGCACGCCGCTGCTCCACAGGTTTGAGACGATCCGTCTCAATACCAAGCTCCTGCTCCCAGAAATCCAGACCCCACGTCGCCGTACGGACAAAGAACTGATCCAATGTCTCATCCAGCGCCTGATACAGCAGATCCATCTCGGTTCCTTTGGACTGCATATCGGCCTGCATCACGCGGGAAGTTTCATAATAGCTCGGCAAATACGAGAACAGCTCCCGCCCTTTCTCACTCGTCAGTCCAACATGTACAGCAGAAGGTGCATTCATGACCCGCATCCTCCTTTCCTTTCACATCAACGTAAACAGCTTCACTCAAAAGCTGCGTTACCGAGCGGCGTACCACACGACCCAAGCACTCTTCTTGCCCGACACTTTCTTCATTTCCAGCTGAACCAGATACCGTATAGTCAGAATATTCCCGATGTCCCACCTTACCGCTGCCTCCACATCCGCACTTCGCTTTCACCATCTTCACTGCGCTACTCATGCACATCCACCGTCCCCAGCACCGCAACCTGACTCGCTGTCATCTCGATATTCTGGTCGCTCACACCGTTTACGGTCAGCTCCGAATAGTCGATAATCGGCGGAATGTCGAGCAGGATCGCGGCAATTCGAGTGTAGCGTACAAGCGGATCGGAAAAAGCCAACTGTTTCAGATACGCAGTCACCCCATGTTCGATCAACGCTCGTACATCTGCCAACGTCGCATCACTCGCTAGCGTCAGCTTCACCTGGATGTTCATCGGCACTTCCTCTGCGGGCATCACGGTCACCACCGGACCAGCAGGAGCAACGCCTTCACCCTGTCCATCCTGCGTTGGATCCACGTATTTCTGCACAGCCGCCACCAGATGGGTTCCCGCGGCACGTTTGTCCGTATCCAGCAGGTACAGTCCCACCGTGCCCGGCCCCTTCCATAGCGGTATGACACGAGTTGCACCAACACCTGGCACCTCACTGGCCCATTGCACATATTGCGCCTTGTTACCGCTGGTTCCCTGGTTGCGGACTTTGGCATAAAAGCGTTCCAGCAGCGCCATATCTGCCTCGATATCCGCACCACCTTTGATCACCTCAACGTTAGTTACAGAGGTAACGCCACTCACGGGTGTAGACAGCACGGTCACGGTGCCTGCAGGCACATTGCTTTCTTTTCCGGCAACGAGCGCTCGCACGCCAACACTACCCAGACCATCTTCTCCCAACTCCACACGACCAACCGTTTCATATTCGAGCGAAGCTTCACCGGAGATTTCATCCGCCAAAGTAGCCACAACTGTACCCGCAGGAATCACCTTGCCCGGCCTACCCACGAATCTAACCGTACCTTGTGCCGCCACCGCAGCCCGTCGCGTAAGCCCATGCTCCCCCGCTCGCAGATCGAGCTCCTCCGAACGAAAATTCGAATCACTGCTCGCCGCAGTGCTCGCAAAGCCGCGCCGCAGCAGTTCCTGCGCCCACAAAGCCGCCTCAGACAGCATAAACGCAACCGGAGCCTCCGCATCCCACAGAAAAGATCCTTCCGACTTGTCCAGATCCGCGGGCAGACGATCCAGCATACGCTGCATAATCTGTTCCTCCGTCTGGTCCTCCAAATAACGCGGAATCTCAGCCATCCCGTCAGATCACCTCACTTTCCAAAATAAACATCTCTTCCTGCACACTCGCCACCCGGCATGAGAACATGCATTGCTCCCGATTCCAATCAAACGTAAACTGGTCTACGGAATCCGTGCGCGGATCAGCCAGCAGCGTCTCGGTAACCATCCGGGTAATCTCACTTTCCATCACACCCCGGCTGTCACCCTGACCCACCAGATCTTCCAGCTCCGAACCATAGTTTCGGGAGTAGATCACATGTCTGTACCTTGGCGTTTTCACGGCCTTAATGCACCATTGCACCCAGGCTTCATGCGCACCTGCCGCAGCGACTTTGCCACTTGGAGTCAGCACAAAATCCCCCGCATCGTAATCGAATCGCCAGCTCCGTCCAAACCGCACCTCTTCCGAAGCCGCCCCCGACAGATCTTCCTCGTCTCCCCATACCAAACCTGTTTCAGGGAACAAACTAGGCATGCGCGCTCACCACCTTACACAGCACCACAATGTCGTTACCGCCATTCACCCGCATCGCCAGTACGCGATCTCCCGCTTTTAATCCTTTACCAAGAGACCACACCGCTTCTTCCACTTCCCCTTTTTGCAAAAGAAACCGTCCCGTGCCCGTCGTTCCGCCGTTTGCCACGTCAGATATACCGGAAATCGCGCCGGCAGCCTCGCGCGCCGGCAGTCCAAGCGTGCCCGGCAACTCGGCCACGAGATAATCCTGCACTTCGTGCTTGAAATCATCCAACTTCACGCCGGATGAGGTCATCGTGCCCAGTACCGCGCCCAGCCCGCTCACAGCCTGACGAGAATGTGTGCTCATCGCACCCCGCATGACCTCGGCAAAATGCCCGTACGGATCATCTTTATTCAAGGTAAACCCTCCTTTTCACCATCTCGACCGTGCCCAGCTCCAACGTCATCGTTCCAGGTCCAGCGGACAGATCACGGCTAACCGACATGACGATCAGTTTCAGCCCTTTGAGCAGCACCGCGTCTCCGGCACGAATCGTATTCACATCCGGTGCGGTTACGGTAAAGGTCTCCTGAATACCCGTCAGACGGCTTTTCGCCAACTTCTTGGCCGCAGTCGCTGTTTTCACCTGATCGTCCTCTATCAGCTTTTGCAGTGTGCCCAGTTCGGCTACACCATCCTGCTCAATCGCGAGCACTTTGGAAGGAACTTCTTTGCCACTGCTGGACTCCGAGGCCGCCATCACTTTAACTCTGGTGACCGCGCCTTCGAGCGTACGCATCTGGGTCAGATCAATCAGCCGATCCAACTCATGCACTTTCGCATTGCTGCCCACCTTGAACAGCTGCAGCCCGCCGGGCGTCATCCGCGGATGATACATATCTCCACCAGACTTCACCGTTTCCTTCAGATCGGCAAACATCATCGAAAAAATCGTCTGCGACCGATACACCGCTTTGCTCAGCTTCGTTTTGGTATCCGGTAGAGCGGCGTATGGGATTTTCCATTCCTTAGCATACGTTTTGAGTCGCTGCGTGGCAGTCTGGTCTTTCGGCAGCAAGAACTCATCCTCTGATTTTTCCAGATAAATCATCCGGTCGTAGACGGTCAGGGACAGTCGCTTGGTACCGCTGTTGGAGCTTTCCACTTCCCAGATGACCGCAGGATGCAGCAAGTGAACCATTGATTTTTCACCAAAAGGAATCCCGCTGATCCGCACCGCCATACCCGGTGAGATCGCAGGCAGACCCGAAGAAGCAGACACCGTCAACCGGATGTTGGCCTGATACGCAATCTGGTCGAGCGAGTCCTTCAGCGTAATCGTCTCCACCAATTTGGTGATGTCATATTTGTCGTCCACAATGACCTTGTAGGTCATGGCATCACCAGCTTTTGTCCGGGCTTGATCCGGTTCGGATCACTGCCGATGGTCTTCACATTGAGCTTATAAATCTCGTTCCATTTGGAACTGCTGCCCAGCTCAAGCTTTGCTATTTTGGACAGGGAATCGCCAGATTTGACGGTGTAGGTCTTGCTGCTCGTTTTCAGATCAGTACGGGAACCAGACTTGCTCGCAGATGTAGCCGCGCCAACCTTCTCCACTTTGGAATCCCGCCACGTTCGCAGCGTAATGTCAAAGTAAATATCCCCGCTCTCACCGCCCCGAAAGGTCGTATTGTGCGAGATCAGATACACCGGCACGTTCACCCCCGTGTTGGTAATGATGAAGCGCAGCGGCTTTTTCGATACAAGAAACGTATTTAGCATATTCATCGCTACACGCGGATCAGGCAAAGGCTCGTACATGCAATAGGACGCATCATATTCTTTTGGAAAAAAAGAAGAGAAGGTGATCTCCTTCACCTTCTCTCCCTGCGCAAAATCAAACTCGCCATATTCCAGCATATTAATCGTTTCGTATCCCTTGGATCGGGAGATCGTCAGTTCTTCCGGTTTCACCGGGAATTGAAACTTCGTTTTCCCATCGATCAGGGTAAATTCCATTTTGATACCTTCCACGTTATTTTTAAATACAGTCATGACAGGCCTCCTTTCTGCTTAGGCCATAATCGTTTTTCGATTTTCCATCGCACGGCGCACTTCGCCTGCAAATCTCATTCCAACCTGATGTGAGATGGCATCGTAGTCGATAGCATTCTCCCGGACAGTCACCTGCACAGCTCCTTGTGGTACGTTTACGGAGATCTGGTTGGTCGTCTCAGTTTTGAAATCCTTCAGGTAACCGGACAGACTACTCATCTGGTCTTCGGATATTTGTACTGTCATCGTGGACGATTTGCCATTAGCATTCGTTTGAGCTCCGTTACCTAGACCCATGGCTTGTGTCTGCATCACGCTTGTTCCCATAAAACCAGCAGATGTAGACTGGCCGACCTTATTGTTCATATATGCTGCTGGACCCGTCATTGTCAGTGCCGGTGGAATATAGGCAGGTGGCATCTGCGGACCTGTTGCTATTTGCGACGTTGAAGCCACCGTTGCCGCGGATGCGGTCTTGTCCTCCTTCTCCGAGCCAAAACCGAAGAAACTGGATATGCCATCGGTGATGTTTTTCGTTTTCTCAGAGACGTAATCCGCTGCACCCGACAATGCATTACCCACACCCTCGGTAGCGTTGGACATAAACTTCCCAATATCCTTAGCATTATCGCCGATCCAGCCGCCTGCTGCACTGCCAGCCCAACCGCCTACTGCACCACCAACCCATGTTCCTATCCCAGGCAAAAGAACACTACCGATAGCGCTACCAATCGCTGTACCTGCTGTGCCGCCAATCATTGAGCCTACAGCTCGGCCCCGCTCCTCGGGAGGTGCAGTTGCAACATTCGCTACATCAGCGAGCATGCTGATTGGCCCAAGTAATTTCCCGGCCCCCTTAGCAAGCCCTCCGCTCAGTTTGCCGAACATGCCATTGCCTGAGAAGAGCTTGGACATTGATGAAGTAGAGGGTTGATTAGCGCTAAGGCCCAGTCGATTCGGATTCATTTTTTGATCAAAATCAATTCTGAGCTTTTTTGATTCTGCTGGAGAGATGTTGGTGATGATTTTTTTTGTGGGATCGGAAGCTGGTGATGCTACAGTTCCAGTTGCACGTTCTTGATAGGATCTGGAACCGCTCTTGTAAGAACCTTTTTTACTACTTTCAGAAGTTGCAACACTTTTAGCTCTGCCGCCACCTAATTTTTTTGCTTTGCTACCTTTCACTCCACCTCTTGAGAGTCTTCCCACCAAACTTCCACTAGAACAGCAGCAGCATTGGGAGCCAGAGCTTGCAGTTCCGTCTAATTTTGATTTTTTACCTTTAAATAGGTTTCCTACGAACTTTATTCCTTCACTAGTATTCTTAACTGCATCAGCTAAATGATTAAATTTTTCAGCTCCATCAACAATACTCTGAAACCAACCCTTGTCTTCTTCAGCTTTTGCTGTTCCCGCCCCAGAAATATTGGTTGTGATCCCCAGCTTAGCAGTATTCTCCTGCACTTTAATCGCCAAATCCTGATTAGACATAGTGAGCTTCGCCAGTTCTCCATTCGTTGTTGTCAGTGTACTAGGTAGTTCCCCTATGGATAATTCAACCTTCTGCTGAACCATCACAGAAAAATCCCCCGAAGCCCTAACCATCTGGTTCCTGAAGCTATTCAGTTTCACTAGTGCGCGATCCAATGCTGGACTGAGCTTATCAATCAACCCAATCGTCGGCGTAATCCGCAGTCTGCTCAATCGCACAGCCGTGCTATAAACACTCTCCAGCCTGCGCCCGGTTGTTCTCAGCTCATTGTTCACCTTGATCAGACTCTGATAGCGAACTCTGCCCAGACGTTCGGTAGAACGCTGGATCTGATCCAGATACCGGATAGTCGTCCGCATTTCCGCATTGGATTTGGACAAGCCCACAATCATTTCTGCCATTTCTTTCACCCCCTGTCCGATCTAGTTATCGATTCATTTGCGAAGTTATCGCTGCCATTTCCTCTTCCGAGAAAGCAATCAACAGCGAGCGCTCCCCGCGTGGCAAAGACCAGAATTCTCCGGGCCGTAGATGATGACGAACCCACATGTGATAAAGGAACGTGGTCATCCCGCCGGAGTGAATCAGTTTTTTAGGTCTTCAATCTCCACACCGAAACCTGACAGCTCAAGTACCTTGTCGCCAACGGCATCCAGCTCACCCGCGAGTAACATGCGGCGAACCGCTTGTTCCCCACCGGACAGCTTCATGCGACCCGTGATGCGGTTGTCGCCCCAACCGGACAGTTCCAGGCCGCGTACATTCATTTTCACCGTCGCTTCGGAGATCAATAGCGCGTTAAACGTTTCGGTATCCACCTTTTCCTCGGTGCGGCCTTTGACCGTTTTCCGAATCGTACAGCGTTCGCGGATCTGATCCACTTTGGAGGATGTCAATCCACGCAGAGTCAGCAACAGATCCAAACGTTGAATCCGTACATTCTCTTCCGGCAAACGCTCTGCTGCTTCAAACAACTGATCCAAAATTTGTTCTTCAGACATATTCTCGTTCATACTCATGGGGTACGATCTCCTTCTCATTTCACAATTGGTTAAAACATGCTCCCTTTTCAGGGACAACAAAGAGACCGAGATTTTTCTCGGCCTGCCTGTGTATCCCACTTCTGTTAAGCCTCGTTGCTGTATGCCTGATTAAACAAGCTTGGTTACGAGGTCTTTCCGAAGTTCGAAGTCATTCCATCCTTAATTCGCTACAATCGGGTTCAACAATTCAAATCCTTCAAATGTAAAACTTGTTTCCTCCGGTACTTCCTCACCCGCAGTCCAGTTGGCGAGCTGTACTTTGTCCACCATGCAACCTTTCAGCAAAACACTCTCATGACCGTATGATTCTGGATCATCCACCTTCGAGATAATTTGGAACTTGGTGAAGCCCCGTTGGATCATGTCCGAAGTTACTTTGTAACCTGTCATGGTACCTGTTCCTTTTTTCGCACCATTCTTGTGTACTTTCCAGTCGTTGCCGACCAGATTCAGCTCACGCTTCTCAATTTCGACGCTGGCTTCCAGCTTATTAATATTTGTCTGCCACACACCATCGATATGCAGCTGACCATGGGTACCGAGAATTACTCTTGACGCATCCAACATGACAATTCCTCCTTGAGATTAGAAAATATCGTATATAACATCCGTTCAACGAACAGTAGTTTCTTTTAAAACACCATTCTCTTCTACACGGGCCTTATTGCACGTAAAACGTTCCAAACAACTGCTCCATTACATCCGTCAGCTTCACATTCCATTGCAGGAATACCTGATCCGCCTCCGGCTTGAGAATGGGTGCAGCACCATAATACGCCGGGTCAAGAACGACATCGTATCCCTCAGCTTCAATGACATTGCTCTGTGCGAGCAGCGCCAGATAGGCTTTCATCGCACCGATCAGCGCCTGACGTCCTTCTTCCGTATTGTTTACTTTACCGATATACGTATCTTCAGCAGAGCGCTGCAAATCCGTATTAATTGCATCCATCACACGAATGGAACGGATTTTTTTCCAGGCATTATTCTGTCCTGCGGCAGGGGTCACGAGTGTATTCACTCCGCGAAGCGCCTTCACCTGACGTCCATCATGGAAGAAAATAAATACACCATTCTGAACCGCCTGCTCCTGTTCTGCTCGCGTCCAGCGACGCGTCACGTCATCGAACGGAGATGGTGCATATGTGGTGGATTCATTCAGACGTTGTCCGGCAATCAGACCCGCAACATAAGCAGACGTTTCCGCCGAGCTGTAGAACGCATCTCCCAGACGCACACCCGTACCAACATTAATCACACCCTCATGATTCAACGTAAGTGAACGTGCTGCTGCCTTCTGTGCTGCAGTCGCAGAGGTGTCGTCTGCCGTAGTACCACCGAATACAGCCATCACGGGTTTACCCTCATTGCGCACACGTTTCACCCAAGCTGCAAAGCTCGCCAGCAAAGGCTCATCCGCCGCATGATCCAGTGCCAAAACGTCAAATTGCTCACCTTCCAGCGCGCCCTGCACGGCGATATACTCCGCATTGGTAAGTCCATCGTTGCCACTTGCACCACCTTTGAACGCCGCTCCCGCAACGGTTGCAACAACACCTGTACCCTCGCCAATCGCCTGCGCGTTAATCCAAATGTTGCTTTCATCCGCGTTGATCTCTTTTGCCAGCGACGCTGCCGAAATATCCGCAGTCAGCAGTGCATATAGCATCCGGTTGCCTTCAAACAAGCGCACTTCATGCTTCGTATTATCAATTACACCCGGTTGAATGGTGACGTAGAACCCGTTACCCCGGTCACCCGGATACTTGGCGTCCAGTTGCAGAACGGCTGTATCACTGCTGTCTTTCAGCGTAAGCGTGGCTGCTTTCGCCGTCTCTCCGGCTACCCGATAAGCGAGCAGCTTTTTCGGTCCACCCAACAGAGCGAGCTTCAAGGATGTATAAGCTGTTCCATTATCCTGGGCATGCGCCGAGAAAATACGCTCAATTGCAGCTTCACTGCCGACTTCTACAAAAGTGCCCACCGGACCCCAGTTGGCCTTGATCGGCACAACAACCGTTCCGCGATTACCAGCCTGAATGGCCGAAGACGCTGCCGCCTGAAAATTCATATATAAGCCCGGAAGTACCGGACGATTCGTTTGCTCCCAAGTTCCGCCTGCCATTATCCCTTCACCTTCGCTTTCATAAATTGGTTGATGCGTTCCTTCGCTTCCGCAATGGAAAACGTCTCTTGCGCTACTTCGTACAGCGCACCATACAGCACCTCTGCCTTAACGGCAAAGAGGGCTTCGGCATGATTCATCAGCTCGGCCCGCGTGTATTGCGGGGCAGCCTGTTTATTTTTTTTCACTGAGCTTGCCATGGCCATCTCACCTCATTGTTTGACTACTGAATTCGTTGAACCTGATCTTTGCACCATAATTTTGACCTATGAATTTTTGTCCCTATGAACCTACGAAACTATGAACCTATGAATTTGAAGCTAAAGTATGATATTGAATTTCTCATCTGGAACCCCATCTAGAGTCCCTCTCGACTAGCGCTTACTCTATCCCTTTGCTATGGTGAATCTCACGGATTAATGGCACATCCGTACCCGGACGGCGAATACGCTGCTGCAACGTCAGACGAATCTGCCCGTTCAAGTAAGCGTCTGCCTGCAAGTCGGCAGAAACTTCATCCACCGTCACATATCGCGTACCGTCTGTATCCGTCAAAGCAATACGGGGTTGCACAGCCAGTTGTTCAACCAGATGTGTGACCGTTTGACGGACATCTCCCACATTCGCAGCCAGCACATGCCCAATCCATTGCTTACGAATCTCCAGCGCAGAAGTCCCTGCAGTGGTTGTACTGCATCCCGTCAATCGCCACAGTATAGACTTGGACCTATAACCCCCAGGCCAGGCATCCCCATATACGGACCATTCCTGTCCAAGCTGAGTTCGTGTCCAGCCCTGAAGTGCAGCCATCCACGAATCTGTGGTTTCAGCCTGAGCATATTCCACCGTTTCCGGAACATACACCCCAAATCGCAGGCTGCGCGTAACCAGTCCAGAACTGGCATCCACACGATCACAATCTGAAGAACCCAGATAAATACAGGTAAATGCCCCGCCTTCTTCATCCTCCAGCCTGACCTGATGCAGTCCTTCCATCAGCGCTGCTGACCATACTTCTACTTGTTCAGCACCTCCATCTTCGGGGCGTGCATATGGAGAGATTTTGATGATCCTCCTATACCCAGCCCAAGCAGACTTCGGTACTTCTTCTGCAAAAGCAATCACGGCACAGGGTCCGGCTAACACCTCTCCCGGTGCAGGGATGTCCTTTACTCGGCCATTCCATGCCGGAACAAGAGCCTCCAGCTTCTGCTTCAGCGTTCGTCTGATGACGTTACTCGCTTTCCCTGTGCTGTCCGTGTTGTTTAAGTCACTACTCATAGACACATTTATTTCGCCCCCTTCAGCTGCAAGTTTCGATCTGCCCGCATTGTGCAGCGACAATGTGGCAGCAACGAACTCCCCCCCCTTTAACCGATCTGCTAATGGAAAAAGGAAATCATCGTCAGTACGTCTCTGTGCTAACGGTTCTCCACCGGCGCCAAAGCTGGACACCATTCACCGCAACAAAAAAGACCAGCCCCTTGTGGCCGATCTGTACATTAGCGTATGTGCTTTCGGTGTGTGTCCTTTGCTATTGATCCGATAATATAATCTTACACCCTTTCATTCCTAGCGCGGATGGTCATTCGTACGACTTCGGTGCGATTAAGGGTGCATCTGGGGTGGAAAAAAGACGATCATTTGGTTGAAGTATAAGACGTCTTATTAACATTATTTTATTTCTTTGTATTTGGTATTATAGGCAATGAGGTATTTCTCTGTAGAGTCCTCTACAGCAATCATATCTTTACTGTTTTCGTTTTTGATTTTAAATAGTTTTGTACCTACATTGTAGGTGTTGGAACTAATAACGTTCCCATCACCGTGATCACTCTCATTGGTCGAGGATACCTCTATCTCACCTACTTGTTCAGCTAGTTCCTCCTCTGAGATGATGTCATTGCTTGTAATATAGACTTCTTCCTTTAGTTTTATCATTTTATCTGAAGCAAAACTTCCTGAGGAAGATGAACAACCAATCAAAAGTAAAATCAAAGAAACGACCGGTATAAATAAAAATTTTCTTTTCATATTACCTCCAGGAATAGATTAAGGCCCCCAATTGATGAGGCCTTGACTTGGCTATTAATTAATAGAAGCCGAAGCTTCATCAAGAGTAACTAAACGATTATCGTACAGGTTTTTAAACGAACTGTCACCCGTTTTAAGCGATTGTACACCCTGTTTAATAAAGATACTTTCATCCTCATTAATTGGAATGTATACATTATCATCGATCTTTTTTAGATACATCAATACTTCTGTACCTTCTTGGAGTTCGGTTGAATTTTCATGGTAAATAATAGACGTATCCGTTTCTCCGCCAATTTGGCGTAAAATAATTGTATCTCCTTTTGAACCTTCTCCTTTGATGACATTTTCTATAGCTACCTCTGATTGGTGAAATGCTTCTTCGGTTTCACCATCATTTTTTATGAGAGGACTAAGTTTGTTTTTAACAATCCCACTCACAATAAGATCAGCATCATATGCACGAGCTTCGAGTGTGCTATAGCCAATAGCCCAGGAATAATGATTTATTTTCAAATCTTTTTGTGTTATCTGAGCCTTTTGAAGAATATTTTCGGGAACATCTAGTACAGGTTCTTGATTCTGGGCTTTAGCAAAGTTATTGTCATAAAGAACATTAACGGTATTTATGTCCCATGAAGTTGGTGACTTGTTTGGACGCCCATCTACCAAAGTTCCAGAAGATTTACGTTCAAATGTATTTGGAGTCATAACTGTAGGATTACCATATGGAGCATGATCCAACCCAAGGGCATGTCCAAATTCATGAGTTGCGATACCCTCTACATTGTCTGTATTGTAATGACTTTGCGTTGTGTAGTATGTATTAACCCATGTTTTCATAGTGGAATAGTTACCAGTTATAATACTAAATGTCCATTCCGCAAGACCGTCCCAAGTAACGCCACTGTCAGATTTATTGCCCGCAGTAAATTTAGAATTCGTACCAGCTTTCAGAAAAACATCAGTAGATAGATTCCATTCATCTCTAGCATTTGTCCATATGTTTATGTAGAAATTATTAGAACCATTGTTTTGATAAGTTATATTTCTGCTTCCCCAAGAATAACCAGTTACTGGAGTCGCATAAGCTTGTATGTTACTAAACAATAATCCTCCTAAGCCGCATATTAATAACGCTTTCTTAATATATTTCATACAACCACCATCCCTTTGTTGGATTTTTTTTCCACAAAAAAACCATACCTTGAACATGTAAATATGTCAACGTAATCCAGAAAAATAGCACTTTTATACTGATTTTTTCGGATTGAAATTCAGTAGAAAAGTGCTATTCTTTATTAATTTAAACAAAAGAAATGAATTAATTCCTAAATATCTGATCATATCTTACAAAAGATAACATCCTATCTTTCTAAACGATGGACTGACCAATGCGGAGTATATTTATGAGACTCGCCACATTTCACTTCCTAAAACACAAATAAAAAAAAATAGATTATTTCAGCGTAACTTTCGGATTCAACGTGATTTCAAACGCACGTCCCCAGATGAAATCGGGGTTCGTATATTCCAGCAGCGCGCTGCAATACTCCGCATAAGCTGCTTCGCCATTACAGATTTGTTTGATCGCTACGTTCCCTTGGGCAAAAGCTGGTTTTCCTGCCAACGTTGCTGTATGGGTCTGCATCAGATCTCTGAGTAAAGTCTGCAGATGAGTGTAATCCTCTTCAGAGTTGAAGAGTGCCATGTTCTGATCTGCAAGGGTTGCCACATTGGTATACAGCGCATGCGCTCTGGAATACGTGCGGATATCTGCAATCGCTACTGCTTTATAGTAGTAATCTTTCAGGAAACGTTTGAACAACAATGAACCATGTGCATTCATGGCATCTCGCAACGTATGGGCATGTGTTTCGGTTGTAATCAGAGCATAACGGGATTGTCCCATACCCACAGCCATACCGATTTTGTTCCCCGGCGTATTCCATGCACTGTACCCCAGGACCCGACCCGTATACGGACTGTTCAGGAGTGCTTCGGCTACATCGACGTTCGCCGGACCTTTTCCTACAAAATCAATCACCACCGAAGGAAGACCCTTCTCACTATTACTCGTCAATTGCGCCACAGCCGCCTGCATCTGATCCAGCGCCGTAATAGCAATAATCTCAATGTCCACCGATTTATTACCCGGTTTGCCTGGATGACGGTTCGTCATGCGATCCAGCTCAGACGCCATGTCAAACGAAGAAGCTTCATCAACAGATGTAGCATTCGTTAATTCATTTCCATTTTCCATATCGGGAGTTGTATCCGTTACCACATCAGGCTGTGGATAAGCGGAATCCGTTACAACCACACCACCAACAATATCCACATGACGCACCACATTCTCGTGCACATTCATATATTCATAGGCATTGATAATCGTGGAACCATGCGGGCCAAAATATTTCACTGCATAACGCGTCTTCTTCCCACCACGAAGCAATTGGTTAGCCATGCGTGCCAACAGAGCGTGACCCAGGCCATCCGCATCTGGAAGGATAATCGCCCGATCGGGATCTTGTCCATCCGTCCCACCGAGCCATTCGTTGATCCGTGCTTCCACATAATTGATTTCGTTGATCTGAACGCCTTGCGTATTCGCATCGTCGACACCTACGGCGAGGAAATCAATATATCCTTTGCGAGCAAGCTTATCCAGAATGTATAGATTCGTTTTGAATTTATGTTGTCTGGTGTTGTAGTACTGCTCTTTATTAAAATACGTCGTTTCCCCATATTCCTTAGCCTCTGGAGAAAGGTTGTACCCGTTCACAATATCCTCGAATGCCGTAAAGGACTGGCGTGGCTGCTGCATCAGTGCACGTGACTCGTTGTAGGCATCCAATGCGAGACCATCTGCAAAAGAGGTGGTAGCGAGTCGCATAATGGTATCCATCACAAACACTGGTTTTCTTGGATATTTCCTCCCTTTAATCGCTTTGATCACATCGAGCAAACGGGTAGTGTCCTGGTCGTAATCAGGATATGTTCCGCCTCCATCTTCACGAAGCTGACGACTGCCGATCAGACCACCATAAGCCAGCATATCCGAAGAGATGATGAAGCCATCCACTTTAGCGGCATTTTTCAAAATGAAATCATGAATATTGGACGGTTTCCCATACGTAGGCGTAGACGTTCCAAGCAATGTGGTGCCTTCTACCGTTTTCTCGGAATCCAGACGATTTTGAATGTCACCCAGGTGCGGTGTAATGATATGGATACCGGCTGCTTTTCCTTGTACAACGACGTCATCCAGATTCGCTGGACGATCATCCAGTGGAACATACAATACTGTTTTCATATCCTAAAACCTCCTGTTAGATATATTCAGTCTTTCTTTAGTACCCGATCAGAGCAAGTGTGCAATCACCGCATAAAAAAACCGGCCCCTGGCCGGTCTGTACATTAGCGTATGTGCTTATCGGGATATGTCACTTGCTACTGATCCGATAATACAATCTTACATGTTTAAATCGGTCGCGCTGACGGTTGTCCGTATGGATTACGTCTATTTGTTGTCGCAATCATGGCGGTTAAACGTCGGTTTCTTGCAGAGATTTCCTCCAGATAACCCAACAAATCCATTCCTGATGCTGTTTATATGATAATAAGCAGCCTTTCAAACCTTATTTACGATAAAGGATGGATACGATCATGAAAAAAAAGCTCTGGTTCTATCTGTGGATCGCTATTACCAGTTACATGGCTGGCCCCGTTATGTACGCTTTGACAATGTACACCTTTTATCAGGAAACAGATATTCTAACTACTTCACTCATTGGATGGACCGCTGCAACATTCTCATCCGTTGGTATCCTGTTTATCCTGGTCACAGTCATTCTGCTTCGAGTGCTGCACATCTATTATTTCTGGCTGCAAACCCTGCTATTTGAGTTACTTTTCCTTCTGCTCGTCTATATGACCACTGTTCTTCTTGGGGCTGGCAATACAGGTCTGCCCTCGCTGTCCTTTCCATTTACGCCTGAAGGCATTCCCTTATGGATGTTCTGGGGAAGTATTGCACTTATGAGTTCCTGGGGAATATGGACAGCGCGTCAGCCCATACGAAAATCACCATACATGCTGGCATCCAGAGTCATTTTGATCCTGTTTATCCTTGAAATTTGGTCCCGTTAAAAAGATTAAAAGAAGCACAGCCATCTCAGGCTGTGCTCTCTTAAACGTATTTTGCTCACGCGATAATATAGCGGAAGTTTTCCCAGCTTTCCGGAACTGAATTTCCGTTTCTTGCATGATGGTAGAAGCTGAATGGAAATTTGAACACATGACCTCCATGCCAATCGCGGGAACGTCTGTCGGTGAGCCAGTATTCCAGTTCATGTGGAAGTGCAACAGAGCGTTCTGCACGAATCAATGGCAGACGATCAACTGGAGATTGCAGCGTTGGCATCTCCTGTTCGGCATCCACATCCCGGCTCAGTCGCAGCGCCTTGACCATCCTGAGAAAAGGCGGAATGCCTTTATGGAACAAAGCAGGGTAATCCAGTTCAAATAATATATTAAGCGCGTGCCCGTAGGTTAGCATGTGGCCGATCAGATCATGATGTGCTTCTGCCTGATAGATGGTACGAAATGCGCCAAGCTCATCCAGAATCAGCCGGGACAAGTGTTCCGGGCGTTCTATATCAGGGAATCCGTCTGCCTCACTTAACTTCAAGCTGCGAATTTCTTTCACAGTTGTGTTTACCCAGGATCTACCTGGAATGGTTCGTTCAAAAGAATCAATAAGTTCAACCATCTGATCCATGTCATGCTCCGTGCCCCAACCATCCAGTTCACGAATGGCTTTTAGACTAAGGGCACCATAGATGGCCTGATGACCCACCCAGTGTAGCTCTCCGATGGTTCGATCCAGCGCTGCTGTAATACGCGCTTCGGCCTCTTCCCTTGGCAAAACCTCTCCATTCCGGGAGTTCAAGCCATCATTCAACCCGTGCTGGCGAAGCATGGCTTTTGCTTCAGCCGTAACACTGCCCGCCGCAAGGGCAGTGAGACGATTTTCCCTCACCCAAAAATAAGCCGCAATAGCTCCCGCCCCATAATGGGCGTGCCACAAATCTCCTGTACGCTCCCGACTGGACACAATAACAGCCAGCCCTTCTTCCAACAAACGTCGATCCAACATGCCACCACCCTTCATCGATGCGAACCCTGATACACGCACAACCAGCAACAGTTTTTTTAGCAAAACACTCTTTTTAAAGCGTTTACTTCTATAAGATGATTCAGATGGTGCACATATGACCGTTTTGCCTGCTGTTCCGCGCATTTTAGCCGATTCGAAGTCTCCCAACATCACGTATGGACACTTCCAGCGGATATATGTTTGCTTTTTGCTCCGAAAAGAACCAGGTTCGCTCCTTTCTCACCACAATAAACAAACCGTTCACATCCCCTATAGGGGCAAAGGTATCGCTAATCGCTCTCCATCGTTTCAATCCCATCTGCTCAAGTTCATCTACTGCAGAAAGCACATCTTCCGTGACAAGTCCCACCTCACACACCTGCAGCAGATCTTTCTCCGAAAAGGGGCGATCATTTTCGTTATGAACGGTATGATGAGCAATCAGCTCCAGAATGTTACCGACAGGATCTTCGAAATAGAGCGAATTCGAGTTCCAATTCGTTGAATAGGTCTCATCCTCACCTTCATGCCTACTTAGACGGACACGTGCCGCCGCCCATGCCTTGGCCTCCTGAAAACGATTGGTTGGAATCATCCAGGCCAGGTGGTAAAACGGATTCTGGTCTGTTTCACTTCGCATGAATATCATTTTCGTTAAACCAATCTGTAGCGTGAAGGCATGCTCGGACTCTTCAGCCATGTTCAAACCCAGTGTGTTGATATAAAAGTGCTTAATGTCTTCCAATCGTGCTGTATATAATTTGACCTCTTCAAAAATCATGCTGTGTCCCCCTTCACCCGACCGTGCATCTTCTCCCACTCACTCCATGGCACCATGCCAAGTTCCGGCTTCGCTTCATCCGGGAGCATCGATATGAATTCCAGGGAATGACCATCCGGATCGGTAAAATACACGGACACAGCCGGCATCCATCTAAATACATATAACTCGCCAATATCATCATCCTGAAAGTTATGCGTATTAATTCCTTTATCCTCCAGGTAAGTGACAGCTTGCTTCATGTCCTCCAACGATACCTGAAAAGCAAAATGCTGCCGCTGCACCTCGGAAGGGTCCTTTTGCCACAGTCCGAGCATCGCGTTGCCTTCACCGCCAATCCAGTAAAAGGAGTTCCCACGTTCCTTCTGCCCATAAGCATGCTGCAATCCAACGATCTGTTCATAAAAATGATGGGATCTCTCCAGATCCGTTACATTCAGATGAGTCTCAAATATGCCTTTAATCATGATGAAAACCTCTTTTCTCTTAACTCTCAGATGGTTTCCGTACTGCAGTTAACGTCTCGGCAAGGTGCAAAAATGAACCAATCACGCGTTTGATCCGATCCTCAATATCCTGACTGCCTTCAAATTCTTCGTATCCGTCAAACGTTGCTTCAAATCTTCTGCGCTGTGCACCACCAATGGAAATCCACTCCTGCGCGTTAATACCATGCAAATTGCGAATAATCACCTGCAGCTGCAAAAGCGAGCTTACGCCCACCGCACCTCCTGCTGAGCTGATGGACAATACCGGTTTACCACTGAAATGAGCCTGACTCAGGTGATCCAATGCATTTTTGAGTACACCGCTGATGCTGCCATGATACTCTGGCGTAGACAGAATAATGGCATCTGCGGCGAGCATACGTGTGTTCAGGTCAGACAGATTCTGATCTTCATTCTGTTTTTCATCCGGTGCGTAGAATGGGAGCGGTGTCTGATATAAATCGAACAAGCTGGCTTCATGCCTCTGACCGCTGATTACCTCCACTGCATATTCCCCTAAACGTGTACTGGTTGCATTTTTCCGATTACTGCCTGCCAAAATGATAATATTCATCTATGTCACTCTCCTTCGATTTTATAAAAACATTCTTTCTCTTCGATTCAACTTTCTCTACTCTCATCTTACCTTGCTTCTACCTCGGAATCGTCGGCAGATAGACTTAACTTGCAGCACAAAAAAACTCAACCTTTGGGTTGAGTTTCTACAACTTTAGTCTGAGAATAGGAAGATGGATCAGACGACCCAACCATTTCTTACGGCATGAAGCGCTGCTTGTGTCCGGTCTGCCAGTCCCAATTTGTCTAAAAGATGACTGACGTGGGTTTTCACTGTTTTCTCGGTAATGATTAACTTTATGGCGATCTCTTTATTACTCAATCCTTGTGCAATCAGCCCCAGAACCTCTCGTTCCCGGCGAGTAAGCATGTCCGGTCTATGAGAAGTTTCTTTTCCCAGCCCTATCCGCTCTTGCTCTGGAAGCCGAGTAGACGAATGGGGATTTGCACGCTCATGCGCTTCATTCATCGACAGTTCAGACGATGCCATCACATGCATTAATTGTCCTGCTGCTGCAGGATGAAGCTCTACCTGACCTGCATGCACATTACGAATGGCAACGGCAAGATCCTCTGGCTCAATATCTTTTAGCAGATATCCCTTCACTCCTGCGCGTACGGCCGGTACGACATGATCCTGATCGGAAAAGGACGTAAGTACGATGATACGGATTCCAGGCAAGATCGAACGAAGCCTTCTCGCCGTCTCGATCCCGTCAAGCACGGGCATATGCAGATCCATTAATACCACATCCGGATGCAGTTGTTCTGCTTGTTCCAGTGCTTCCTGTCCATTCGAGGCTTCTCCGACGACTTCCATATCTGGCTGAGTGGACAAAAAAACGTGCAACCCGCGCCTCACCATTGCATGATCGTCCGCGAGTAAAATCGTAATCGGCATGTCTTCTTCCCCCTAATTTATACAGATTCGGACGGAAGTGGAATGACGACCGTTACCGATGTTCCCTTTCGGGATGAACTCACAAGTTCAAGTCTGCCGCCCAGTGACTGGGCCCGTTCCCTCATGATGGACAGACCAAGTGAACTGGCAGGCAAAGCCTCACGCTTTTTGGCCCCCCCTTTTCCTCGATCTGTAACGATTAATATCGCTTCCTGATCGCTTAGCTGGAGGGATATCTCAGCAGAAGGGACTCCCGCATGTTTACGCACATTATTGAGTGCTTCCTGTCCAATACGCCATAAGCCTTCCTCAATACTTTGAGGCAAGGAGCGCATACCCGTCCGATGTACAACGACCTGCAATCCCTGTCCTGTACCATATTCCTGCAATGCACTGAGCAGACCAGACTCCAAACCCGCCGGAC
Organism: Paenibacillus sp. O199; assembly: GCF_001636635.1. Classification (NCBI taxonomy): domain Bacteria; kingdom Bacillati; phylum Bacillota; class Bacilli; order Caryophanales; family Paenibacillaceae; genus Paenibacillus; species Paenibacillus sp. O199. The sequence continues at coordinate 284,506 of NZ_LGRP01000005.1, forward strand.
GAAGCTGCATAATCAAGGCACGCATTTCCTTTAATGCTTCCTGCGACAAGGAACGTATATCCTTCATCGCTTCCGCAGCCGGATGCAGCTGTAGTGATCCGGCTAACATGCTCTCTGCCCCTTTGGCTGTGAGAGACAGGGAGAACAAAATTTGGTTCACCGAATCATGCAAATCCCGAGCCAAACGGTTTCGTTCCTCCAGTCGGGTTAATTCCCTGCGTTTGTATACCAGTCTCAGACTCTCCCACGAGGCTGTAATATGTTCAGCGAGTGCATCGAAAACCTCACGATCTGCCTGAAGGAAGCCATTGGCCGAGCCCAATCCAACCACCAGTACTGCCGTTTCACCAGGAGAACTTAATGGGATGGGAGCAGCCAAGCCTGAAGCCAAAACAGACTTAGGGAGCCCGGTATTGCAGATGGCAGAAACATCTTGGATTTCCGTTGCCGACAATACCATAGCCCGATGAGAATCAATCACACGATGCATGCGAGTCTGCAACTCTGGAGAGAGTCCAGATATTGTCATCATTTCGGACCTGCCATGAGCATAAGCGGCCTGTACCATAAAACTTCCGTTTTTCTGGGATAACAGTGCGGCAAAAGGCCAATCGTAATGATGCCCAAGCAGCTTTACAACCATCTTGGCCATATCGTCTCCACTGCTGCAATCGTTGACCGTCACGCCCAGCGATCGGCTGAACTCCCCCAGCCTGACATACAGATCCGCTCGCCTTTGCTCTGCGCTATATAATCGCATCCGCTCCATTGCACTACCTATCTGATAAGCTACAGCCTGCAAAAGCGCCAGCTCACTATCACTGAAATGCTCTTTCCCGGGTGCAGCAACATTCAGCAGTCCCAGCATCTTTTCCCCCGAGCGGAGCGGAACCGTTGCATGATGGGTGATGTCATGGGTATCTCCCCATTGATGATCGACGGCATCCTCTAGGCGTTTGCAATTAATAATATTGACGGCATTATCCAATCTCCCGTCCCGGAAGCGATTCACGCACCAGCAAGACCCACAGCGCATCGGCTCCTTGTCATGATGCAGCAGAGCAGGAGGCAAACTGTAATCAGCAATACAGGAGTATTCTCCCTGATTATTGATCAGGAATACCCAGCCCGTAGTCAATCCCGTCAGTTCCAACAATTTACCGAGTACCGTATCCAGCATCAGATTCAGGTCGTTGGATGTGTTGAGCGTTTCCGCGATCGTCTTCAGTGTGTACATCTCCTGCATTCCGGCTTGTTCCGTCATGCGGATTCCTCTCCTTTGACTGATCCTTAATATTGTTTTCAATTATTGTATACAATCAGCGAAGGATATAAAAGGATGAACTTCTTGCTTCACCTCTAGCCCAGCTTCTGTCGCTCTTTGCGAGATGCAGATAAAGGCTCCATATTAATCAGACCCCGATCCGACAGAGCCAGCGCCATTTTATAGAAAGCACGTGTCCGAATCTTCGTATACGTATCCTTGCTGACAGGCGGGTCAAACACATGGTTATACACTTTATAGTCAAATACATCGTCATCCTTCAGATAACGTTCGCTGACAAGTACACGTTCCTTCTCGCTCAGTCGAGATACCACAAAATCAATCGTATCGCAGTACGCCTGACGTGCGCGCTGTACATCCACATTATAGATTGCCGTTCTGGCAGTGGAATCCCCGGTCACATTCGTTGCACCATGGAAACGCTCAGCGTAACTCGCCGTCACCATCACCTCTCGTTCTTCAAAAGCAATCGTTTTATAAATCCGGTATTTTTCCAGCGCGGCTTCAACAGCAGTCTGTGTTTTGCGTCGGTCCAATTCGGGCAGCATCAGTTCCATATTCATTCTCCTCCTTTAACATTCGTTATAGAATGAAAGTTTAGTAGCTTCGCAAGTTCCACTCCGATGACAGAAAAATCTTACAATCGCTGTTATCCCCAGATTTTTTTGATTATATTTTCTAATGTAAAAATCTAGTGATAAATGCGAACGCTACGCTTCTCCAGCTTTTTTCTGTCCTCTTCGTATGCGTAACTTAAAGTTCATTCTATAAAAGTTAAACTCGCATTCATCTCATCTTTGGTATTTTGTATTATTCGGTTCCAGTCGCTTACGGGTACAATAGTTAGACGAATAGAAGCTTTTCGATCTACCTATTGCTAATTTGAATCGCTTTTGGGATTAATACAAAATACTCCTTTTATTAGAGTTATCCAGTTCTCTCAAATAGTAACGGCATTCTTCAAGTTTTTTCTGTTGCCTTTTGGAATCAGTTAAAGTCAGGTATGAAGCAGGAATAATTCATTTTCCTCATCATCCAACTTGTCTCAACTTTACATTTTGTTCGTATTTTGTTCGTATTTCTATTTGAGGATACCACTTTCTGGGGATCGGCGTAAACCTTCATTTTGGGTCGTTTTAACTATAAAATAAAACCCGCGCTCTCGTTTTCTTTACCTTTTGGCATAATTGTTTCATATCCCTTTACCTAATGGTATATATACGATATAGTACAGATAATTAAAGATCCTCGTATAAGTCATTTGACTTTTATAAAGAAGCTACTCCGTTTTGGACGATGGGCTAGAAGTATGGTCACGCGCATACGCAGTGAAGGAGACGGAATCGATTCTGAAGAAGCGAAGCGTTCGCCTTTATCCCCGGATTTTTCCCTTTAGAAAGTGAAATAGGAAATCCGGGGATAACAGCGATCAAAAGAACGATCCGAATCCGGAACGGGCATAGAACGCACATCTATCTCCCTCATCCAACTAGCTTCTTTATAATTCAAGCACTTGTACGAATCAAAGGAGTGGCATGAATGGTGGAGCACACTTTTGGTCCTTATCTGAAACAACTGCGCGAGCAACAGGGATACAGTATCAATCAGCTCGCCGAAGCAGCAGGAATCAGCAACTCGCAAATTTCACGCATTGAGAATGGGGTTCGCGGAGTTCCTAAGCCTGCTACCATCCGCAAAATCTCGGACGCACTCTCGGTTCACTACGCGGATATGATGAAACAGGCCGGCTATCTGGAAACCGGAAATACAGCAAGTGAGCTCCATGACACTCCAGAATGGGCAACTTATAAGGACCGTCGGGACTTTAAAAAGATGCTCGAGGACGAGGATGATCTGATGTTTGACGGCATCCCGCTGGATGATGAGGATAAGAAACGAATTAAGGATGTCCTGACAGGTCTGTTCTGGGAAGCCAAACAGATGAACAAACGCAAAAAAACGAACGATCCGGACGAGCGCCCATGAAGCATTTCAAGCTGAACAAACTAAAGCAGCAGGTGAGATGATATGGATGACATTGTAACAAAGCTGATTCGAAAACACCGGACAAACTGCCCTTTTAGCATTGCCAGAGCCATTGGAATACAGATCCGGTTCACCAATTTGGGCAAGTCTACCAAAGGACTGTATTTCCGAAAGCTCCGTCGCAGATTTATTGTCATTCACAATGACTTACCGCCGGAATGGCAGCGCTTCGTGTGTGCCCATGAACTTGGACATGACCGATTACACAAAGGTATAAACCGGTTCTTTCTGGAGGAACACTCCTATTTTGCCCCAGGCAAGCTGGAAAGACAGGCCAATCGTTTTGCTATACAGCTTCTAACTTCAGGGTTGATGCCAGAGCCGGATGAATCACTGGAGAAATTTTGTTTGCGTACAGGACTGCCACGTGAAGTGCAGCATTTTTTTTAGCCATTTTAAGAACATACGTTCCTTACAAGTGAAGTTCTCTCTTAATCTTCCACTATGAAAATCAGATGTCACTTTCAGGTTACCTATTTTTACACAAATCACGAGATTTCCTAATAGTAGTCTGGTAAAATACAACATGAGTTGTGCAAACGCTCAGGTAGATTATTATTTTGGGGAGGTTACTGATTCATATGAAAATCTGGAAGACTTATGTTTCACTTGTGCTAACGCTCTGTCTGCTGTTTGGCAGTGTGGGCATTGCCGCTGCTGCAACGGATACCACTCCGGGCACAGGTAAGCACATTACTATTCTACATACGAATGACACACACGCACGCGCAGTTGAGTCCTCACCTGCGATGGGTTTCGCCAAAGTTGCTGGAATTGCGGACAAATACCGTAGCGAAAACCCAAATACCCTTCTGCTGGATGCCGGAGATGCAGTGCATGGTACAACCTTTGCTACACTCGTTAACGGTGAGAGCATTGTCAAAGTAATGAATGAAATCGGTTATCAGGCGATTGTACCGGGTAACCACGAATTCAACTACGGTTCCGAGCGCCTCATCGAACTTGCGGATATGATGAACTTCCCCATGCTCAGTGCCAATGTGAAAAAGAAAGACGGAACTCGTCTCTTCGATCCTTACCTCATTAAAGAAGTAGACGGCGTGAAGATCGGTATCATTGCGCTGACTACACCGGAAACGATGTATAAAACGAATCCGAAAAATGTGGAAGGTCTTGATATTACAGACCCAACTGCAGAAGCCAAAGTTCTCGTGAACGAAATTCGCAGCAAAGTAGATGTTGTTGTTGTATTGGGACACCTTGGACAAGACGCGTCCAGCACCGATACTAGCTTCAAAGTTGTAAAAGAAGTTCCTGGCATTGATGTATTCATCGACGGTCATAGCCATACGGTTCTGCAAGATGGACTTGTATCGGATAACGGAACACTGATCGCCAGCGCTGGAGAGTATACAAACTTTGTAGGCGTGATCGACCTGTGGGTTGACGGCGACAAAGTAACGAAAAAACAAGCAACACTGATTGATGAAACTGAAGCAAAAGACATCAAACCGAATGAGAAAGTTGCCGCATTGGTGAACTCCATTCTGAAAGAACAAGAACCCATTTTGAAAGAAGAAGTAGCCAATACAGCGATTCTGCTGGACGGCAAACGTGAACAAGTACGCGCAGGTGAAACGAACCTGGGTGATCTGCTGGCAGATGCCATCCGTGACATCAGCAAAGCCGATATCGCACTCACAAACGGTGGCGGTATTCGTTCTTCCATTGAAAAAGGTATCGTAACTAAAGGGGATATCATTACTGTACTTCCTTTTGGTAATCAGGTTGTAACGCTTGAAGTAAAAGGCTCCGATGTACTCGCAGCCCTTGAAAACGGTGTAGGATCTTATCCAGAACCAAGTGGCGGATTCCCACAAGTATCCGGCATGACATTCAGCATTGATTCTTCCGCTGCAAAAGGCAGCCGTGTACACTCCGTCATGATCGGAGATAAAGCCCTTGATCCAAAAGCAACGTACACAATGGCTACGAATGATTTCACTGCTGTTGGTGGTGACGAGTACACGATGTTTGCGAAATACACAACGTCCGGCATGTACGGTGCTATGGATGAAGCGTTGATCGAATACATGCAAAAACTGGGCGCTGTAGAAATCAAAACAGACGGTCGAATCAAGGAAGCAAAGGCTCCTGCGGTTGAACCGGAAGCTCCAGTAACGGAAACACCAGCTCCAACTACACCGAAACCAGAGACACCAAAACCAGAAACACCGTCGAAACCGACGCCAAGTAAACCAGCGCCAGCCAAAGTGCATGTTGTAAAATCCGGAGATTCCCTGTATTCCATCTCCAAACAATACGGTACCACTTGGCAAGCTCTGCAAAAGCTGAATAAGATCAAAAATCCACACTGGATTTATCCAGGCCAACAATTGAAACTGCCTGCAGCCTCTTAAGTTCTGAGAAGAGCAGATAGTTGTACCAATAAGATTCAAAGAAAGGGTGTCCCTCAAGCCATAACTGGCTGATGGACACCCTTTTTTATTTTACAAATTACATCACTCAGTAGTTAACCTACCGAGTTGCACATCCATGTTTACATGAATATAGCTTTGCTGCAAAAATAAATCTCCAAAGCCACTTTAAGAAATCACTTCATCCCATGCCCTCTACCATGGACTATAGAAGATATCTCCAAAATTGCCACTCTCATGCGGTTATTTCACATTCAAACGATATATTTCTCGTTCCATGATTTGCGTATTTGCACCTGCATAGATTCCTGACATGGTTCGCCAGAAGCTCTTATGGACAAACCGACTGTATACAGAATACAATTTTTCAAATTCTAGTAATTTGGTATGACAATACGCAAATAGTGTTGCATACTTATATGACTATAGCCCTCTTTTTAACGCTTTAATCCGTTACATAACCACAAACATCTCTTACCGCATAATATCTGGACCTATTATACATCGCTCTATTATATAGAGACACGTAGCATGGTTTTCATAAGGATTTTTTTTAATTCTGGACTATAGTTGTTCCTTCACCTGACTTACAGCCTCTTGTGCCGTCATACTGATTCGTTTGGATTCGCCTTGTGCTGCAAGCACATGCGATCCAAATTCTACCTGTCCCTCTGCCGCACCTCGGCCAATAACAATCTGGACAGGCAATCCGATCAATTCCGAATCCTTGAACTTCACCCCTGGCCGTTCATCCCGATCATCGATCAGTACACTGTATCCGGCATCTACTAGTTGTTGTTCCAGTTCAAGCGTGAGCTCGCGTTGCTGTTCATCTTTCCAGCTCATTGCGATCAGATGTACATGATAAGGCGCAATGGCTGCTGGCCAACGGATGCCATCCTCTCCGGCATATTGTTCAGCAATAGCTGCCATCAGACGAGACACACCGATACCGTAACAACCCATTACAGGTGCGCACTGCCGTCCATTACGATCCAGGAAGGATGCTCCCATAGCGTCGCTGTACTTGGTTCCCAGTTTGAAGATATGCCCGACTTCTATTCCTTTTGTGAATACAAGCGATTCTCCACAGGTTGGGCAGCCGTCACCTTCAGCAGCGAAACGGATTCGATCTACTCTGTCCAAAGCAAAATCTTTACCCGGAACTACATTCGAATAGTGTACATCAATTTCATTCGCTCCTGTAATGGCATATTCCATTGCAGCTACATCCGCATCTACTACAATCGGCAGATCCAGTCCAATAGGACCCAGGAAACCTACAGTTAAATTCGGATGACTTGCAAGGGCAGTTTCATCAGCTAGAATTAGCTCTTCTGCACCCAATACCTGCTTCAGCGCGATATCATTCACTTCATGATCCCCACGAACAAGCGCAGCGACCAGTTGACCATCAGCCTGATAAAGCAATGTTTTGATCATATGCTGGGCATCCTTGCCCACAAAGACGCTTAACTCATTGATCGTACGTACACCTGGCGTTTGGATACGAACCAACGTGTCACCCTCGGTATTCCCATCAGCTTTTTCAACCGTTTTCAGGTCAGCAGAAGCTTCTGCTTTTTCTGGATTCTTAGCAGAAGATTTAGAAGTCTGATATCCCGCCTTCTCCAGATTTGCGGCATATCCACAATGTTTGCAGGTTACGATCGTATCTTCTCCCACATCAGCAAGTGCCATGAATTCGTGGGTCTCCCCCTGACCACCAATGGTGCCCGCATCAGCTTCCACTCTAATATATTCCAGTCCACAACGCTCTAAAATGCGCGAATATGCCGTATTCATAGACTGATAGGTGCGATCCAGCTCTTCCCAATCGGAAGCAAAAGAGTACGCATCCTTCATGATGAACTCCCGTCCCCGCAGTAATCCAAATCTTGGACGACGTTCATCTCTGAATTTGGTTCCAATCTGATAAAGTGTAAACGGCAGCTTCCGATAAGAATTAACCTCGTCACGAGCCAGTGCAGTCACAACCTCTTCATGGGTTGGACCCAAGGCGAATTCTCGTGCATGGCGGTCCTTCAGACGCATCAGCTCAGGGCCATACTGTGTATATCTTCCGGATTCTTCCCATAGCTCAGCAGGTTGCATGATTGGCAGCAATACCTCCTGACATCCTGCACGGTCCATTTCTTCCCGAACGATTCGTTCGACATTCAGCAAGATACGACGTCCCAAGGGCAGATAACTGTATATCCCTGCTGCGAGTTGGCGAATCATACCCGAGCGCAATAACCAGCGATGCCCTGCTGCATCTGCCTCTGCTGGTGCTTCACGTAATGTTGGAACAAGCATTTCACTTTGACGCATCTTGTCACACCCCTTATTCTTCTAATCGATATTGTAAATCTGGTTATAAACAGCAAAAAAACACATCCGTCAAGGGACGAATGTGTCGTGGTACCACCCTTATTTAACTGCACTTTGCCGGCTGACCTGACTTCAAATCATCAGGTCATTTGCCATAAACCGGTTCTACGTTTGCAACCGATGCAAAACGTGAACGCGCAGTCCTTCAGGGCATAACGGGCCCATCCGGCGAAGGTTACAGGCCATTCGGGCCTTCTCCTCCGCAGCTCGCGAGGTAGGAATAACGAAACAGCAACAGAAACCTTGCACTAAGCGGTTTCCTCTCTGTAGAAGCTGGCTAACGTAATTGTGTCCTCGTTGATCGCTGTTATCATTTTTGATCACCATAGTGTATTTACAAGAAGTTGTCAACCACACTGTTGCCAGCTTTACGTTAAAATGAATTGCTGGGCGATGGCTGACATGGCTGTGCGTTCCCTGTAATATAGAGAAATAGAAACCATGTATTAATTGATAAAGGAGTTTGTCCTATGCCATATATTATTTACGATCTTGAATTCACGGTAAGTCGCAATACACGTTACTCTTCTGAAATTATAGATATCGGTGCCGTCAAAGTAACGGAAGGTGAGAACGGCCTGTTCGTGTCGGATACGTTCCACACTTATGTTCGTCCATCCAATAAATCGGTGCTATCCGCCGATACAATTCAGTTTACGGGTATTACGCAGAAAGACATCGACGCAGCCCCTCTTTTTCCGGAAGCACTGAATCAATTTATTGCATGGATGGGAAGTGAATCCTATTACATGTGCTCCTGGGGACCGGATGACCGCACCAAACTGATCTCTCATTGTCGCACTCATCAGCTCGATGTAGCCTGGATCACCAACCACAATGATCTTCAGCAGCAATGGTCGCGAACTGTGCGTAAGGAAGGAAAATTCCGTCAGCTTGGACTCGCTCAGGCTCTGGAACTGTGTGGTATTGAATTCGATGGCACTCAGCACCGCGCTTTGGATGATGCGATTAATACAGCCAAAGTATTCATGCATCAATTTGATCAATTCAAACTGGAAACCAATTGCGCCGCAGATGATGAGGGCATCACATCCAAAGTGGTCTATTCCAGCAGTGTAGAAGATGACGAGAAAGATTCCCCTTTTGGTAACCTTGCACACCTGTTCAAGACCAAAGAGTAATTGCATACAACGCATGTTGAACAAAGGCAGACCAGCCATGATCTGCACTGACGTTCAGTTGTAGATCTCTCTCCAACGTTCCAGACGTTCCTTCATCAAAAGACGGTAGCTCTGAGGCTCCAGAATTTCGGCATCGGGTCCATATTGAGACAACCAGGTTAGAAACCCTTGTTCATCACTCAGTATGGCCTCAAATAACAGCGTACCCTCCGGTTCGATCGTCAAGATGGGGCGTGCAAAAAACTGCTCCTGCATGACACGCTCCACGGCGTGCGGCGAGAATCTGATCTTGAATGCAGTCCACTCCGTACTGCCGCTAAGTTCCTGTGGCGTGCGGAAGTGAGATTGTAAAAGGTAATCATCTTTGCGGAACGTGCGTGGCAAAATCCGAACCCTGTGCAAACGATTCACTTGAAATATTCTCAGTCTTTCTGACAGGTGACAATATGCCAACAGATCAAATCGGTATTCACGAGGAATAAGACAGTAGGGATCCATTCGCGCAATCCCCTTTTTACCTTGAAACAGATATTCTCCTTCAATAGTGTTCTGGGAAATTCCGGCCTGAAGCAAGGTCACCAGGGAATGATTCAGAATTTCAGTACTTTCATTTTGCCAAGCAGATGTACCCACTTTGAACAACCCGCTAATTTGCTCAGACCATTCCACTCGCTCTGTTTTGTTTTTCTGACTCGAAGCAACCACTTTCTCATACGCGCTCTCAAAAGCAGGCTTCAGCAACGGACGAATATTCTCCATGACTTCTGCCAGGTGCATAAAGGCTTGAGCTTCTTCATCAGACCAATTCAGCGGATACATGGCAAAATGGCTGATAAACATGTATCCTCTCCCGTGTCCCATATTGGCGATGGGGATATGCATTGCACTGAGGGCCTCCATGTCTCGGTATATCGTCCTTTCCGTTGTTTCGCACCGCTCGGCAAGCTCACGGGCCAGAATACCCGGTTTGGCCTGCACAAGAGTTATAATGCGCATTAATCGGATCAGTCGGTCTGTCATTTTGCCGGACCCTCCACGATGTTGTTTCAATAAATTCGATACAACTCCATCCATTTTTTTATTATTATGTTGTTTAGTACATTCGACTTATTCCTTGACTTCACCTTCAAAAAATTATGTAGAAACATTCCTTTCCGCCCCATCTTCCCTAGTTCTTTATCCCTATTCACCTAACATCGTTTTTCCGCGATTATGAACCATGGAATTAAAAGTAATCCCGTAATGGTGCCGAAGTTTCTCCAATATTTCGGCTTCCTCATAATAATCTAGATCCTGTTTGCGAGCCGCTTCAATTAACAAAGCATCTGCATGACGACGCAGCATATCACTGCCCTCTTGTGTACGGCCTCTTTCATAAGCACGCAAAGCTTGTTTAATCAGAGGAACTGTTTCGTTTAATTTGATTGTCTTCTCTACCTTGGGATCTTCCGGCTGACGCAGCATGCCCAGATGACTTGTATACTGAATATACAACTGTTCTCTGCGCAGCAGCACTCTCTGGCTTTGTTTCAACTTTCGCGTACTCCAATAAGCTGAACATACGGCACTTTTCCCCGATACACGCGGTCCCATGGCGAATTCGAGTAAGATTTGTTTACTCTCTCCCTTGTATACATCACCAAGTCTTAAAACCCAACCGATATCCGTTTCTTTGGAACGACAGCCGTAGATGCCCTTGAGCTGAATTCCAAATTCCGGTTTGAGCAAAAGTTCCAAGTCTCGTGACACAATTTTGGGTGCTATTTTCCTGAGTCTTTTGGCAGGGGCTCCGTTACGCCACTCCACCATCATATATACGGGGTCGGCTCCCCCTGTCGGTATGGCCTCTCTATTCCACGAATAAGATACTTCAAAGACTGAGTTCACTGGTAGTCTCTCCCCCGATTTATATGTATTATCTTCTAAGTTATCAGGGTAAATGGACACTATATTGTCACGGAACATATGTTCGCAGGAAATTTTTCCATAATATTAGTTTCTCATCCCTAAATCCGCGTAATTACGACAATAAACGACGAAAAAGCTTGGCATTATGCCAAGCTTTTAGACCACTTTTATATGACAAGTCCTATCTTAAATCGTAGATGGATAAATTCCCATTTTGTGTAAACTTTGTACAGAATCAGGTTCTGTGATTGGAGCATAAGTAATACTGTCGATAATCAATTCACGCCCGATCGGCTCACCATTTACAGTGATCATAATCGTTTTGGTTGTTGCAGCTTGTTTAGTTGTGTACATACGTTTCTACCCCTTCGTATTCACGATCTTCATAAAAATCGGATATATTGTTTTCACTCATTAAATTACAAATTTCGTTAATATGAATAGCAGGCACCCAGAGCTGAAGTAAAAGAATGATGTCAAGGCCGTCCGGAGTGCTGCCCTGTCCTTCTATTACCCCGACGTTCTTAAAATTAAACACTTGTCCACATGTATTGATTTATTCTCATATAGGGTAATTAAAACTATATCATCTTGAACCCATTGTCCCGGTTTTGACGTATAATGTAAGAGCCGTATTTCAACAAATGACGACGAAATCGGCAAACGATTATGTAACCGAAAGAAGGTGCCATTCATGCCAAAACCCATTCAGGGTTATTTCATTCGGGTGTTATTCACCACATGTGTATTGTTTACTGTTTCTTTGACTTCTACAGTCAGTGCAGCAAATGCCAATATATTCTCCGATATCTATAGTGGATGGGAACGAGTCTCCGAGCTACCTGGAGAAGTGAACGCCTTGCAGGAAAGCTATAAACAGACGCTGGAGCAGTTGAATCAGACCTCTGCCCAATTGGGACAAGCCCAGGCAAATGTCGAAGCATTCAAGGCCCAGAACGAGTTGTTGCTGGCACAAAACGAAAAACTGACCGACATGGTGAGCAAGCTGCAAAATGATCAGGATGCCAAAACGGCAACTGCCAAACGCATTCAAACGATGATTATCACAGCCGTTTCACTCATATTGGGATACTTTATTCTGATTCGGGTGATGCGCTGGGGAATGCGTCGCCGTTCTGGCCGAGTATAAAAGAACAGGAGCAACCGAATGCACATACACCTGAATAATGCCGAAGCTGGCGGAGCCGGACAAGTGGTCACGTTCTCGTTGATCCAGGACGACCGCCTGCATATTCTCCACCCCCAGCAAATTGTCGCTTTTCGCGGCCCAAGCAGCAGTCGCAATGATAAATTCATGAACATTTCGGGTATCTATCGCAAAAAAAAGCTCATCAAATCCGAAATTACCGGTCCTTGTCAATTTGTGGCCGCCCTGCCTCCCGGATTCACCATGAAGGAAGTTGAACTGAGTGAGAACAGCGATCTGCTGTATGACTTCCGCCATCTTTTCTTCTACTCCGACGGCGTCACGATGCACACCAAAATTCAGAAAATCAAAAACATGCTCATCACTCGGGATGCCGTGAAAATGAAATTTTCGGGCAAAGGCAAGATTGGATTGCTGACACAAGGTCAGGTCTGCCAACAGGAACTGCACCCCACCGCACCACTATACGTGGATGCAGGCAGTATTATCGCCTATCCTGAGAACGCGCAGCTGGAACTTACCGTATACGGGAACAACCTTGCCAGCCAGCATATGAACTATCATTGGAAGATGACAGGACATGGCTCTGTACTCTTTCAGGCCGGTCGTGAAAATCATAGACTGGAACAGGATATGAACGATGAAGGCTTATTTAAGCGGATTCTGAAGGAAGTCATTCCTTTTGGAAATGTATTAATCAAATAAGTCCAGATGACGTTAGGCTCGGTTATAAATGGGTTCTCATGGAAAGCATGCTCACCGTATTGGAAATGTGATATACTGTACCGGACAATTGAAGAAGAAAATCCATGCCTATGGCATGGGAGAGGTTCGCGAACTCCCTCTATAAGACTCGACCTTCATTAAGGTCAATAAGTCTTGCGTACTTTTTAGGTAACAACGTACGTAAAAAACTAAGGACACTAGATCGTCCTGCTTTTTTGAAGCAGCCTACGAGAAGGTGTGTTTTTTGATGGATGCCAGTTCATGAACTTCTCTGTTCTTCCGACACTCTGTGCCTATGTGCATGGATTGATCTTAAGAAGATGGAGAGGTTTTTTTATGTTGAACGAAGAAAAAGCAGTCGTTGTATTCAGCGGCGGTCAGGACAGTACAACTTGTTTGTTCTGGGCCAAACAGCAATTTGCCGAGGTTGAAGTGGTTACCTTCGATTACGGCCAGCGTCACAAGCTGGAGATTGAATGCGCCGCAGAGATCGCTCGCGATCTGAGTGTACAGCAAACGGTACTGGACATGAGTTTGTTAAACCAACTCGCGCCTAATGCACTCACCCGTACGGATATGGAGATTACGCATGAAGAAGGCGAACTGCCAAGTACGTTTGTCGATGGACGGAATTTGCTGTTCCTCAGTTTTGCAGCCATTATGGCGAAGCAAAAAGGGGCTCGTCACCTCGTCACAGGTGTATGCGAAACGGATTTCAGCGGATACCCGGATTGTCGGGATTCGTTTGTAAAGTCGATGAATGTTACGCTGAATCTATCGATGGACTACCCATTTGTCATTCACACCCCACTGATGTGGCTGGACAAAGCCCAGACGTGGAAAATGGCGGATGAGCTCGGTGCCTTCGATTATGTGCGGGAGCGCACACTGACCTGTTATAACGGAATTATCGGCGATGGCTGCGGAGAATGTCCTGCCTGCAAACTGCGCAAAGCCGGACTGGATCGCTATCTGGAGCAACGCACGAATTCTGCTAGTGTTGGAACTGCGGGAGCGGATGTTTGATGAGAGAGCCTGGAACATTCCGTATTGTGGAGCGGTTGCAGCGGATTGGGGAAGATATCCTTCCTGCCCAGCTTCGCTATCATCGCAAACGTGTGCTTGTCAGCAAGGAGTTTACATTTGACGCTGCGCATCATCTGCATTGTTATGAAGGCAAGTGCAAGAACTTGCACGGACATACGTATAAAGTTGTTTTTGGCATTAGCGGTTACCCGGGTGAGACCGGACTGACGGTTGATTTTGGACATATCAAGGAGATATGGAAAACACAAATTGAAGGGTATTTGGATCATCAGTATTTGAATGAAACCCTTCCCCTCATGAACACAACAGCTGAAAATATGGTCGTCTGGTTGTTCGAGCAGATGGAACACGCCTTGCAAACCGAACCGTATGCAGCACTGACCGAGGGTGGTCGAACAGAGTTTGTCCGCTTATATGAGACACCGACCAGTTACGCTGAGGCCAGACGGGAGTGGATGATCGATGAGTAGCGTGGAACGTAGCAAAGAGGCTCGTATTCCTGTGATGGAGATCTTTGGCCCGACGGTTCAAGGTGAAGGCATGGTTATCGGGCAGAAAACGATGTTCGTCCGCACCGCGGGCTGCGATTATCGCTGTTCCTGGTGTGACTCGGCCTTTACTTGGGACGGCAGTGGCAAGGACCTGATTCGGATGATTACTCCGGAGGATGTGTGGGAGGAATTGCGTCGCGTTGGCGGCTCACGCTTCTCTCATGTGACCATCTCAGGCGGCAACCCTGCCCTGCTCGCTTCGCTGGGCGGATTGGTTAAGCTGCTTCGGGAGAACGGCATCCGCACCGCGGTAGAAACGCAGGGCTCTCGTTGGCAGTCTTGGCTGGCGGACATTGACGAAGTCACCGTCTCGCCCAAGCCTCCCAGCTCAGGCATGAACACCGACTGGGCTGTGCTGGATGATCTGATCCACCGACTGGCTGCTCGTCCGGTGGAACGAAGTCACAGTCTGAAGATCGTAATTTTCGATGAGACAGACTTGGACTATGCCCGCCGTGTGCATGCACGGTATCCGGGCACAGATTTATTTTTGCAAACCGGGAACCCGGATGTCACTTCTGCTGATACCCCAGATCTGGCGACTTCGCTGCTTGCCCGTTATGAGTGGCTGATTGATCAAGTCAGTGCATCCGATGATCTGAACGACGTTCGTGTGCTGCCACAGCTGCATACCCTTGTTTGGGGCAACAAACGCGGCGTCTGATGGGCTATTTGGATGGAATAATGGGCGGCATGATGTAATTTTGGGAACAACCAGAGGCTAAGATGGCCTATCATATATACCGGTAAGCTTCGTGCATCGCCGGAAATAAGGAGCGTTTACGAATCCATGAGACAACCTGATGAAATGCAAGATTTAACGTTGCTGGGTAACCAGGGCGTAAAATATACGTTTGAATATGACCCGGGAATTCTGGAGAATTTCGATAACAAACACCCGTACCGGGATTATTTTGTCAAATTCAACTGCCCGGAGTTCACCAGCCTGTGCCCGATCACGGGTCAGCCGGACTTTGCAACGATCTATATCAGCTATATTCCTGATGTGAAAATGGTGGAGAGCAAGTCACTTAAGCTGTACCTGTTCAGCTTCCGCAACCATGGTGATTTTCACGAGGATTGTGTGAACATCATTATGAACGACCTGATCAAGCTGATGGACCCACGCTTCATTGAAGTATGGGGCAAATTCACGCCGCGCGGCGGCATTTCCATCGATCCGTACACCAACTACGGCAAACCGGGTACGAAGTATGAGCAAATGGCTGAGCATCGCATGATGAATCATGATATGTATCCAGAGACGATTGATAATCGTTAATTGGGTAGACACACCAATTATGCTTTGTATAAAATTATAGAGCAAACAAAAGCCGAACACTTCTATCTGAAGAAGTTCGGCTTTTGTTTTTTTGTATGCTATGGAACGTGAGCGTTTGCAATAATTGTATGGATCGGACTCGCATTCAAGGGTTACTGTCTTCCTTCAGTTCTTTCACTTTTTTGATGTAATGTCTCAGCATAAGTACACCAATAGACTGAACAACCACAAAAAATCCGATAGCAAAGTACAGAGACGTAGAGGCAACATAGATAGTCAGAAAAGTCATGACTGCCATAAATAGAATGGTCATCGCCAAATTACGTTTGGCAAGAACATATGGTGATAGCGATTTCATATGGATCAGTCCTTTATCATTTCTGATTTAGTAGAACTTTAATAGTAGATTCTTTAAAGTATATCAATAGTTTACATTATAAAGAGAACGTTAATTTCTCCTGTTCCCCTTGTCGACCTTTCAAATCTGTCCTATTATGTAACAATATGCTTAGGCACATCACATCATCAGGCGCTGATCCCTCGTGACCGCGACCAAAGGAGAACTGTTCATGTCCATGCAAAATTCATTATCCAAAGACGCCGCTGCGCGTTCGAAAGCTCCACCCGGATTGGATGCTCAAGGTACCGTTTACCGGATCTTAATTGCCATCAGTCTGGTCCATTTATTCAACGATTCAATCCAATCTGTCATTCCAGCTATTTTTCCAATTCTGAAAGACTCCATGCATCTCACGTATACGCAGATCGGATGGATTTCGTTTGCTATTAACTTTACTGCTTCCATCATGCAGCCTGTTGTAGGCTGGTTTGCTGATAAAAAACCGACACCATCCATTCTGCCCATCGGTATGGGCTTTACGTTTACCGGTATGTTATTGCTTGCCTTCGCCGACAGTTATATGGCTGTCCTGATCTCTGTCATCTTTGTGGGTCTCGGTTCGGCGGCCTTCCATCCAGAGGGTTCACGGGTATCCCATATGGCCGCAGGGCCTCGTAGAGGTCTCGCTCAGTCAATCTTCCAGGTGGGCGGTAACGCCGGTCAATCCTTGGCACCATTGCTAACCAGATGGATTTTCATCCCTTTTGGGTTGTTCGGTGCCATCGGATTCACGGGCATTGCAGCTGCGGGAATCGCGGTTCAAATCTACATTGCTCGCTGGTATGGACGTATGCTGCAATCGGGAGGATATTTGCGCAGACAAGCTGCAGCTCGTCGTGCTCCCAATCCAGCATTACGTAAAAAGATTGCTGCTGCCATAACCATTTTGATTCTGCTCGTCTTTGTCCGTTCGTGGTATGTCGCTTCGATCGGCAGCTTCTATGCGTTTAACCTGAAGGATACATTTAACTTGTCCACAGAGGACGCACAGATCTATATCTTCCTGTTCCTGGCGGCTGGGGCTCTTGGTACGTTCTTTGGTGGTCCACTGGCGGATCGCTTCGGTAAACGTAACATGATCTTCCTGTCGATGGCCGGGGCCGCTCCACTGGCGCTTCTGCTGCCTTACGCCAATTTGTTCTGGACAGCCGTGTTGCTGAGTATTATTGGGTTCATCATGTTGTCCAGTTTCTCGGTGACCGTTGTGTATGCGCAAATGCTGATTCCAGGCAAAATCGGAACCGTCTCCGGCCTGATTACTGGTCTGGCATTTGGTATGGGCGGTCTGGGAGCACTCGTGCTGGGGAACTGGATCGACGTGTTCGGCGTATCTCCAGTTATGCAGATGTGCAGCTTCCTGCCACTGATCGGTATCTTCACCTTCCTGCTTCCATCGGATAAGTTGCTGAACCGCTGGGCTGAAGAGAACGGTAGCGAAGAATAAGGAATATATACATTCAGCCACTTGAAAAGGGGTTTTCGCCTCAATCTGGTTTAGTCACAACTCCTCAAGTAAGCAATAAAAAAAGATAAAAGCGGCGACCTTTTCCCGAAATTCCATCGGGGAGAGGTCGCCGCTTTGTGTAGAAATAGATTTTTAACGATATGTTCTGTATGTGAACATTATGAGAGAATATTTCCTCCATAGGGTATACTGCTGGATGTTCAAAGCTCTCGTAAACTATGTTGTTGCGGTTTAAAAGATCATAGAAACCTTGTTTGTTTAACATGTAAATTCATCTCTTCCAGTTAAGTTTTCTGTAACATTATTTCAAACGCTGAAGAATGAGCCGTTTTTTGTACAGCATTTTTCCGGCTTCGGCAACATCACGAATTGTATTTTTGTTGCTTACCGAACCGAATACCATACCGGCAATCGGAATAAGCTGAAACAGCTTTTTCCAACCAAACGATTCACTGTAGGAATTAAAAACCTCCCGCCAGCCCTGCATTTGAGAGATAACCTCAACCTGCTTGTCCGGATTATCGTAATCGGCGAGTTCATCCATTATTGCTTTTTTGCCCACAATATCGGCAGAGGAGAATTGCAGACATTTGACGATAAATATGCGCTCTTGAGGTTCGTCAGGATCATATCCGTAGCATAACGCCATCTCCTGCAGCACCTTCAGGGAAAGCCCCATCACCATCGGAATATCCGCCGCAATCGTTACAATGCCACCGATACCTGTTGCGGCCCCTTGTGCAGCAGCAAACCTCGTTCGACTGTCCGTAATGTTATCAGCAGTGCGATCCAATACTTCTAGCGGTAAACCTTCCACACTGTGGATTTTCGTCGTATCCTTTGCCTCTCCATCCTGTTCATCGTAAGAGGTATCGGCCTTCATGGAATAACCGGATTTGATCGCTTCCTCTTGGAGCAGCTCCGCCACCTTCTTTTTCTGGACAAGAAATTTCCCACCATTCTGCACATACTGACCAACTTCGTTCAGCGAGTCCCCAATCTTCTGTTTCAGCGCTTTGGGCATAACTTTATCCAACATGGCAAACGGCAAACGACCAATTTTGTCCCAAATAAACAAGTCCTTTTGCCCTTTTTCCCATTTTAAAATCTGTTCCAGCTCCCGGTCCAATGTCTCGCGTGAATCCATATATGGCCTCCTAATATTATGTGTATAGTGAATTGTATACTCCTCATACGCATTGGTCACGGGATGGTTGCTAATATGCAGACCCTCGTATCCGTCTTCAAGTCTTCCTTCTCAATGTGTACATAAGTAAAAGCCCCTAATCAGCATGGCTCGCTGACTAAGGGCTTACTATATTAAAACTTTAGCAGTATTATTATTTCGCTTCAGCCGCAGCCTTCCCATCTGGAACAGGGACTCCAAAGTCAGGTGTGCCATCTTCGTTCCAGCGAATAACCTGCGCGCGGGCGTGACGGTTTGGATCATAGAGAGGATCTCCCTCGATGTCCTTGTAGTTTCGTGCGTGATAGATCAGAATATCTGTTTTGCCGTCCGGTGATACCGTAAAGCTGTTGTGACCCGGACCATATTGACCATTCGCTTCACACGTTTGGAATACCGGCTTAGGCGATTTCATCCAGCTCGCTGGATCAAGCAAGTCGGCATCTTCATCCGCAGTGAGCAAACCCATACAATAATTATAGTCGGTCGCACTCGCTGAGTAACCAATGAAGATCCGCCCATTGCGATGCAACACTGCTGCCCCTTCGTTTACCTTGAAGCCGATGATCTCCCAATCATATTCCGGTGTAGAAATCATGACCTGCTCACCACGGAGAGTCCACGGATTTTCCATTTCGGCAATGTACAGGTTGGAGTTACCCGGAATGTCCGGGTCCTTTTGCGCCCATACCAAATAACGGGTACCTTTGTGTTCAAACGTCGTTGCATCCAAGGCAAACGTCTCCCAACGCGTCCGAATCTGTCCTTTCTCTACCCACGCGCCTTCGAGCGGGTTGGCCGAGTCATTTTCCAGCACATACATGCGGTGGTCGAAAAGGCCCTCATTGGTTTCGCTGGTATGGGCTGCAGCGTAATGTATGTACCATTTTCCATCGATAAAATGAATTTCAGGTGCCCAAATGTTGGCACTCATCGGTCCTGTATCATGTTTGTGCCACGCCGTTACCGGCTCGGCATCTCTCAACTCTTCCAGGGTTTGTGCACGCCGAATCTCAATCCGGTCAAAGGCTGGCAACGAAGCTGAGAAATAATAGTACCCGTCTGTGTGACGGTACACCCACGGATCAGCTCGCTGCTCCAGGATGGGATTGGTAAATGTAATGGAATCAGTCATGGGAATGCTCCCCTTTCAAATGTGTGTGTATGGCTCGGAGTGAATATTTGTAAACAGCTGATGGATAAAGTGCAAAAACTATTTTGCTGGTGCACCGCGGACGCTTCGGGGGTGGCAGGGCCTTGTCGCTCTCTTGTCCTCCGATTTC
>NZ_LGRP01000005.1:304797-371338 GCF_001636635.1 Paenibacillus sp. O199
CCAAATCAAACTCCGAGCCATTAGTGTGGCTCTGTATCTATGGGGTCGCGCTTCGCTTGGGCGACTCTCCCCACTAAATGCATGGCTGGCCTTTTTTCTCGGGCCAGCTCTTGGTGCACCGTGGACGCTTCGGGGGTGGAAGGGCCTTGTCGCTCTCTTGTCCTCCGATTTCTTTTTCCCACCGCTCTTGGCGGTTGAAATCGGATGCCAAAGTCGCTCCTTCGGCTCCTTCCTCCCCCTTCGCTGCTTGTGCACCTTGAAAGCAACAGCTTCGCTCTAACCGCGCTCGCTGAATCAAATCCAAACTCCGAGCCATCGGTGTGGCTCTGTATCTATGGGGTCGCCCGCTTCGCTCAGGCGACTCTCCCCACTAAATGCATGGCTGGCCGTATTTTCTCGGCCAGCTCCAATTCCAAACTTCGAGCCATATCTACGGCTCTCTATTTCTCCGCTGCGCTAATCTGCTTACCCCAGACGGCAATGCCGTGGTCGTTCAGGCCGGTAACTACAAGCGCAGACTGGCTTCGCTCCCAGTCCCAGGATGGGAGCAGCTTCAGCTCTTCTGTGGAAGCTCCGCCCCACGGGCTTTCTTTCCACTCCAACGTCAGTGTTTGTTTGCCGTCAAACGTCCATTTGCCTGAACCGTTTTCGCTTTTCAATTTGCCGTTGGCTTGCAAGGTGTAAGGTACTGCCTGCACCTGTCCGTCCACCGACGGGTCAACAGCTAGGCCTTCCCACTCCCCGGCGATCATCGACTTCGGAATGTCCTGTGCGTACTCACCTGCATAACGTTCCGGTGACACAACAGGCCAGCCGTCCTTGGTCCACAGCATTTTACGTACATGCAGATACGGCCAGTTTTTATCGGTCTCACCTCTCGCATGATGCACGATATAATAATCGTCTCCATCCTTAAGGACGGAGTTATGTCCAGGTGCAACCCAGCCCTCACCTTCGGTGAAGCGATAGCCACCCAGAATTTTGGTTCCGACTTCGTATTGAGGCAGATGCTCTGTATCCAGCATGTTCATGCCATTTACATCCGTGTAGGGGCCTGTAATCGAATCAGCACGGGCTACACGCACGTTATAATCTTCGAATAAAGAATCATACGAGACGAATAAATAATACTTTTTGAACTCCGGGTTATACACAATATATGGCCCCTCCACCGCACCTTCTTCCGTAGCACGATCACGGGCGGCAATGCGTGTACCATACCCCTCTTCCTTGAACTTTCCGGTTTCCGGATCGAGAGGTGCAATGTATATCCCGTCAAAAAAGGAACCGTAGACCATCCACGAATTGCCTTCGGCATCCAATACCGGATTGGCATCGATGGCATTTAACTTATCCTTTTCGTTCTCGGATGTTTTAACAACCAACCCTTCATCTGTCCAAGGACCCTCTGGGGACGAGGATGTCTGAAAACCAATAGCCGAACGCGTACTACCAAAAGATGAAGCCGAATAATACATCCGGTAGGTGTCACCAACCTGAATCACATCCGGTGCCCACAGATTTACTGCCCCAGTCCAATCGAGGGCTTCCTTCGGAATACCCGGCAAAGCCTGACCTACCCATGACCAGTTGATCAGATCATCCGATTTGCGTACCATGACGCCGGGTTTCGCTTCTCCTGCTACACGAACATCGGTCGAATAAACGTAATATCCCTGATCTGTTTTGATAATGGCCGGATCATGCGCATTGTTCACCGTCCAACGGGATTCGTCGTCCAGAATGGAGGTGTCATACAATTGGGTATCTTGGGGAGCCTCAGGAAAGACCGGCGGGGACACCGCTTCCCCTGCTCCTTCTCCAGAACAGCCTGTAGCCCCAACCAACAACAGCAGCAACATCGAAGCAACAACTCCTTTTCCTGAATTCATCCACCCGCGGAATGTTCTCCGCAGATTCATCCTTTCACTCCAGAGATTGCTACCGATTCAATAATCTGTTTCTGGAAGATCAGGAAGATGATCAATACCGGCAACAGCGCAACAATGGACGCTGCCATAATTAGCGGGTAATCCGTCTGGATCGCATATGTGGCATTGAAGTTTGCTATAACGAGCTGCAAGGTCTGTTTTTCAGGTGAATTCAGATAAATAATTGGTGCTAGATAATCGTTCCAGATGCCCATGAACCAGAGAATCAGTTGAGCTGCAATCGCCGGTTTAATGAGCGGAAACGTAATGCTCGAGTACAGTCGGAAATAGGAGCTGCCATCAATTTTCGCTGCTTCAATAATGGCATCAGGCACACTAAGCAGGTATTGACGAAGGAAGAAGATCATGACGACGTTACCAAATAATCCTGGAACAATAAGCGGCAGCAGTGTGTCCACCCAGCCCAGCTTCGAGAACATGATGAATTGCGGAATCATGACTGTCGGATACGGAATCATCATCGATGCGAGCAAAGCTAGAAACAGTTTGTTTTTATGCGGAAATCTCAATTTGGCAAAAGCAAAGGCAGCGATACTTGACGTAAAGGTCCCGACAACGGTAACACTGACCGCCACGATCAAGCTGTTTTTGACCCCGCTGAGTAACGGACCTGCTTCCCAAATTTCCTTATACTTTCCGAATTGGAACACTTCAGGTATCCACACGGGCGGAAGCGCGAACACATCCTGCTTCTCCTTCACTGAAGTGGACAACATCCAGATCAGTGGTGCAATCATCGCAATAGCACCAAGCGCCAAAACGATAAAAATGATAGAGTTTGTTAATTTCCTCTTTTGACTGTAAGACATCTCCGGTTCACTCCTTTCCTAGACCATTAATCCCCATCATAGGCTGATTTTTCGTTCATTTTGAATTGCACCAAGGTAATGACAAAAATGAAAATACCAAGAATCATGGCCATCGCAGAGGCATAACCCATTTGCAGGTTGCTGAATGCTTTCTGCCAGATGTAGAAGACAATGGATGCGGATGAATATTCAGGACCACCCGTCGGGGTCATAATGTTCATTTCGGTGAAGATTTGGGAACCACCAATAATGTTTGTAACAACGAGGAAAAAGGTAACCGGCTTCACCATGGGCCAGGTGATGTTGCGGAAGATCTGGAACCCGTTTGCTCCATCCAACTCAGCCGCTTCGTAATATGTACGTGATACACTTTGCAGTGCAGCCAGATACAATAACATCGTATAACCTAGACCTTTCCACACCGTCATAATAATCAGGGCCGGTTTAACTGTGTCTTTGTTTGCGAGCCAGTTAGGGCCTTCAATACCGAATAGATCCAGGAATTGGTTCACTAATCCGTAATCCCCGTTGTACGCCCAGTTCCACATGATGGACACCGCTGCGAGGGAAGAAATGACCGGAATATAATAGATTACACGGAACGTCGTTGTGCCGGGGATTTTACGATTCAGACCCATCGCCAGCAGCAATGCGAGCAACAAACCAATCGGGATACCCAGCATCAGATAAAAGGTGTTGAACATCGCTTTGTAAAACAAATCATCCGTGAGCAAATCCTTAAAATTGGCTAAACCAATAAAGTTCATCTGTCCCAAGCCATCCCAATCCGTAAACGAACCGTACAAGGAATAAAGGAAAGGGAACAGAACAAAGATCAGCAAACCAAGAACCGGAGGCAAAATAAACAAATATCCGTACAGCCTCTCTTTGCGATACAAACTAGATTTTGTAATCACTGCGCTCACCCCTGTTTCTAATATCAGCATGTTGCATGAATCGATGGATGCCTGCTTGATCAATTCATGCAACATGCCCGTATGGAATCCAAAAATGATGCCAGCAGCGTTAATAGCAGGCTGCTGGCACCGGCTTTTTTTGAAAACGGAATCTACTACTCATCCATTTGGCGTAGGCTGATTCTCTCTAGAACCTATGTTTCAATCTTTCCAGCCACATTTTTTCAGCATTTTATAAAATGCTTATTTCTGAGATTTCTTCTCTTGTTCTACTGCTTTGTCTAACAGCTTTTGCATTTTCGGCTGCTGCTGTTTCACATAGTCTGCGGCTGTAATTTTGCCATCCAATACCGGCTGAATGTCAGTGAAGAACAGGTCATACCATTCCGCATTGTACGTGTAGTTCCCTGGAAGAGAACGGCCATAATCTTCTACGATATCAATGAATTCCTGTTTATTGGCTGGTTTCGTTGAAGTATCTTTGGCCCATTCGTCAGCCATGTCGAGAAGATTCGGAATTTGCACTTTGGCATCAACCAACTGCTGCATGCCTTCTTTGGAAGCTGTGAGATAATTCACCAACTCTGCGGCTTCTTCTGGATGTTTCGTTTTGGCCGATACACCGATACCCAGTGAACCGATCCACGTTGCGGATTTACCCGTAGAGCCCGCAGGGAAAGGCAGCAAATCATATTCGAAAGGCAGTTTCTCGAATGTACTCATATCCCACGGACCTACTGGGAAGAAAGCCATTTCTCCTTTCATCCAGCGTTGGTACGTATCCAATGTTTGCGCTTCCTCAATAGAAGGCGTGATTTTGTATTTATTTTGCATGTCCGCAAAGAATTGCAGTGCTTCCGCGAATTTCGGATCATCAATGGTTACCTTTGTTTTGCTATCATCCAACCAGTCTGCACCATTGCTCCATACGAAGGACTGCAGCGCCCATTGTACGTTGAAGCCTGTACCAAATACGTCCGGTTTACCGTCTCCATTCGTATCCTTAGTCGCTTGTTGGTTGACCTTGATGAATTCTTCCCATGTGTAAGGCTTGTCCTTATCAGGGAATGGGATGCCCTCTTTTTCAAATAATGTCTTGTTATAACCGAGTGCAAACGGACCCAGATCTTTCGGCATTCCGTAGATATCGCCCTGACCTGCCATTTTGCCATCATAGCGATACAAGTCCAAACCATATTTCCAGATGTTATTCAGATCTACATCCGCATTATTTTCAACGTAAGGTGTCAGATTCATCAACACATTGCTGTTCACATAGGCTTTAATATCGCCAGGGTTAAAATAGAACACGTCCGGCAAACTGTTGCCTGTAATGGCAGCTCTCAATTTGGTTGCGTATTGATCCGCAGCTGTAACGATAATTTTAACTTTGACACCTGGATGCTCTTCTTCGAATTTCTTAACAACGGCTTGATATGCCTTCTGTTCATCCGTGCCGCCCCGGAACATAAATGTCAATTCCTTGTCCCCGCTTGAACCGCTGCTTCCTCCGCAACCCGCAAACACGAGTGCACTTACCAGCATTAGAAGCATAAGTGTGACTAAACTCTTTTTCTTTACCATCTGAACCCCTCCTGATCTGGATTTGTAACCGTATTCAATTAGGTGAAATAAGATTTCTGTTGTTAAATTTATCAAATCCAGATCACTTTAGTCAATACTTTATTAAAACATTTTATATTTATTTAAAACAAATCAGTACGTTGGCCATCCGCTGGAATCCCACAGCAAGTCGTTGATTAGTAATTTCGGATTGCCGTTATCGTCAGCATCGTAAGCGTGGCGCGCAATCACATTACCGTTATACACATCCTGACCGCCCGGTCCTTTCCACTTGGCATTCCCCGAATCCAATATGGTTCCGCCGCCATTCAACATGTTCACACCGTTTTTGTCCACATACGGACCTGTAATACTCGTTGAACGTCCATAGACCATTTTGTACGTGCTATTCACGCCCTGGCAGCAGGAATCAATCGAGGCAAACAAGTAATAATAACCATTACGGTATACAATACTTGGTGCTTCGATGGCCCCGCCATTATTCGGACGCGCCGCAATGGAGGAGATGCTTCCAGTCGGTTTCATCGTGGTTTTGTCGAGCTTCACAATCTTCAGACCGCTCCAGAAAGAACCGAAAGCAAGCCACGGGTTGCCTGAAGCATCGATGACCAGATTCGGATCAATAGCGTTATAATCGTTGGCGGTTGTGGTTTGAAGCACAAACCCCTCATCCTTCCACTGGCCTGCTCCAATGCTGGTTGCAGACGCAAGCCCGATCGCCGATCTGTTGGAGCCAAAGGTAGAGATAGAGTAATAAAGCCACACTTTTCCGTTATACTGCTCAACGTCAGGTGCCCATACATCCAGACCACTCTGTCCCGGAACGGCAGAGGCCCACCAGGATGGCTTGCTCAGAAAAATCTGCGGAACGCGGTACCATGAGGACCCGTTATCCGATTTCAGTACCTGAATGCCAGCACCGGTTGAAAAGGTATACCATGAGCTGCCTTCTTTGATGATGGATGGATCGTGGACGGCAATATCGCCGGTCAGATTCCAAAATGCCGCGAATGCCCTGGACTGGCCCGCCAATAGCAAAACAAGTACAAGCAGTGCAGGTAATGCCCAACGTTTCTTCCTGAATCCTGTCATTCCTTTGAACTTTTCCAAACCGAATTCCACCTCTCCTGATCAAATAGTTAATTTGGTTCATGAAGTATTAAATCAATTTAGGTATACTAGGATTATAAAAGCGGTTACATTACATTTCAATGGTATATTTCAAATATATATGAAATGATTTAAGTTATTTTCTAAAGTAAATATTCAACATTTTATGAATAATACGCTCATTTATGCTATGTATACAAGGGATTCGGCTTTCTTTTCTCGCCCTTCCCTTCCATCCGGTAATCATTTATAATTATCTAAAACAAACCATATAAATGTGCAGAAGCCTGGATTAGAAGGGCTTTGTTCAGAACGTGGAAAGGAAAACCACCTATGATTTATATTAAAGATCTGATGTCTGGCGTTAATATTTTCAAGGCACTCAGTTCGGAAATCCGAATCCAGATTATTGAGTTGCTTGCCAAGAACCAGAGTCTTAACCTCAATGATCTCGCAACCAAACTGGGGCTCAGCAATGGCGCCATTACAATGCATATTAAGAAATTGGAAGAAAGCGGCCTGATTGAGATCAATACTGCGGTTGGCAAACATGGAATTCAGAAGATTTGTTATCTCAATGAGGAAAAACTAATGGTAGACCTGCGTTCACAGGAGATTTTTAACCGATACGAGGTTGAAATTCAGGTAGGTCATTATAGCGATTATCAGGCAGCTCCTACATGTGGTCTCGCCACCCGAGACAGCATCGTCGGTGAGTTCGATGATCCGCGTTACTTTGCTGATCCGCTCCGTATTGATGCGGAGATGATTTGGCTGGCCGAAGGTTATCTGGAATATCGCATACCCAACTACCTTAAGCCTAACCAGACGTTCAGCGAAATCCAGTTGTCCATGGAATTGGGTTCAGAAGCACCAGGTTTTTGCGATAACTACCCTTCGGATATTTATTTCTACGTCAACGGCATCGAGATTGGCTGTTGGACGAGTCCAGGAGATTTTGGCAATACCCGAGGTACGTTCAATCCAGACTGGTGGCCACCGCATCTGAATCAATACGGGATGCTGAAGCTGATCCGCATCACCCAAGAGGGCAGCTATATTGATGGATGCCGCATCTCCGATGTTACTCTGGACCAGATTGGCCTGGATTACAAAAGCGATATCCACTTTCGAATCGCTGTAACGGACGGACCAGTGAACAAACGGGGATTGACGATCTTCGGTAAAAATTTCGGCAATTACGGCCAGAACCTGCTTGCGCGTGTACTCTATAATGTGCAAGAGGAATAGATCAACGAATAGACATTGTCATCATAAAACAAAGCATTAAAACAGCCGTCAGTTGAGAAACTGACGGCTATATTCATTTCTTTCACCCAATCTCGCCAAGATGTTCTTCAGGAAGGGTGCTTACCTTGAGGTAAGTACATGTACTAAAAGTGCGTACTTACATCTCGGCAATACTCCCTTTATACTCAAGAAACATTATAGCTTAGGGAGGAAGAATTCATTTTGAAAACACTTGTCATCGTAGCACATCCCAACCTGGAAACGTCGGTCATTAACAAACGATGGATAGAAGAACTCCAACAATATCCGGAAAAATATACGATACATGAACTATATAAAGTTTACCCTGATGGACGTATTGATGTGCAGCAAGAACAGCAGCTTATTGAAGCTCATGACCATCTGGTCCTGCAATTTCCGTTCTATTGGTTTAGCAGCCCACCTCTCCTTAAACAATGGCTGGATGAAGTTTTTACGTATGGCTGGGCTTATGGCTCCAAGGGCGACAAATTGCAGCAACGCAAAGTCGCCTTGGCCGTATCTGCCGGAATCAAAGAGGCAGATTACACGGAAGAGGGCAAATATCGCTATACCCTTGGACAACTATTATCTCCTTTTGAGACGACCTTCTATTACTGCGATGCCGATTACCGACCATTCTTTGCCTTCTATGGTGCAGAACACGAGCCTGCGGCAAATGAATTGGAACAAAACGCACAAAACTATTTACGTTTCATGGATAACCTATAATACTCACTCCAAGCAGATCAAAAAAGCAGTATCTCCGATTCAGGAAGATACTGCTTTTTTGATTTTTTAATCTCACAACCTGATCGTTAGCCTTGCATTAACCCCGGGGCAGACACCATATTGGCTTCTCCCCAATCACACATCATATCTAACAGTGGCATTATTGATTGTCCTCGTTCCGACAATGAATATTCAACTTTGGGTGGAATTTGGGGATATTCTTTGCGTAGAATCAGATCATGTTCCTCCAGCTCCTTAAGCATGACGCTCAATGTTTTGTGGGAAATGGTACCAATGCTTCGCTTCAATTCATTATGTCGCATCACCTTGTTTTCAGACAGCCAATACAGAATAACCATTTTATATTTACCGTTTACCAGGGACAGCGTATATCCAAAGCCGGTATCTTTTAGCGCCACGCCAGTTGGAACACAGGTTTCTCTCATACTCACCCCTCCTTCTTTCGTTCATCACACCACTGCGGATTATTATAGAGATTGCCTGTACGTTTTGGGAGACATGCCATACGCCTTTGTGAACTGCCGGGTAAAATAATTGCTATCGTTAAACCCGCATTCATTAGAAAATTGGCTTTAAACTAATTCAAATAGGCGTTACTCAACAATTCGCCCTCCATAGTTCATGTTGGGATGAATGTCTATATCATGCTACTCCATGGCCGAAAAATCAAGGTTTGCTGATCCTTGGATCGATATAATTCCTCATGTACTGAAGCAAATGAACCTCTCATAAAAAAAGCCCTTCCATAGCTTTACACCTGTTATTCTCACCGAGTTCCTCTTCTTTCATGTGACTTTCTTCCTGTTTGCTCTGAAACTTAGAAAAGATTCATTGATTTATTAGAGAAGTTCTCCTAATATTTTTAGTAGGAACACCCAGCGGCTCGGCATCATGGTAATACTTCACTGTCTTTATGAGAGCGCTATCGCTGCAGCTCTAAAGAAAAACGGGAGGTTGCAGATATGAAATGGAATCACTTCAAGTCCAAGCTTCTGCTTAAGTACACACTATCCTATATCTCCATTTTCCTTATACCTCTTGTTATTTTAACTATTATTATTTATCACAATGCTGTGGACACGCTCCGTTCAGAGATTGAACAGACCAATGTCAATCAGTTGACCCAAGCAAAAACGGTCATTGATGACCGCATGAAGGAATTACAGGACATCGCATTTCGTATCGCCTATGATGAGCAGCTAACCCGTTATTGGACTCACCATCCCTACTATAGCCGGGAATCAATTGCTGCCTTGGTCAAATACAAAGCCACCAGTTCCATTATCGATGAGCTATTCCTGTTCTTCCGCGGAGATGATAGCATCTACTCGTCTCAGGGCTCTGAGAACCTGGATGTATTCACGGGCCGCTACAAATTTAATACATGGAACAAAACGGACATGATCCGGGATTTGAATAACGTTCAGTTCCCCACGATACGACCAGCCGAACAAGTCGTTCAAGGAACCAAAGTACCCAATTCCATGCTGGCCTACCTTGTACCGATTGCACCTAACAATACGCCCGCCCACGGGACTGTCATGTACCTGATTCACGAGTCCAATCTGACGGGATTGATTGATTCCATTCTCAGCGACTACCATGGTATGACTTATATTTTCGATAATTATGGGCAGGTGTTGGCCGCCAATTATAAGGGGGAGACCATTACCGAACAGGAAGTCAAAGCTCTGTTTGAACTTGAGCCGGGAACACACAGCCTCTCCTTAAATCAAGAACCGCATTCGGTTGTATCCGTCAAATCAGACGCGGGCTGGACTTATGTAACCGCTATGCCAAGCAATCAATTTTTTAGCCGAATTGTCCATATTCGTACCTTTGTTGTTCTTGTTTTCTCCTTCATGGTGGTGATGGGCACCTTCCTCGCCATTTTGTTGGCCCGAAGACAATACCATCCGATATCAGACTTGATGGAGTTCATTCGTTTAAAAAATAATCCTGAACCTTCCACAACCAGCAACGAGTTGGAATGGATCAAGAAAACGCTGCATGATTACAGCCAGCGTGTGGACCTTCAGGAGCCCTACGCTCGTAATCATATTCTGCTTATGCTACTGAAGCATGGTCATACCGGAGAGCTCCCTTCTGAGTTTACGGATAATCTCGGCATACGCTTTAACCGATCCCATTATTTTGTTATGACCTTGGGATTGGAAATGCACGATCTTCCCCGCGGAGATTATCCCGAACAGCGTACTGTTATGCAGCTGATCAACGATATGGAACTGCCGGAGTTGTCTGCTTTTGCTTACGGCGTGGAGCTTCCACAGCCAGACCAAGTAGCCCTCATCGTCGGATTTGATGCCGAAGTCGGGCATGAATCCAGCTTGAATGCTCGTATGGAGTCTATTGTTGAATCACTACAATCGATGGTGGCAGAGCACGTCGGAGTTGCTCCCGCGATCGGGATCGGTAACAGCTATAGTTCTCCATTGCAGCTGAACCAATCCTATATCGAGGCATCAACTGCGCTGGAAGCATCCATGCTGCACGGACAGGGCAGCAGTACCTTCTTCAACGCCCTTTCCGGCTCTAGTGAACAGGATTCTTCCTTCTGGGTACCTAAGGATGTGCTGCTGAAACTAGTTCAGAGCTTGAAACAGGGCAGTTACGATGTGGCGGTACAGATGGTATCAACTGCGTTGAATACCCTGAAATCCGAAATGCCGTCTGTACCATTGCTGCGCTGCATCTGCTTCGATATTCTGAATACGATGCTCAAAACGGCCTCGGAACTTGGCATTCATCACGTGGTTAATCAACTTCCAAGGATCACTTCCTACGACTCGTTAGAGGATTTGGAGAAAAAACTGACAGGACTTGCTGCCGAGATCTGTGCTCATGTCGAGGCGAAGAGCGAGACGGAAGAAAGCTCCCTGATGGATGAAATCGTTGCTTATATTGATGCCAATTACTCCGATTATGACCTCAGCCTGGGTACGATTTCATCGAAATTCACGATCTCTTCATCGTATTTCAGCCGTTCCTTCAAAGAGAAGATCGGCATGAACTTTACCCAATATATCTGGCAGAAACGGATGGATGAGGTTATCCGACTGCTGCTGCATACGACCGACCCGTTAAAAGATATTATCACTCGCGTCGGTTATCTGGACACACCGAACTTCATCCGTAAATTCAAGAAAGAGACGGGTTATACCCCAGGGCAGTACCGCAAAATGCACCGTCCCAATGACTCCTCCGATTCCCCGGAAGATGACGACGAAGAATGTCTTGGATAATGGATGGATTCGTAAAATAAATAGAAACCTCCCAGAACCTTTTGGTTCGGGGAGGTTTTTGTATGTTTTTGGCTCATATAGGCAAGCCGATCCTTGCAACCAACTCTCTTCTTCTATTTCCCTACCGGAACATCTTGAAGCCCTTGATGTATTGCACCCAGCAGACGATGGGTCGGATCACAGCCGTATTCCCAGAACATAATGCCGGCCAGGCCCTGATCCTTCACGTAATCGCATTTGCACTGAATCGATTCTTCATCATCATAAGATATTAGGCTCGACCCATTAAAGAGAAACGGTGCACAGGCTTCCTCATCCCAATAACGGACGTAACCATTCTTGTTGATGTACTTCGCTTCCAGTTCGGCAAATGCCGGACCATAGCCGCCTGTGCTACCAGCCATTTGGTGAAGACCGTGGTTTCGGTTAGGAACCTCAGTCCAGATCCGTGAGTAGAACGCAGCGCCGATAACGATCTTCTCCTTCGGAACGCCGGCACGGATGAACAGGTTCACGGAAGCATCAGTACTAATTCGGAACAGATCTCCGGTTGGCGTATACAGATTCGTATGATGTCCGGTCAGAACCTGAAAACCGCCGCGCATATCATAGGTCATCAACTGCACAAAGTCCAGGTACTGCTGCACCTCAGCCATCTCTGTACCGTCGACGTAGTATTGATCAGCCCCTGCCGCAATGGTGAGCAGATAATGACGGCCATCCTCGGAGCCCTTGGCATCCAGTGTTTCCCGGATCGTCTTGAGAAGTAAGGTGAAATTCCTTTTGTCATCACGACTGGATGCGATACCGGCTTCACCGTAAGAAGGATACTCCCAGTCCAAATCGATCCCGTCAAAAGGGTACTCCTCCAGCACCCTAACCGCTGATGCGGCCATGCTGTCCCTCCCCGCTTGGGTTGAGGCGGCTTCAGAGAAACCACCAGCGCTCCATCCGCCAACGGACAGCAGCACCGTTAGATTCGGATGCTTCCGCTTAATATTACGGATAACCTCTCCGTTTTTTAAATGCTCGGTGGTGATTTCATCATTCTTGACATGTCCAAAGGCTACATTCAGATGGGTCAACTTCAACAGATCCTCATCCGTCATGTCGGGAAGAACAGAATCGACGACATAACCAGCAGCAATATATTTCGTCATCCTCTTCACTCCGATCCATTCAATGATTGAAATATCGCAGCAGCAATCTGCAGAGCTTCCTTGCCTGTACCGATCTTGTACCCAGAGGCCGAGTATCGGATTTGATCCTGATTATCCAGCACGAACAGATGCGGATAGCCCGCTTCGTGAGCGGCTGGTTTCGAGATGAAACCAGACAAGGACGCATAGCTGGAATCCCGGACAAAAATCGTACGTATCGGCAGCTTCGGATAAGCCCCAGAGTCAAAGGAGGCGTTCCATTCTGTATCTCCGATTACCAGCACGATTGGCACGCCTAGCTTATCCAACGGCTCAGCCAGCTCACACAGCTCACGAATCAGATGTTTGGTCGGTTCACGTTCTGGTTCAATCCAAGCAGCAATGGCCCCCTCAGCTCCCAAAAGATCCTTCAGTACCACCTCTGAACCATCCAGACGAGTCAGCTCATTGCCGGTTGCCAGTTTGCCCAGCACAGGGATGTCTACCACCGTCTCGCGATAAGTCAGTGCTACCTCTGTGGTGTCTCCGGCGCGAACGGTGCAGTAGATGAAGCGGACTCTTACCGTTCCATCTTTCAGACGGATACCGGTCGTTAAGCGATAAGCTCCCGGTTCAACCTCAAATGGATCGCTATAAACATCGGTGTGACCATATGGATAAATCAGCGTTTTGTACACACCATCCTCCAGACGGGCCAACGAGAAATTCTCCGCATAGGATGCTGACGGCGCATCCTCCCGAGCCTCAGAATCCTTGAGAAGTTGCAGCATTCCCCAGCTTGAGCTCTCCTGATTTCGAGAAGAAGTTAGACTTAACACCGCATCCTCCCAGCCTTTGTCACTAAGATACTGCGGTTTCTGCTCGCTCGGATGCAATCGGGCCGGAATGCCCAAACTGCGGCACACAGCGACAAATAGTATATCGAGCGACAGTGGATCTCCCTTCATCAGGCTGTACGTACCTACAGGGTTTCCCTTGCCTTTCAGGTTAGGGAGATCCTCATAATACGAATAGCTCTGTTCCAGATTGAATACAAGCTTTGAAGGATCTTCCCTGAACGCCGCTGCTTCTTCCTCGGAATAAGCATTCTGGAATACGGATCGATAAGGCACCATCATTTCATAGGAGACTCTTGGGCACAGGATGTACTTCACAAACGTCTCTTCTGCCCATTGTCCACGCTGCGAGAGTGAACCTATAAGATGATCGTCCAGTGTCGGCCGAAAAGTGTCGATCAAATCTTTTTCGTTCATCGACTCCAGCAACTGTAGTGGCCACTCGCCAAATTCACCGGAACGCCCCTCTAGGAAAGCAGCGATTTCGCGGCTGTTGCCCCGTGCCTTCTGTAGAATATCCCGTACGCGCTCCGGAGGCAGTCCAGTTGTATGAGCCAATGCAAATGCATCTTCCTCACTCAGGAATGTATCCTCATATCCACTCCGAATCTTCGTACCTTCTTCCAGGCGGCGGTTGTGATTCAGGATCTTCTCTTCTGGTAACGAAGCCACTACTTCTCCCTCCCCTTCCGGAGGAGGAACCATATCAAAATCCAAGATCCCTGATGGCTGCTCTAACGAATTCAACACGAGCTCAACATGAGCGCTGTCCTGAGCTTTGAATAGAATTTCACCCCACTTGCCACCACTAACCGCACGAATCACTAGGTCGCCATGACCTGTCTTAAAGGAAGCTTCTCCTTGTGCGTCCGTCTTGATTTCGGCGATCGGATAAAATTCAGCACTATTGTATACCTCAAAGCGGACACTCGCTTCAGACACGGGCGCACCCTGCTCATTTATCACCTTCACGCAGATGGTATGCGCTGGCGCATAGTTCTCCAGTAAATTGATCTCCGTATATCCCTTCTCGGAGAGTGTTATATCCTCCGGTCCCGGATAGTCGGCAAATATTCTCGTATTAATCAGCATGGCCCTGCGGGCTGGTGGACTGAACCATCCTTGATTCAATCCGGCTTCCGGTTCGCATGCCCCAATGTAATACCATTGGCCGTCCGCCCAGGCTTCTACCCAAGCATGATTGCTGTCACAGTGAGCCCAGCGTGGTGTGTAGACCTGACGGGCAGGTATGCCGATGCTACGAAGAGCGGCTACCGCCAGCGTGGATTCTTCTCCACAGCGGCCGCGGGCATTTCGAATCATCGTCAGTGGCGATATCGTTCGCAGATCACTGCCAATATAAGTCGCTTTTTCATGACACCAGTAATTGGTCTCCAAAATGGCATCCGCCATGGATAACTTCGCTGTCCGGTCGGCCAACTCGTCAAAGATAATGCCACGGAAATCTTCAATATTCTCTGTATTGATTCGATAGGGAAGCACAAAATGCAGAAACAGATGATCTGGTACACGCTCCCCCCAAGGCACACGCTTGCGAATGTCCAGTGCCCGACGCACATGACTGAGGAACAGTTCCCCATCATAATCAGCCAGGTCGTTCACTGGCATGTAGGCATACACATATTTCAAAGCCCATGCCTCTTCTTCAGTTAATGGCTGCTGAAACACATGAAACAGTTTATCTTTGCGGGTATCTGCAAAGTTTAACTTCTCCTGGAACTTCTGCTCGATCCGCTCCAAGGACTGTGCATCCATTGAGAACACCAAGGTTTGGCTGGTCATCGCTAGCTCACTCCTTCCACAGCTTTCCGTCTTCCCGAATACAGATTAAGGTAGTGCCATCCGAGGAAGGCGTACTAATCTGGAATAGGCTACGGGTCGTTTCAATTACAGGTTGGCAAATCAACGATTCCTCACCCATAAGTAACTTCACATCTTGTGTAAATTCACCATGGGCTTCAAAATAATTGCGTTCACGGTAATAGAGTCTGCGAAGCTCCCATTTAATTCGTTCATCTTCTGGCAGCTCAAAGGGCT
Source organism: Paenibacillus sp. O199 (assembly GCF_001636635.1). Lineage (NCBI taxonomy): Bacteria > Bacillati > Bacillota > Bacilli > Caryophanales > Paenibacillaceae > Paenibacillus > Paenibacillus sp. O199. Next base: position 320,509 of record NZ_LGRP01000005.1, read on the forward strand.
GATCCGTTCCGTCATCCGAAAATACGACATATCCCCATAGCTCCGGATAATGCATGTTGATAATACCCATGGGCGACCAGACCCAGTTGTCCTCCGGATAAGGTTTGCCTGTATCCGGATTCAGCACTTTGCGGTACTCACCATCCTGCACCTCAGTCTGCCATTCCACCCGTGAGAAGTTGACACGCCAGAACTCACCCGGTGCTGGCGGACGGTTACCTTCGGCACATTCCTTTAGGCTGGTCCAGGGAATCGCGACCTCGACGCTCCATTTTCGGTTATCGGCGCCAGGTGTGTTCAGCTCCCCATCGATATGTACGGCTGTCTTAAGACCGCTGATATCCCAACCGTTGACCGGAGGTCCACCATCCCGATATGGCTTCACCAATAACAGGTCCCATACTGTATTCAGCGCATTGATCTCGAACTCATAATATTGATGGGTATCCCCGTCGGGATCGATAAAAATCTCAAAATCATTGTCATAGAAAATAACAGAATCCCGCTCGGTCAACGTAGCCCATATCTGATCTTCAATAAGTTCGGCAGCAAAGTAGAAATAGTCGTCATCCCACAGCATTTTTACCCGAGTCTGTTTTCCGGGTTTCGGACGAAGATCCCCTTCGATATCAACGAAATCCTCCGTCCAATCGGCCGCACCCCAGAATGCCTTATCTACGCGTCCGTCCAGTATCAGCGGTTCCTGCGCACGCTTGCATATATAATGTTTGGGAGCATACTCAATCTTCGGCTCAGGTACTCCACTTTGGTTCATATCGCTCTCTCTCCGCTTCATGAGGGAGGGCATGCATCTATAGGTGCATGCCCTCCCGTAATGTTAGTTATGAGTAACAACGGCTCCTGAACCGCCGTACATTTCCAGTTCCTCGTCGAATTCGAGCTTAAGAACCGTCACCTGCTCATGTGTGTCCTCCGGGGTCATTTTGATCCACGTTGTGCCCGGGATATTGAACCAAGGCACGCCCCCATGAATCTCATGGTTAAGTTCTTTGCCCGAATGCAGCACAGTAATCTTCTTGATCTTATTGCATAGTCCCTTGATGCATACATTCTCTTTTGGATCGTCATAAACAAACAGATACAATGCCTTTCTATCCTCGGATACGGTGCTTCCCCCCAGATAATAGCGAGGCATAATACCTTCACCCGTTCCAAAGACGGCCTCTTCATGGGTTCGGATCCATTCTCCCAGCCCAAGCAGAATATCCTCCTGCCTCTTATCAATGGTGCCATCCTCGCGCGGACCGATATCCAGCAGCATATTGCCCCCCATTGAAATACAATCACAGAACATCCGAATGATCTGATTTAACGATTTGTATTTATGGTCTGTTGGCACATAGCCCCATGATGTGTTGATGGTGGTGCAGAACTCCCACGGTCCCTCTGGTCTTGTAATCGGAATGCCTTGCTCTGGCGTCTTATAATCCCCATAACCTTGAAGGCGGGAGTTGATGATGACATCCGGGTTAAAAGATTGCAGGTAATGCTTGAACTCCGGCAGATTCCACTGCTCGGCGCTTCGTTCCCAGTCCCCATCGAACCACAGCAGATCCACCTTTCCGTAATTCGTCATGATCTCTTGCAGCTGTTGGTTATTAAACTCAAGGAATTTCTCCCATTTCTCCTGATCCTGAACACCATCTACAGGACTTGAATGCCGATTGACATTGCTGAGATCCTCTGGTACCTTTCCACCTTCAAACACGCTAGGATAATCCGGGTGCGACCAATCAATCAGCGAAAAGTACATCCCTAGATGTATGCCTTTCTCCCGAATTGCTTCCGCATATTCCCTCACGAGATCCCGATTCGCTGGTGTCTGCTTAACGACATTGAGGTCACTATACTGCGTATCCCACAGAGCAACACCATCATGATGCTTCGTTGTCAGCACGGCGTATCGGGCTCCGGATTTCTCAATCAAGTCTGCCCACTTCTCCGCATTAAACTTCGATGCCGTAAAGCCGTCCAGCTGCTTCATGTACTCTTCGTAAGAGATCCTTCCATTATAGAAGGACCACGATTCCGAAACCCCGTCCACAGCATAGATGCCATAGTGGATGAATATTCCCAGCTTGGCCTCTTCAAACCATTTCTGCATCCTTGTTCACACCTCTTTCTGGAGTCCTTGTTCTTATTGGCCTGTGTTCCAGCGATCGTAGGCCCCTTGATACAGTTCAACGATACGGTCGCTGCCCATTTTTTTGATCTGCGCAATATACTTATCCCAGTTCTCAAGCGGCTCTTGGCCTGTTACGAACTTCGCTTCCATCTGCTTGACGTACGTATCCAGATCAGATAATAAAGCGGTCGCTTCGCTTTGCTCTTCATTTGTTAAATAAACGTTAGGGAATGGTGATTTTCCGATAGGCACCAACTTCTCTTGATTCTGCTGGTCAAGCCATTCATCAAATTCGGTGCGAAGACCTTTCGCTATATCCGGATCATTAATACCCGGTGTCAAAATGCCATAGTTCGGCGTGATTTTACCGCGATATTCCTCACGATCCCCGCCGCCAGGAACAGGCAGCCACTCTTTTACGAGATTTTCCTTGTCTTTGAATTTCCACAGCAGACCTTCAGGACCTTGATTGAACAGGGTCGCCCCATCATAGCTGTACATATAATCGATCCAACGCATAGTTGCCTCAGGGGACGGGTTGCTGCTAGTAATAGCAAAGGTACCACGTGCCGATATGCCTGGGTGTTTACCGTATACAGGTGAGTCTGCGATCTCACTCTTCACCGGTGTCATCAGCGGATGTTTTGTGTTAGGCTCGCCGCCGAGTGTGAAGTATGGATGGTAGTCATTGAACAGCGCAAGCTTGTTGCTTTCGCCTTTTGCTTTTTTCTGATCGCCGGTTTGGGAGAAGGTCTCATGATCCAGCAAATCTTCTTTCCACAAGCGGTTCATGAACGTCAGATAACCTTTGTAGCCTTCTTCTTGGTAAGGATAGTGAACTTTTCCGTCCTTATCCGCATAGATTCCTTCGTTGTACATTCCCCAGAATCCGAAGAAGTACATACGGAGATCATCCAGTTTTACAGAAGTAAGCGGAATTTCATCTTGTTGTCCGTTGCCGTTAGGGTCTTCTTCCTTAACACGCTTCAGGTACGTATATAATTCTTCCGTAGTCTTAGGTTCCTCTACATTAAGTGCTTTTAGGAATTCCCCGTTATACCACATCGGGCCTCTGTACCATACGGCAGCCGTATCAATAAATGGCAGTGCATACATATGTCCGTCAGGCGTTGTAAATGATTTGCGAACATCCGGGTTTTCGTCGAGAATCTTCTTAATATTGGGGGCGTAGCCCTCATCAATGTATTTTTCCAGTGGGATCAGAATGCCTTGAGTTCCATAAGTAACCTGCTCAGCTGGCTTGAGATCCGCAGCATAGAACATATCCGGTAAATCGCCGCTTGCGAATACCAGGTTCTTCTTTGTTTCAAAGCTGTCGATCGGCGAAAGCTGGTACTCCAGCTTGATGCCTGACAATTTCTCCATCTCTTGCAGGACTGGCATCGTGTTCCAGTCGGCAACGCCCGCATCCTGGGACATGACCTTTAACGTAAGTGGTTTGTCCACAATCGGGAATCCTTCTTTTTTGACCCCTTCGACATTTGAAGTCGCAGAACCTCCATCTTCATTGGAACCACAAGCTGCAAGCAATGCTGCGGATAGGGTAAGGCAGAGTACAATGGATGAAGCCTTGCGAAGCTTTTTCATGACGACAACTCCCCTTTTTTTAGTGTGGATTATGGTTTAAGATCATCCCTTGACGGAACCGATCATAACACCCTGTACAAAGTAACGCTGAAGGAATGGATAAATCGCAATCACAGGTAAGGTTGAAACAATAATGACGGCATATTTGACCAACGCAGCAATTTCCGCTTTGGAATTCATCGCCGTTGCTGAAGAGGTATCGATAGCTCCACCGCCCTGTGCTGCCATCTCCTGAAGTACCAGGATTTGGCGAAGAAAGAGCTGCAGCGGATACTTCGAGGAATCATTTAAATAGATCATGGCACTGAAATAGCTGTTCCAGTGTCCGACTCCGTAGAAGAGCGCCATCACGGCAATGATCGGCATGGAGAGCGGAAGCACAATCCGGATGAACAACCGGGTGTTGGTACACCCGTCGATATGGGCCGCCTCCTGCAGCTCCTTGGGAATGGTCGATTGGAAAAACGTACGGCATACGATAATATTCCAGATAGATGCAGCTCCTGGCAGAATAAGCGCCCACATGCTGTTCACCATACCAAGATCCTTAATCAGCAGGTAGCTCGGGACAAGCCCTCCACTGAAAAACATCGTTACCATAAACATCGCCATGAAGAATCCACGTCCCACAAAATCAGAGCGACTGAGCGCGTAGGCTGCCGGAAGAGTGACCATCAGGTTGACGAGTGTACCTACGACGGTATAGATGATCGTATTTTTGTACCCAATCCAGATGTTGGTGTTCTCAAATACGCGAGCATACCCTTCAAACGTAATTCCTTTGGGTAGCAGCCACATCTCACCGGAGCTTACAAATTTGGGATCGCTGATTGAGGCGCTAATGATGTATAACAGCGGGTAAAGCACAATGACGAGCGCTATCGTCAGATAGATGTAGTTGCACCATAAGAACACTTTATCGCTTCTGCTTTCCTTAACCGCGGTTGACATGTGTTTTCCCCTCCTTTTACCACAAACTGTTTTCACTGGTGCGACGTGCAATTTGGTTCACCGTAATCAGCAGAATCGCATTAACTACCGAGTTGAACAATCCTACAGCTGTGGAGAAACTGTACTGTGCATCGACCAGACCGGACCGATAGACAAATGTCGAGATAACATCGGATGAACCCATGTTCAACGGATTTTGCAGCAGCAAGATTTTCTCGAATCCGACGCCCAAAATACTGCCCATATTCAGAATTAACAAAATGGTGATCGTAGGGATGATCGCTGGAATGTTAATATGCAGAATCCGTTTGAACCGACTCGCACCATCCACCACGGCAGCTTCATGCAGTTGAGGGTCCACACCCGAGAGAGCTGCGAGGTATATAATGGTACCCCAGCCTGCACTCTGCCAGACACCTGAGAGTACGTACACCGTCTTGAACCACGCAGGGTCCGTCAGAAATTGAGGGGCCTGAAATCCAAGAGCCTCCACCAAATTGACAATCATGCCTGACGAAGGTGACAAGAAGGTAATGATCATACCCGACATGACTACGACCGAAATAAAATGTGGTGCATACGTGACCGTCTGTACGGTACGTTTGAAGAAGGAGTCCTTTACTTCATTGAAGGCTAACGCCAGAATGATCGGCAGCGGAAAACCTATAGCAAGCTCATACAAGCTGATACTGAGGGTATTCCATAACAAATCCCAGAAATAATACGAATTAAAGAACCGGATAAAATGATCGAAACCAACCCACGGGCTTCCCGTAACACCAAGCGTCGGGATAAAGTTTTTGAATGCGATTTGTATGCCGTACATCGGCCCGTAATGAAAAATCAGAAAGTATAGAAATGCTGGCGCGATAAACAGATACAACTCCCAGTTTCGAATCATCCTTCTCCATAATTTATTTTTCTTGCGGTTCGGAATCGTGTACACCGATAGGTTTTGCGACAAGGCGGACTTCCCTTCTGGCTGCATCAGTTGTTTCCTCCTTTTCTAAATGAAAATCCGTCCGTTTTGTAAGAAGAGCGAAACACTCCTGTTCAAATGTAAGGAATGAGTCCCGGACCACATTTCTATCATGCGAGGCCCTTGTTTCCCTCGCAAATTGGTAACGCTTACATACTGAGTTTATGGATCATTTCCGAATTCGTAAATATGCTATTTCGATCTTCACTCTTAAAAACACGGAAAGTACTGTTAAAACAGGGGTTTACGCTTTTGGTTCCAGCTTGTCATTGTCATTTTGGAGACATAAAACATGTGGAATTTGACCCATTTCCCTCTTGAAGTTGTCGTTTGGAGTAGCTTCACATGAACTTGAGAGATGTCCGATCTGAATGAAAGTTGAGAAACAGACCTTAAAGTCAAAACCCACATATGTTTAGGAAAGAGCTATTCCATGTGTGTAGGTCGAATTCTGGATTCACATCGGTCATACAGGTCGCAAGGTCTTAGCATGCATAGCGCATTACCATCTTGAATGTAATAGAAGTTCCTCTTCATTGCTACTGTGTTTCGACCTCCTCCTCATGCATTTGACCTTCTAATGTCTTTCGGTCTGCTCTTGTAATGGGTGAGGCGCACCTTTTCTCTCTTGATGCTTAGGAAAAGTAAAAAGGATAGATTTAATTCAACCACATAAATGTAATATTATCTATCACACATTTACCACCTGCATCAAGCTCCCTTATGGCTTGGCTTTATTCTATGAGTTTCTTCCCTTCTCCGTAAATATGTCGTTTTCACCCTTGGCTACAAGGCACATAAACGTAGATAAACACTGGGTATATCCAGTCATATATGTTGAATTTGCACATGACATGGAGATCTTGAATGAATGATAATTTCCGGATCAGGCCAGAAAAATAGCCGCTCCGTTAACACGAAGCGGCTTTATCGCTTATATAGATATTGATTTACATTTTATAAACGACACCTTCAATGTTATTTAACATCACATTAATTACCTTAATTCCACTTTTTGAATTACTTGCGAGTTACAAAATGTAACATATATAAATAGAATCAATACTTTTCAGTCGGACTAATCAAGATTCGGACTGGAAGACAGCCGCTCTCCCTACGCAAGCTTTTTCATATCGATCGTCGGTTTCAGAAAAAATAAAAAAAAAGCGCGCTCCGATCTCAGATCGGAGCACGCTGGCAAGGCTTGATTATTTTCCAGAAGGCTGTGCTTCTGCAGTGTATCCTGTTGGTATGTCTGTCTCTGCGGTTACATCGGTAATAACCATTGGATACATCATGTCCGGGTCAGGTTGGATAATCGTATACAGCACGATGGCACGTCCATCCTTCTCCAGTTTCACATCTTCAATCTTCAACCCATAACCAGGATGAGGCATTTGCGCGGTCAGTTTGACTTTTACAGTCTTGTCATCCACTTTGGTTGATGTCACGGTAGGCACAATCCCCTGTTGGCCTTCGCCTGGATTCGTTGGAGTCGGTTCTGTCGATCCGCCATTGCCGTGCTTATCTACAAATTCAAGTGCATTGAAGATCATGCTTGCAGCCTCCATACGGGTAAGCGACTGATCTGGACGGAAGTTTCCGTCCTTATCCAGTTCAATGATGTCCATGTTCAGCAGGTTCTGGACCGCAGATTTGGCGTCCTTACCGATTTTATTTTCGTCCTTAATATCATTATACAGCATGATCACCGGATATTCTCCGGTTGTGTTAATCCCTTCAAGGAGCAAAATGGCAAACTGCTCACGCGTCATTTTGGCCTGTGGATTCAACTCCACCGGAATGGACAGACCATTCTGTGTTGCAGCCTGAACCGCATCGGCGTACCAGGTCGTTGGACTAATTTTATTTTGTGCCGAAGCGGCAGCGTATTCATTTTTCAGACCAAAAGCGTTCACAATCAGTTGAACACCCTGTGGCTCGGACAATGCGAGATCCGGACGAAATAGATCCGCCGTTACTCCATTAACAACACCCTTGGAATGTAACGAGTCCACAATCGTTTTTTGTCCTTCATCTTTTACATCCGAAAATGCAAGTACCGATGCACCTCCTGCCGTCAAAGACACGCAGAGCGCAAGCGTTGCAGCCAATCCTTTTTTATGTTTCATTTCTTGGCACCTCCATATTTAGTAAACCCAATTTTTGACCTCTTCAATCCTACAGACGGCAGCCCCCCCTGAAATGTTTCAGTAAAATCGACATCTGGTGAATAAATGATGGAAATACTGCATATATCCCTTACCCTACGGGCGCCGATCTGCTTTCTTTCCATTATGCTTGCTTGCTTCGTTGACATCCTTACCGTTTAGCGCAAAAATAAGAATAGAGAATTCTAGCGAATAACGGATAAACTGCAAACCGGATCGCATAAAGTAAGAGGGCACGACGCGCTATTATCAGGTGTCGGCCCTTTTCTTGACTCCGATTCCAAACCGACTTTCACCCTGAACAAAGGAGAACAAATCTTATGTCCAAGAAAGGATTACTACGAGGCTATGTCATTGCCAACTGGCCCGTATATCTGTTCGCTGTACTACTGATTATTGCCTCCAATGTGGGTCAGGCGTCCTTACCCCGAATTCTGGGCAGTTTCACGGATCAACTCATGCAGAACACACTTCAGATGAATACGGTCATCCGGTACAGTCTTTCGCTTTTGGCTATTGCCATCGCTTATAATCTGTTATTCGGTACCGGACAATTCATGATCATGAAGCTTGGACGCCGCTTCGAATTCATGACACGCGAGCGCATTTTCGGCAAGTTTTCCGAACTTAGCGAGTACTATTTTTCCAAACAGGGAAATGGGAAACTGCTCAGTTACGTCATGAATGATGTTACCTCTGTACGTGAAGCCATCTCCAACGGCGTCACCATGATGACCAATGCAACATTTCTATTATTATCTTGCATCGTGATGATGCTGCTCAGCGGAATCCCGATGAAACTTATTCTGATCAGTATTGTGCCTTTGCTGGCCATTCCCTTTCTGGTCGTTTTTTTCGGTCCGCGAATTCGCAAGCGCTCTCGTGATGTGCAGGATGCCCTTGCAACGATGACGGAATCCGCAGAGGAACAGCTTGGTGGTATTCGTGTAACCAAAACATTTGCCATTGAAGACAGCGCCCGTGAACGATTTGGGTTCACAGTAGATGCAATCAAAAGCAAGCAGCTGCGGCTTGTTCGTCTGTCCTCTCTATTTCAGGCCTTGCTACCGCTACTGGGTGCCATTTCATTGGTTGTCTCCCTGCTTGTCGGCGGAATTTTGACGATGCAGAATTCCATTACACTCGGAAGTTTTGTCGCATTGACGTTATATTTGCGGATCATCATGGGACCGCTTCAACAAATCGGTAATGTGATCAATACTATGCAGCGTTCTGGAGCATCACTTGAGCGGGTAAATGATCTGTTGACGGAAGTGCCTGACGTGCGCGAGCTTCCCAATGCGACAAGTCTCCAAGCCGTGAACGACATTACGATTGAGAATCTATCTTTCTCCTATCCCGGCAGTTCATCCGCTGCGCTCAAAAACATCAGTCTGAATATCCAGGCAGGACGAACCGTGGGTATTGTGGGTAAAACAGGTTCTGGTAAAAGTACCTTTGTGAAGCTATTGCTGCGTACATATGAGCCGCCTGAAGGCACAATCCGCATTAACGGCACCGACATCCGGCAGCTGTCGCTGGAAAGTCTGCGATCCCGTATTGCCTACGTACCGCAGGATGGATTCCTGTTCAGTACAACCATTCGGGACAACATCGCTTTTAGTGACCGCGAGGTTCCGCTGGACACCGTAGAGCACAGTGCACGACAAGCGATGATATACGAGAACATTATCCGGTTCCCTGATCGGTTCGATACCCTGCTGGGCGAACGTGGACTCACGTTGTCTGGCGGTCAGCGTCAGCGTACCAGTCTGGCGAGGGGGTTGATCAAAAAAGCGCAGGTGCTCATTCTAGATGACAGTATGAGTGCTGTGGATGCCGTCACCGAAAGTGGCATTCTACGCAGCCTGCGTGAGATTGGTAAAGGAAAAACAACGCTGATTATCTCCCACCGGATCAGTGCAGTCCGTCATGCCGACGAAATTATCGTTCTGGATGAAGGTCGAATCGCTGAACAGGGAACACATGCAGGGCTGATGGCCGCAAAAGGGTTATATGCTGCAACCTATCGTTTGCAGGAGGAGGGATTACATCATGACTGACCGTAACGCTGAAGTTCGTTCAGATGCGGGAGCCCAAGCACAACCGTCAGGCCATGGGTCCGGTTCCGACGCAGGCGCAGACCAGAATAAGCGGACTTCCTTCAAAGCGATGATGTCCTACGCCCACCCCCATAAATGGGCCTTTGCAGGTATCTTTTTCTGTTCGCTGCTGGGTATTTCCGCCGATCTGCTTCAGCCTTATCTGGTGAAGATCGCGATCGATGATCATCTGGCAATTGGTCAGACTAGTGTAGGCTTTCTTGTCCAGCTGGCAGCCATCTTTTTGGGGCTGGCTGTAATCAGCTTTATTTTTACCTATGTACAAAACAACCTGCTGCAACATGTCGGTCAGAACATCGTCTCTCGCATTCGTAAGGACCTGTTCAAGCATATCTCCAAAATGTCGATGTCTTTCTTCGATCGCTTCCATATCGGCAGTCTGGTGACGAATGTATCCAGTGATACGGAAACGATCAGCAGTTTCTTCACTCAAGTACTGCTAAGTCTCATCCGGGATGGCATGATGCTGGTGCTAATTATCGTCTTTATGTTCCAGCTCGATCCGGTACTCGCAGGGTACTCTCTCATCGTGCTGCCTGTGATCGCCATCGTTGCTGTATTATTTCGGAGCCAACTACGCAGGGCTTATCAGAATGCCCGAACTCGTCTCTCCCGTTTGATTGCATTCACGGCAGAGAACCTGTCCGGCATGTTTTTGATCCAGGCGTTCCATCAGGAAGAAGAGCAGAAGAAAAGATTCACGGAACAGAACCAACTTCACCTGAAGGCCAATATCACACAAGCCCGTTCGAATGTCATATTCAACCGGACGTTTGATATCCTTGGCAATGCGGCGCTCGTTATGATGGTCTGGCTTGGAGGACGTGCCGTGCTGGGTGAATCATTGCAGGTGGGTGTGCTCTATGCGTTTATCAGTTACATCCGCCAGTTCTTCCAGCCGATTAACCAGATCACCATGCAGTGGAACACATTCCAATCAACCACCGTATCCATGGATCGGATCTGGAACATTCTGAGTACCCGTCCGGAAGTCGCTGACCCCAAACCCGGGACTGCCTCCACACTTGAACCACGGAGTGTGATGGGACAGATTGATTTTAATAATGTATCGTTCGGTTATCGGGCAGATCGCCCCCTGATTCAGCATATGAATCTGCATCTCTATCCAGGTGAAATGGTGGGCATTGTAGGCACTACAGGAGCTGGCAAAAGTACGTTGATCTCCCTGCTCAATCGCTTTTACGATGTGAATCAGGGCAGCATTGAAATTGATGGCATAGACATTCGCCATTTCCCGCAGGCCAATCTTCATCGGATCGTTGGTCTGATCCAGCAGGAACCATTCCTTTTCTCGGGCTCCATCATTGACAATGTACGAATGTTCCGCGAGGATATTACTAGAGAGCAGGCTATTCAGGCCTGCCGATTCGTCGGAGCACATGCCATGATTTCACGTTTGCCACAAGGGTATGATACACGTCTTTCCGAACGCGGAAGCGGTCTGTCCGCCGGAGAACGTCAACTGATATCGTTTGCCCGAATCGTGGTCTTTCAGCCCCGTGTGCTTATCCTGGATGAAGCAACCGCGAATCTGGATTCGCATACCGAACAATTGGTACAACAGGCGCTGGAATCCGTCTCTCAGGGAAGAACAACAATTGTTATTGCGCATCGTCTCTCTACGGTCATGCATGCAGATCGGATTCTCGTTATGGAGAATGGTGAAATTGTCGAAGAAGGCTCACATCAGAAGTTGATTGATGCTGAAGGGGTATATGCTGATCTTTACACCCATGCTCGTGAAGCCGGTAATGATTCAGCTATTTCTGGATAGCTCATCGAACCAAATGGGGTTAAATAAACGTTGAACGTGCCGCTCTGCGATGCAGGCGGCATGTTTGATATATTTTCTGGGAAATGATGTTAAGGAGGCGTATTTATGAAACCTGAATTATATAAACTATCAGAGTCGAAGCTGGAGCATCGACAGATTGGCTATCGCCGTTTCACGGCTGTATGGAAAGGAGCAATATGTCTTCTGTTCTTGCTATTATGTGTCACCCTGTTATGGATCATCTATGAAGATCACGCTGAACAACTGGAGACATTATATTATTCCATCGCAGCCATTCTTGGCATGTGGTTTATCGGGCCCGTATTTTTTATGTTTCTGTCCCGGGCAATCGCAAGTTCCCCTGTGTTATTATCCTGGAATGATGAAGGGCTTCGTATCCTTAAACGGACCATTCCCTGGAATGAGATTCGTAAAATTGAGATTGGCTCTCCCGCCTTCAACAAATGGATATTGTCTGCTTCCCCCATGATTGCCCTGTATTTGAAAGACGGCACCCGGCGTCATATCCAGACCGATCATTTGCTAACCAAAAAAGAGCTCAGTCGAGCAGTTGGTCTTCTGCAGGAGACGCTGCGTGAGAAACAGCAACAGGACATCTGAAATTCAGCTCACATCATTCCGACTTTTCTATACCAACAGACAGGTTCATTCTATAATTTCCATACGGCAAAATGGCTTCCAGCAAACTGCCAAGCTGCTCCATTGTTCCTGTGCGTACGATCATCAAATAGCAGCCCTCTCCGCTGACACGGTGAACCTCCACGATGTCTTCACGTGCAGCCATAAATTCACGGAAGGCGGCATGTCGGTCGCCGGAATTCAGAAAAATAGGCTTTTCAGTATGCGTATATCTGTATCATCAATCGTCTCATTCATCTATTTTGCAATCCTTTCAACTTGAAATTAAAGTGGCCTGTTTTCTTTCAGTGTGTTATTTACGCCCATAAACGGGTTGTATAACATATAGGATAATAACATTAATTCCCGAAGGAGTGCAGGTTCAATGAAAATTCAATTGATTCGTAATGCTACATTATGGTTGGAATATGGGGGTCTGAATATACTGGTTGATCCCATGTTGATGGATAAAGAAGTGATGCCCGCTTTCCCGAACACGCCCAATGAATTACGCAATCCTAGAGTCTCTTTACCCGAGACGGAAACGGATTATGTGAATCCCGATCTGGTGATCGTTACGCATACCCACCCCGATCACTGGGATGAAGCAGCAGCGAAGCAGCTACGCAAGGATGTACCTCTGCTATGCCAACCAGGAGATGAGGCCGTGTTCACTGGAGCCGGATTTACCAACGTTACCGCCGTGGATGAGAAACATGAGTATCATTCTGTACGTTTTGTCCGCACCTCAGGACAACACGGAACTGGAGAAATCGGCGAACGTATGGGCAAAGTGTCTGGTTTTGTATTGGAAGCTGACGAAGAACCTGTCTCCTATATCGCCGGGGATACCATCTGGTGTGAAGAACCCGCCGAAGCCATTCGTCAATATCGACCTGAGGTAATTGTGGTGAATGCTGGCGGTGCCCGCTTCCTGCAAGGAGATCCGATAACGATGGACGGGCCTGACGTAGCTGCCGTGAAACACCATGCGCCGGATGCTCATGTCATCGCTGTGCATATGGATGCCATTAACCATTGCATGATGTCCCGCGTGGACCTCGCCAGTTATCTGGCATCCGAACAATTGGATGGACAGGTGCTCATTCCACGCGACGGCGAGAGCTTTGTATTCGGACCGGATACTGAGTTGAAATAAAGTTCATTGATACGGTGAGTGACTTTTAACAAACGGAGTATACTCTAGTAATTCTCTCCATGGAACACGAAAAAAGCTGGATGCGATTCGTTCGCATCCAGCTTTTATTTGCGTTTATAGTTGAGGAAAACAGCGATCCGAAGATAGTTGTGCCATCGGAGTGCTCTGTATCTCTGTGAAAGCCAGAATAATTCCCTCGTCTCATTTCACCTATTATTGAACTTTCAATCGGATTACATTCCACGATGCTTTGGCCAGGCTTGCCGTGATCAGTGTATCTGACACTTCTGCATCACCACGATTATGCGGAGCAACGCGATTCGACTGTGCTGCGGTATTGGCTGCTTTTAGATCATCACTTTCCAGCACAATATGCTCAATCAAGCGGCACTTCCCAAAGCTGCGCAGATCCACTTCAAGCGGCAGTGATTCTTCCAGATGACGGTTTACGGCAAAAACAGTCACTTCACCCTGCTCTTCGTTATACACCGCAATGCCCTCCAGATAAGGAACATCCGTAATTTGTTTGGTGTCATACTTCGGAGACTGGATCAACGGTACAAGTGCAGTTCCACGTCCAAACACGGAAGCATGCATGAACGGATAGAAGATCGTCTGTCTCCATGCAGCACCACCATTATCCGTCATGATTGGAGCTATAACGTTGACGAGCTGCGCCAGACATGCCATTTTAACTCGGTCCGCATGTTTCAGCATGCTGATCAGCATACATCCCACAAGCAGTGCATCTTCATGGTTGTATACGTCCTCCAACTGTGGCGGAGCAATCTGCCACGGGTCCAGCTTCTTGTCACTTTCATTGGAGTGGTACCAGACATTCCATTCATCAAAGGACAGGAACATCGTCTTCTTGCTGCGCTTCTTCGCTTTGATATAATCACAGGTCGCTTTTACCGTCTCAATAAAACGATCCATCTCAAGGGAACGCGCAAGGAATGTTGGCGTATCCTGTTCAGCATTACCGTAATACTGGTGGAGCGACAGATATTCAACATGATCATACGTATGATCCAGCACCGTTGCTTCCCATTCCGGAAAGGATGGCATACCCAGGGATGAACTTCCGCAAGCGACCAGCTCAATCGTTGGATCTGTCCACTTCATCACTTTTGCCGCTTCAAGTGCAATCCGTCCATACTCTTCTGCTGTTTTGTGACCAATCTGCCACGGACCGTCCATTTCATTGCCAAGACACCAGGTTTTGATGGCATGAGGCTCTTTGTATCCATGTTTAATACGCAAATCACTATAGTAGGAACCTTCAGGATGATTGCTGTACTCCACGATGTTGCGGGCTGCGTCTACACCCCTTGTTCCCAAGTTGACGGCCATCATCACTTCCGAATTCGCCTGTTTGGACCAATCCACAAATTCGTTGAACCCGAATTCATTGGTCTCGATAGTTCTCCAGGCTAGTTCAAGTCTGCGTTTGCGTTCAGACACAGGCCCAACCGAATCCTCCCAATTGTAACCGGATACAAAATTACCGCCAGGATACCGCACAATCGGAACCTGTAGCTCCTTAACCATCTCGAGCACATCTCCACGGAATCCCGCTTCATTCGCTGTAGGATGACCCGGCTCATATATTCCACCGTATACGGCACGTCCCAGATGTTCAATAAACGAACCGTATAAACGTTTATCAACTACGCCAATTGTGAAATCCTTGTCTACCGTCATTTTTGCTTTTTCCATCGTGAAGTTCAGCTCCCTAAGATTAATATAAAAATTAATTGATAATCTATGGATCAACGTTCATATTTATATTAAAATCGATTATGGCACCAATTTCAACCTGAATTTTGCAAAATGTTATTCTTTTGACTGGATTTATGTTTAACTTAATTCTATAAATCAAAAATGGAGGAACAGATGTGATCAGAGCAAATACCGATGCAGAATGGCTGCCCCTATACGAGGCACTCGCGAGTGAAGTCCGTCTGCAGATTATCAGGCTTGTCGCGGAGACCCCAATGAACGTGAAGGACATTGCCGCATCCCTCGGCCTGAGCAGCGCAATTGTAACCATGCATGTTCGCAAGCTACAGGATGTGGGCATTATTCAGTCCAAAATGATTCGCAAGGATGGCGGCACGCACAAAATGAACAGCCTGGCAGTCGACTGGATTGGCATCTCTATGCCACAGGAAACGGGCACCATCCGCAAGCTTCATGAAGTGGCAATCCCTGTCGGGCATTACACCCATTTTGATGTGTATCCAACTTGTGGTCTGGCTACATCCAATCAGGTCATTGGACAGTATGATGATCCACGCTATTTTCTAGATCCCGAACGCATGCATGCCCATATTCTCTGGTTTGGACGCGGATTCGTGGAATACAAAATTCCAAACTATATCTTGTCAGGTCAACAGATCAGTGCCATTGAATTGTCACTTGAGATAGGTTCAGAAGCTCCTTCGGTCAACCCAAACTGGCCTTCGGATATTACCTTCATGCTCAACGGAATTCGACTCGGTGAATGGACAAGTCCTGGAGATTCCGGAAATGGAAGAGGCGTGTTCACCCCGGAATGGTGGAGCGACAGTGTCAATCAATACGGCATGCTCAAGGTGCTGCGGATCACCCATGAGGGCACATTTATTGATGGACAGCATATGTCCGAAATTACGCTTGCGGATATCCCCGTGGAACGCAATCAGTGGACATTGCGTCTCTCCGTGGAGGAAGATGCGCAGCATGTGGGTGGGCTAACATTGTATGGTCAAGGATTCGGCAACTACGATCAGGATATTCTGTTTCGTCTGTACTACCAGGACTAATAAACAACAAAAAGAACCTTCCATCCCCCGTATAGAGCAGAGATGGAAGGTTCTATATATGGTCATTATTTAATAAGTATGCTGGAACTTAAAGTGCACTTCCACCAAACAAGAAACGGTACTCCCAATGTTTTCCGGAGATATCACTAATCGTTACACCGCCGCCAGCGTTGGAATAGGTGTGCAGTATTTTGCCGTCACCCAGATAAATTCCCGTGTGGGTAATCGTAGCAGTAGATTTGTTCACACTAGAATACGATGAAGCCGAGCTGCCTTTGTAGGACATAAAGTACATCAGGTCACCACGCTTCAGATTTTTCCAATTCGTCTGAACGGTACCATTGGCTTTCACATAAGCACCTTGTTTACGCGAATCGGATGGAAGCTTGATTCCGAGCGCATCAATAAATGCCTGGCGGACAAAGCTTGAACAATCGAACGTAGCCGTACTGTTACGACTTGCGCCAAACTCATAAGGCGTCCCCCAATATTTCATACCGGCAGCAATCACTTTCTCCACCGAAGCACTGCCTGTAACTGAACCAGACCCACTAGTACTGCCACTTCCTGTTGTCGTGTTGCCTTTCACAGCTTGTGTATATTTTGAAGAAGAAGATATGTATCCTGTCCGGTTACCGGAGTCCGTAACTTTATACCAGCCTGATCCGGATTTTTGCACTACCGTGACAGTCTCTCCTTTTGGCACCAAACGAACAATGCTTGCGGAAGAAGATGGCGATGTACGCAAATTAACTCCCCAGATGACTTTAACTTTTGAATTATCAACTGCCGCTGCTGATGCAGGTGTCGTTAATGCTCCTGTTGTCAGACTTCCCATCAGCATCGTTGCTGTTACACTTGCAGTAATGATCTTGCTTTTCCAGTTCATGATGTCGTGTTCCCCCTGATGTTACAGAATTTTAACCTGGCCTCATTCGCCGGGCTTGCCCCATTGTAAAACGGGCTGTCCATAACGATCATCAGTCCAAAGTCCTGTATTCGATCAGGCAGGCTTGAGCACTAAGAATCAGGGAAACCTCTCACACCAGTTGGCTAAAACTGCCGCAAATCTCTTCTTTTTCAAAGGTTAAATTATTGTAACTATTTGCTACGCTTCGTTTTACGCAGAAAAGAGGCCTAAACCGCGCATCACTTAGGACATGCGTCATATGACCTATATTTTAATATTTAAATTCTATATTTGGTAAACATTACTATGGTTCATTTCCCGATTATGAGCACCTGTAATCCTAAAATCATCTTACAAAAAGCCGGAGATCTCTCCCCGGCTGTACTCTGTCTCAATATGAATCGACTATGGCTCAATACCCCAAGCGTTGACTCCACTAATATAAGCGGTCACTTTGTTCCAGGCGCTAAAGGCCGTTTTGGAAGCATCAAAAGAATAGTCGTTGGTCTGATCAAAATTCGTCCAGTTGTTCTTCGAGAAGCGCCCCTGGATAATTCCCGTCTCTGCTCCGGCAGCCAGACTGCCTGCCCCGGATTTAAATCCAATCTCCAGATACGTATCCGCTGCCCCTTTAGCCGGATCTACCGTCACAAAGTGAGCTTCAACGTTGGCGCTGCCAATCTGAGCGTAATCACACCAGAAACTCAGATCGGATGCACTATCCTTCGTAAAGTAATACCGCACCTTCACCTGGCTCAGATCCACTGCTGTCGTGCCTGTGTTCTTGATATTGAACTGCGGGGTCACCGCATTGCCTGACGTCCCTGAACCACCATTGCGGTATTGTACTTCAAGTGCACCTGTTGTTACAGGAGGCGCTGTTGGTGTCACCGTCACTACGTTGGACAAGGTCTGCCCGCTTGCATTTACTGCCACCACTCGGTAATTGTATGCGGTACCGTTCACTGCCGTGGCATCCGTGTAAGTCAGCGCCGTCAGACCTGTAGCCAGATCGGCGTAGGTTCCACCTGCAACCGAGCGTTGTACCTTGTAACTTGCAGCTCCGGTCGATGCGGTCCATGTCAGCACAGCCTGATTATTGCCTGCCGTTCCCGTAAGGGTTAACACTCCCGGTATAGAGGTTCCCGCTTGCGGTGTTGCAGAGGCCTGAGCAGAAGGTGCAGATTCACCCGCCGTATTCACTGCGGTCACCACATAATAGTACGTTTTTCCATTGGTCAGTGCTGTATCTGTGAAGGTCGAACCGGTAACACCCGTTGCTACGGAAGTATACGGGCCACCGCTCACCTCTGCACGTTTTACCGTGTAAGAAGCGGCACCAGTGGATGCGGTCCAGTTCAGAGCAACCTGCTCACTGCCTGCTGCAGCTGTCAGACCCGCCGGAGCTGCTGGCACTTGGACCACTGGGCCTCCTGTGTTACCAAGGAGACGATCATATTCGCCATACGCGGTAGCCATATCCACCTGTGACCAGAAACGGTGATACGTAAAGGTTGGTGCGCCATTTTCCCATTTTTTCGTTGTTGGATTATAAGACGTTTTGTACAGATTATCCAGATAAGCCCATGCCGGATCTTGCTTGATGGCTGGACGCAGGTCAGAGTAACCAATGTATACGCCATTACCACCTTTGGCCGGGTCAGAAGGTACGCCGGCTGTACCCGGTATCGTGTTCCCCTGCCCGAAGGTTCCCGTCCAGTTTGCCGGAATATAGATCTCTTTGGCAAAGAAGCGGAAGTAGTCTTTACGGACTTCTTCAGTCACGATCCCCACACCATCATTGTAATCCCACGCCGTATTCAATAGTTTCTCAGCCATATCTTTGGCTTCCTGGCCTTTGGCACTGAGTACGCCGCCTTCGGCTTGAGTCCCCGCAGCAAAGAACGTCAGGGCTTTGATATAGCTCCCCAGTACGCCTGTATCCTGAGCAGGATCTTTGGTTACCACATGGAAATTCGGATTTTGCGTAAAGGCACTGAACCCATTCCATTTATCCGGTTGCCCCTGCCATTCCTGGCTGCCTGGAATCCAGAATTCGCCCGGTGCAGGTGTAGTAGCAACCTGTGCATTGGTACCTCCAAGTATCCGTTGACCTGCCGCATTCAGATAATATCCTTGTGCATCCGTCACCGGACGCTCATCGACGAATACATAATCCTTGGCCCAGTCGACCCACTTGGTAATGACTTTTTTGGCCATCTGGAAGTTCTCAGAACTGAGGTCCCCGCTCTCAGCAAGAATGTAATACATCTCAGCTACACGCTCCAGCGACCAAGCCTGGAAACCAAACCACGTGTTGGAGTCGGGGTCCCGATATACAGGAGCTTCCTGATAAGCCATGTCATAGAACGTACTGGTTCCAGCAGGATAAGCTTTGTAGGAGCCATCAAAACTGTTCGTCGCTCCACCTCCAATTGCCCCTTCGTGAGACTGTAACCAGGTGTAGAACTCCAATTGGCGCTTCAGCGATGCATTCCAATCTGCCTTGGCAGTTGTCGATTTTGGAATCAGGCCACCTGCCGGATCAGACAAGGCATACGCTGCCACCGGATTCTGGTAAGCCTGGTGCGTATGACTGGCTCCAATCCGCCAAGCCCAGTTCCCACCCTCGCCAAGACCGCCGCCCCATGAGGTATACCATGCCATCAGATACATATTAGAGTCTTTGCCTGTACCGGCAGTTGGTGTGCCGTTCTTGGCACTTCCGATCTTCTGGAAGTACTTGTCGTGCATCCCATAGCGCAGATAGTCGCCCATCTTCTTCGCTTTGTCCAGATACGTTGTATTGGTGTAGCCCATCTCCTTCGCCCAATACAGTACCTGCACCGCACGTGCGTCAGCATCCGTTGCGTTGGTATAACGCCACTGGGCAGCCGGTGTCTGAGTCTCCTTGGTAAACAGGCTCATGAAACCTTCGCCCGTTTTGCCAAACGTTTTATTGTCCTGGGATGGGTGTGGAATGGCTTCCCATACAGACTCCTGCTCTCCACGCTGGAATGTATTCACGTAAGCCGCTGTATGATTCGGATTCAGCAGGTTACCATACCCGTACCAGTTATCCACATCCAGCAGCCAGTGCATCAGGTACGTCTGATTGTTGCCGTAGGAAGATTTCAGCTCGGCATCAAGTGGGTCTTTTCCGGCCGCATATTGACCGTTAATGGCAGAAGGATATTGATCCGGAAATGGTTTTTCCGCTGCATAGGTGGCCGGGCTGTTCGGATTGTAATAACTCATCGTAGGCTGCTCTTCCTTGCCGTCACCTTCATTGACAGGGATGATGTATTTCTCCATGCTGTCCCAAGCCGCTTCCAGTTTGGACCAATCTCCCGTATAGTGACCATACATCGTTTCCAGCCAGAGCCAGTAACTGTATGCCTCGGATGTCGTCATGTGCCCATAATCCGGTGCCTCGCTCATCAGCGTTTCAATGGAATGATAGGGAATGCCCTCTGGAGAAAAATAACCGTTCGCCGGATCTTTCAGCTGATCATACAATTGCAAAAATCGAGCTTCATTTATTCCGTCCGCCTGAGCATCAATGTTCTGCTCTTCGGCATAAACCGTTTGGGGACCTGCCCACAAACCGGTGTACCCGGACAGCATAACGGTCCCTGCTAGCATGGCAGACAAACTTTTTTTCGCAGCTGATTTCAACATGTATATACCTCCCTGGAATGGTGAAATTCAATTTGAATTACCGTGGGTCTGCCCATGCTGTTGAACTCCCTGTTAGGTTATGGCTCAATGCCCCAGACTTTCTCACCTCCCTGAAACCCAGTTACTTGATTCCATGCGGTAAAAGCAGTCTTGGTTGCATCATAGGAATAGTCGTTGCTCTGATCGAAATTGCTCCAATTGTTCTTGGAAAAGCGCCCCTGAATCACACCCGTCTCCGCTCCAGCAGCCAGGCTGCCAGCCCCGGATTTGAAGCTGATCTCCAGATACGTATCCGCTGTGCCCGTTGTCGGAGTCAGCGTGACAAATTTGCCTTCAATATTAGCCGTGCCGATCTGAGCATAATCACACCAGAAGGTCAGATCCCCTGCACCGTCCTTGGTAAAATAATACCGGAGCTTCACGGTACTCAGATCAATCGCCTGAGTGCCTGTGTTTTTTAGATTAAACTGCGGAGTCACTGCATTGCCGGAAGTACCTGACCCTCCATTACGATATTGCACCTCAAGCGTGCCCGTCGTTACCGGAGGCGCACTCGGTGTCACCGTCACGATATTGGACAACGTCTGTCCGCTCGCATTCACGGCGGCGATTCGATAACTGTACGCCGTTCCATTTACCGCTGTTGCATCGATATAATTCAATACTGCCAATCCAGTTGCCACATCGGCATATGCGCCGCCCACAACGGAGCGCTGTACCTTATAAGTCACTGCTCCCGTTGCTGCCGTCCAGGTCAGAATCGACTGGGCGTTGCCAGCCGTACCGCTTAACGTCAGTTCGCCAGGCAACGATGTTCCAGCTTGCGGCGTGGCAGAGGCTTGTGCAGACCCGGGCGATTCTCCGGCTGAATTAACAGCCGTCACCACATAATAATAGGTCTTTCCGTTCGTAAGCCCCGTATTCGTGTATGTCAATCCATGTACATCTGTCGCTACAGAAGTATATGGACCCCCATTCACCTCGGCACGCTTCACGGTGTACGATTCTGCCCCAGGTGATGCTACCCAGTTCAGGATGACCTGAGCATTCCCTGATATAGCCTGCACGCCAGAAGGTGCAACAGGAGTGACAACCGGTGTAACACCAGGTTCCTGACCGTATATCCGTATTCCCGCATCGTAGACTGGTAGATATACGCTCTTCGCCACATTACCTGTGCCCAAGCCCTGGAATGAATGATCATTATTCGCATTCCAGGCGCCTTGCGGGCCGGTAATGCGGAACTGGACCTCTTTGCGATAATGTCCTTCCCCGCCTGGATATATCTTGGTTCCAGTAAAGTCCGCCGTAACAGCATAGATTCGTTTCGCTGCATCAACCACAATCGGTTGGGATACGGTAGCACCCTCGGCGTATGCGGTTGTAACCTTGACATCAGATACGGTATATCCTGCAGCGTAAACTTCACTTAGATCCAGAAAATAGCGAAAAGATAACTTATCCCCCATCCGCGCAGGCCAGCCGGAACGATTATTTAGTTGAGCCTTGATTTCCGCGTAATTGGGACCGGATGCCTTCACGGCAGCTTCGACAAAGAACTCATCTGTCTTCACTTCCGGAGCCGGAAAATTCGCGATGGGCTGATCATTCTGGCCGAATAACAGATTCATCTTGGCTAACGCGCCTGTAAAGCCTGCATTGTAATCGGTTGCCACCTCATTGCTGACATAGTCGCCAATGGAATCGGTATAGGCATCCGTTGCATCCGGTCCACCAACCATCGCTCCGTACAACGTGTGACGGTGCTCTGAAGGTGTATTTTCATTGTTCGTCCATGAACTGTGAGAGGTCCGGTGATGAGGATGCTTAGGCGGATTCTGACCATAACCGACCACATAACTGCTCTGGCGTGGATTATCCCCCAGAATGTAGTTCATTTGAGAGACGGCAAAGTCCTGATACCTTGCTTTCTTCACTGGATCACTGACCCAGTCGGAGTATACAAAAGCAATAAAAGATGCATTTGCTGCATATCGGAGCGATCCCCATGTATCAAGCCAGGCAAGCCCACCCGGTGTATACTTGATTCTTTGTCCATTCGTGCCTACAGACCAATAATCCAGATTGCGCTCCGTGGATTGAATGAACCGCGTCGCTTCTGGCATGTTCAAACTCGACGTAATGCGGGCCAGCAGAATCTGGGCTCCGTAGTGTTTGTCATCCCAGCCTTGGGTCCAAGTATAGGCCCAGTTCCCGTTCTGTCCATCTGCCTGCCACAGATTCGCTATAGCAATCGCCTTGGACAAGTAAGCGCTATCATTTGTCGCCATATATAACCATGTTGCAGCCCAGGCGAGTTCATCATAGTAACCTGTCCATGAATTGTAGAACGATTGGGCATCTGTAATGCAATCCGAATATTTGCCTCGATACGTATCCGCGAAGCTGTACAGTTCCTTGGCATGTTGAAGTAGTTTGTTGGCATAAGCCGGGTCACTGTCCCGGAACACAATGGATGAAGAAGCGAGTGCCGCTGCAGTTTCTCCCGCAAGTTCACTTCCCGGACAGGATGCATCGATCTTATAAGCAGGACGGTTCATCTGCATCACTTCAGCCGGTCCCCACCAGGCGTGGTCTGTATTGCCCGCTCCGACCTGTCCCCATAATTCATTTGGTTTCGTATGCGCTTTCACAAAATAGTCTGTGGCCCATCTCAAGTTATCCTTAATCTGCTCCAGTTGCCCTGCCTGCTCGTATCCCTCGCGGTATTCCACAACAGACCAAGCTAACATCGTAGCCGAATAGGCCATCGGCAGACCAAATTTCACATGATCTCCAGCATCGTACCACCCTCCGGTCAAATCAACCCCAACATCCGCTCCGTCATTTAATCCGGAATCACCACGCCATTCCACCCGATTGTCTTCCGGCAATTTCCCTGAACGCTGAGTTTCATAGAAATAAACCGCCTTTTGTAATGCCTCCGCATAGTTATGATTTCCGGCAGCCGCATCTGCCTTACCACTCCATGCCTGTATGGATGTACTCCCTGCCAGTAGCCCTACCGATAACGCGAGGATAGCGATTCGTCTCCACCAGCTTCCCTTCATCTTCAACCATTCATCTCCTTTTGCAATAGTCGTCTCGTAATTTTCCAATTACACTGATGTAATGACCCGCTCCTTTCTATGGTGTGACTCCATGTATTTCCACCATTAATTACCATTATATCCTTTTGCTCCAGTTGCAATATCAGCGCTGGTGACTTCTGAAATAACATTGTTGTGACATGTTTGGGTAGTGATATGACAAAAAAGACTGCCCCTCATATCGCTTGAACGCAATATGAGAAACAGTCCTGATATTTTGAATAACCCGTGCTACAGGTTGCATGATGATCCATGGTACTATCCAGTCTGAACACCCTACTTTTGGATCGTTTACACTCTGAATTTGTTGATTTGCTCCTGCAACTCTTCAGCCATTTTGGACAAAGAGCCTGCTGACGAAGCAATCTCTTCCATCGAAGCCAGCTGCTGCTGGGTTGCGGCAGATACATTATGTACCCCGCCTGCTGCTTCTCCCGCAATGTTAGAGATCTGATCCACATACCCTACAACTTCATTCGTACTTGCTGACATTTCCTCGGAACCTGCCGATACTTCCTGGATTTCACCAGCAACCTTGTTCACTACATTCGAAATTTGTTCAAATGCTTGTCCCGCGGCTGTTACAATCTCAATTCCGGCTTCCGTTTCATTGCTGTTCACTTTCACAGCCTGCACGGCATGATCTGTATCCTTCTGAATCAATTGGACAAGATCCGTAATCCGTTGTGCGGATGTAGAAGACTCCTCTGCGAGCTTCCGCACTTCTCCAGCTACGACTGCGAAACCACGTCCGTGCTCGCCTGCGCGTGCCGCTTCAATCGCTGCATTTAATGCAAGAAGGTTGGTTTGACGGGCAATATTATTAATAACCTCGGTAATGGTACCAATCTCTGCGGAACGTTCTCCCAGCCCTGTAACCAGTTCTGTCAGTGATGCAATGGAATTGCGAACAGATCCCATCTGTTCAACAGCCTGCTGAATAATCATATTTCCTTCGGCAGACTGATTCGCTGCATCAACGGCAGATACGGATACACTTTGAGCAAGCTCAGCAATCTGTTCCGAACCAAGAGCCATTTCATTCATCGCCTGCGAAGAACGTTTCACCATATCTACTTGATCCGATGTACCTACAGCCAATTCCTCAACCGTCTCGGAAATCTGTTCCGACGCCTTGGTATTCTGCTCAGCACTCGCGAGAAGTTCTTCCGAGGAAGCGGCTACCTGTTCGGATGTCATCGATACGGATTGAATCATCTCCCGCAGGTTGCCAGTCATCACATTGAAGGAGTCGGCCAGCGTTCCCAGCTCATCCTTGTTCTTAAGAACAATCTTCTCACTGGTCAGATCCCCATCTGCAATCAACATCGCTGCTGCATTCATCTTCTGTATTGGACGTGAGATGATGCTTGCAATGAAGAAGGCAATAAACATAGCAACCAGGAAAGCAACAATAGTGACTCCCAAAATAATATTAAATGCTTGTTTAGCAGACTCAACCGATGCATTCGTTGCTGCATCCGACAATGAGTTCCCCATCGTGATTAATTGAGCAATGGTATCATTCGCTGTATACCATAATGGATAGGCCTCTGAATGCAATCTGCTGGCTTCTTCGTAATTGTTAGCCATGCCCAATTTCATAAATTCCGGCATTTTCGCCAAATACGCCTCATAGTTCGTGCTAAATGTATTGTACATTCCCACTGCTTCGGTATTGCCTGCGATAAGTGAAACCAGTTCCTTGCGCTCAATCGCAATCTTGGCTTGGAGCTGTTCCAACACTTCATTCATCTTGGTGATTTCAGTTGGATTCGTTTCGACAATTATGGCAAGAGCAAGCCGTTCAACGTCGGAAACATCACCATTCATCATCCCGAGCAGGCTCACACTGGGCATCCACATCTTGTCGATCTCATCGGCCTTTTTGGACATATCATGAATTTGGGTTAACGCATAAATGCTTACAAAAGCCAGTAAAGCCACTACCATTAGAAATCCAGTCAGTAATTTCATTCGAATTGTTAATCTCAATTTCCCCTTCACGTTTCCCCGTACGTCTTTCATGTTCCCCACTCCTCAACTAATACATATTTATAGTATATCGACACGTATCGTCATGAATTGTAGATATCGGAATTCAATTTTTGTAAATTTCAGTTAACTTCGAAATAAACACAAAAAAAGCCTTAAGTCTTTGGCTCACCAAAAACTTAAGGCTCTCGTATCCGATACTTCTCTTCTGATCCCTATTATATTCAACTGTTTCTAACGGAAAATCCGCCGATGAATGTTAATGAAGAAATCGGGAATCGACTTGGTATAATTACGCGTAGCGATCAAGATCACACTGACCAGGCTACCTAGAATGAATCCGCCCAGAATATCTCCAGGATAATGTACACCTACATAGACACGCGACACTCCTGTCAGCACAGCAAGTAACAGCATCCACATACCGAAGCGACGCCCGATAAAAAACGAAGCTGCAGCGAGCGCGAATACAAAGGAAGCATGTTTACTTGGAAATGATGGATCTGGTACATGCGGAACCAGTTGATGCACCGTGCCTTCCATGAACGGCCTTGGATGACCTACCACAGGTGAAATTCCCCATTTTGCCAAAACAAGTGCTACGATTGAAGCTACACACGCATAAAACACAATTCGTTGCTTCGACGGATTGCCAAGAAACCACACAATCACAAGAAGCCCTATCATAACCCAAACCGCATATTCAGCTGATGTAATCATAAACCAGTCCAGAAACGGAATTCGGTCTGCAAACTGGTTAATCCAATTAAATACAGATTGATTCATAACAGTCGTTTAATACCTCCATTACACAAAACACGATTATTTTTTACATAATAAATATACACTAACTATTTGTCAAATATGTCGCCTAGTAACCGAACTTTCGAAATCAAAGAGGACATTTCTCTTACTTTTTGTTAAACTAGTTTGGGTTACATAATAGTTCATTCATAGAAAGGTGAAGATTATGCTTAAGAAATGGTTATGGGGGACATCCCTAACCCTGGCACTTGCCATAACCGGTGTCATTGTATATTACGGATACTCGATCGTTCATTTTGCCAATAGCATCTCAACCGCTTCCGAGACTTCCACTTCTGAAACAAACCAAAATACGGACAATCCAACCACCCCTGTTCCTAAATGGGAAGGGAAGGAACGAGTTAACATTTTGCTGCTTGGAGGTGACACCAGGGGGGATGATGCTGGCCGTTCAGATTCGGTCATGGTCGCTTCCATTGATCCGGTATCCAAGAAAGCCCATCTCTTCTCTGTTCTGCGCGATACATATGTTGATATTCCGGGACACGGAAAGAGCAGACTCAACGCGGCCTTCTCATACGGCGGAGCGGAATTAACCAAACAAACGGTCGGTGACTTGCTCGGCATCCCTATCCAGCACTACGTGTATACCGATTTTATAGGATTCATGGCGCTGGTTGATGCTGTAGACGGGATCGATATTGATGTGGAGAAAGACATGTATTATACCAGCAAAGCAGATAAACATATGTACGATATTGATCTCAAAAAAGGACTTCAGCATATGGACGGTAAGACCGCCCTTCAATATGTGCGATTCCGGCATGATGCCACATCAGACTTTACGCGTACCGAGCGGCAGCGGATTTTTATGACTGAGCTGGCTAAGAAGATGCAAAGCACTACGTCACTCTTCAAGATTCCTGAAATATTGGAAGCTGTCGCTCCATATATCGAGACAGACCTCAGTCCAACACAGATGTTAAAATTAGCTTCGCTCGGATTCGATATTAACGTAAATGAAATCGATAAACAGCAGATCCCTCCTAACAAGTTGCTAACCAATGAACTTGCAGGTTCTGCCCAAGTACTCGGTGTGAATAAACCGAAACTCCAAGCATACATTCAGAATTTGTTTGAGGAAGATGCGAAATCCTCAGAGGATGAATCAACAAAAGTACCAGACTTAAACTAAATGGAATGGAAACAAAATGAGGCAGGTATCGCAATGATACTCCGATTAAAAAGATGGCTGCCGCCATCTTTTTTTTGTACCTATTTTCCCCATTTAATGCAGCCTTAATGTTCAACAGGTACCCTTAAATGATGAATTCCGGTTACACGAAGGAGGAATACACGTGAATAAACCGCGAATCGTGGAATGGACTCAACTGCGCGGCCTTGCATTTCTCGCCATTGTGATGCAGCATAACATCGCAGAATATATATATCGCGCCGATATTGAACAACCCGATTCCATCATGCTGACCATGATTTATCATCTGACTCGTTTTGGTACGCCGACATTTGTCTTTCTGTCCGGTGTAATGCTGTTCTATCATCATAGTCACACCAAACCGGATTACCCCCGTTTTATCCGTAAGCGGTTTGGAGATATCTATGTGCCCTTTGTGGTATGGACGTTCATCTATTGGTTATTTGTCCGGATATTCACCCCTGAGTTCTGGATTTCGGGTATGCCAGACTTCCGGAGTTTTGTTCGTGAACTATTCCTCCCCCAGACGGGATATCATCTGTGGTTTGTGATTATGGTGTTTCAGTTCTATATTCTGTTTCCCCTGTTTCTTGCGGGAGCCAAGTTCATTCAGAAACGTATTGAAAAAGTTACACGCTTCACCCCGATGCAATCCGTCATCACGCTGATTCTCATTGGGATGGCATTATACACTTTACTTATGAAATGGTCCTACTACGATATGGGCGGGTGGACAGCTTCCTTACCCCAACCCTGGTCGGGTTTGCTGCAATATCGCTCTTATTCATGGGTTATGTACTGGTTTTACTTTTTGCTGGGGGCAGTCTGTGCCTGGTCAGTGGATAGTTGGAGAAGTTGGACTGCAAAGGTATTGCCCTGGATGGTCTGTCTGTTTATCGGCATGTACATCTGGCTTGGATATGATGTGCTGCGGGGATCAAGCGATGTCGTTAATCTGAATATCTCAACCTATCTGAAGCCCACGACATTCATCATCATCATGGCTCAGATGTTCATGTTCTATGGGTTCCTTGTACTGCTGCGAGGCAAAGATTCACCATTTCAGCGTCTCCTGACGTGGATTGGCCGATATTCCTTTGGTGGCTATCTGGTTCATGCACTGGTTATCTATTGCATTGCGTATATTACCCGGCCACTTACACTAACCGGATGGCATCTACCTATAACATTGCTTTCGTTTCTTGTCACCGTAGCAACGTCCCTTGCAATCAGTTGGGGACTTTCCCAACTTCCTGGTTCTCGCTTCACCATAGGATTACAACGGAAGAAACGCCTAAGTCCCCGTTTGCATGATACTATTTCTGCGAGCAGAACAAGTTCACCGGAGCGCAATCCGTCAGCTAGCGCAAACCGCAGTCCGGAAACCAGCTAATTCTAGTTGAATATTGAAAAAGCGTCTCCCTTCGTGGAAGACGCTCTTTGTCACTTCACTTCTGTGGAAGCGGATCGACCGGGTACAGGTTCGTGAGGACCAGGAGCTTGATGTGCAATGCCCTTCTGATTAACGAACCTTTTCAGGTCACCCGTCAACTGCTCCTTCAGCTTGTCTACCAGTTGCGTTTCACTGATGCCTTTTGCCTGAGCAATCTCAGCCAGTGATTTCCCGCTTTGAAGCTGCTGATGGAGTTGCTCCGGGGTGATGCCGATAAAGCGTGCAATAGCCCCCTTGTCCATCATCGGACGTCTGTTGCCATGGTGAGCGAACTCTCGTCTTAATTCCCGCAGTGGTGTGTTAATTACCTTCTTCAGCTTGGTATCCATTCCTGCTTTGGCTGCTGCTGCCTGCTCTTTCGTGAGACAGCCTTCTTCGGCTGCTTTATCCAATCGCTGAGAGAGCGAAGGCTTCAGCTTCTCCAACAATTGATTTTCACTAAGTCCCTTGCGTTCCTTGGCAATCTGAGTCAACGTTTTGCCAAGCTCCATCTGTTCCTTTAAATCACGGAGCCCAATACCGAGGAGGTCCGCGGTTTCTCCAATCATAAACAGGCCATGACCTGCTTGCATGCATGGCTTGGTCTGGTTTGAGGAGGAAGATGGTGTCGCCACATGATCCTCAACAGATCCATTTGGATCAGCGGATGCCGTATAGCCGGTTGATGCTGTTATAAATACGGCTGCCAGTCCGGCTGCCATCCATTTTTTCCATCTGTATTTCATTTCTCTTCTTCCTTTCATATGTCAAAATCCTGTGCTCTCTTAGTTTGAGCCTAACTTCCGCTTTTTTATGCCATAAAAATACAAAATGTCATTGTTTTTTTCACAATTCATCACAAAACCTCCTATTTTTTTCAATTCATTTCCGGTATACTGAAAGTAACTTCATGATCTAGTCGAATAGTCCTTATTACTTTATTTTGGGAAGGGCGTAACCAAACGATGCGGAGAGAATGGTTTGATCCGTTTAGATCCGATGTGGAGGTGGTGTTCGCTGCAGCAGAGCAGCTGGTACAGAAATATCCTGAACCAATGTCAGAACATGCACTAGAACAACTTCATTTGGTCAATCCTTTGTTACGAGATTCGGGTCACAGTTACATTGGCTACATTATTCCATTGTGGATGCAACTCTCGGATGGTCTACCTCCAGAGAAGGCACACAAACTGAGTACTGCTTGTCTCCTGCATATGCTATATTTTCTGAATCAGGATGAAGTTATGGACGAACAGCCAGAAGATGTGACACTGAAATTATCACTGGGTAATCTTTACTACGTGGATGCGATCTGTGCCTATTCAGAGCTATTCAGCCTTTCTTCCCCGTTCTGGACGTATTTCAGACAGTATGTGGAGGATTGGGCCATGAGCGTCACCGGTGAGAACTCCATCGATTATTTCAAGAGAAGCCCGCTATTAATCGCCCAAAAAGCTGCCCCACTTCTGCTTGGAGCTGCTGGCTCACTGCTTCTTTTGGAACAGGAGCATCGTATCACTCCGGTATGTTCTGCCGTCAATATTGCACTGATGACTCTCCAGATGACAGATGACTTCACAGACACCAAACAAGATGCTGTGCATGGAAATTACAACAGCTTCCTCTCCCACATATCCGCAGCACTGGAACATAATTACCCGGCTCATCCTGTAAGCGAATGTGTACATGATAATGTATACAATACTCAATTGATGAACTCCTATGTAGACATTGCTCAGCAATATAACATCAGACTAACATCTTCTAACTCGGGAATTTCGCATCTCGAAGCGTTTAATTCTTACTTATGCGGCATTCTGGGACAAACTGTTCAGGACATTGAACAACACAAAAAAGTGCTTCTTCAAGGCGGGTTTCATTACTGGATCAGCGAGAAACAACATTTGTCCTAACCACAAAAGAAGAGCTGGTACAGTTGAATTTTAAATATGAAGGGAATGTTGACGATGATGGTATCAGAGAAAACGTTGCACGAGGATATTATTGAAAAGGCCTGGACCGATGAGCACTTCAGACAACAACTGCACTCCAACCCAAAGCAAGCGCTTCGCGAAGCATTTGGCATTGATATTCCTGAACACATTCAAGTCCGTACCGTTGAAGAACAACAGAACGACTACGTTCTCGTAATTCCTCCCAATCCAGCCAAAGTGGATTATGACGTAAATTGCGGACCGTGGAGAAGCTAAACGGATTAGATTGAATATGTAATTGAACGGCACAAGGGGTAGCGAACAAAAAAGCCATCGTACACTTCTACCGCTCGTCATTCGACGAACGCGGCAAAAGATACAACGGCTTCTGTTCCTACCCCTTTTGTGCTTGTAAAACTGATCTGCCCATGCATGGCTTCAACGATTCGGAAGGTCACCATCATGCCAAGGCCTGTCCCCTTAATTTTGTTCGAGAAATAAGGCTCCCCAAGCCGGACCAGCGCTTCCTCATCCATGCCCTCACCATTATCCCTAACATGTACCTTGATAACCCCATCCTGAGCATAGGCCCAAATATCAATCTGACCCTGTCCTTGCAGCGCTTCTATACTATTCTTAATAATATTAATAAAAGCCTGTTTGAACTTGGAAGAGTTCCCTCTAATCCATAGATCTGGCGGAATGTCAGTTGTTATTTTACCGCCTTCCAGATTAGCCATCGGTACAAGAATACCTTCAATATGATTAAATTCATCCGCGATATTGAGAGAGACAATATGATCGAACTCCGGTTTGGCAAACGTTAGGAAGTCGGTAATAATGCCGGAAGCCCGATCAAGCTCCTCCAAAGCAATCCGCACATATCCCTTGTTTTTGTTGTCTTCCTGCTCTGTCATGAGCTGAAGGAAACCTCGTGTCACCTGCAACGGATTACGAACCTCATGAGCAACTGACGCCGCCAGTTCACTAATGATTTCCATTTTCTCGGATCGCTGCAATTCATTATTGAACAATTCCAACTCTTTCGAGTATTCAAGCACTTTGGTATGTTTTTCAGCAAATCGGCTTCCCAGTATGGCAATAAGTGAGATAATAAAAGCAACCATGGACCATTTCCACCATATCAGATGATATGTTCCATTACGCTGGTAATACCACAGTAGTTCAGCAACACTGATTAAGGCAAATGTGCCGAATCCCGTAGCAAGCAAAAGAGCTTCCCGGCTCCGTTGAAGCGCTTTGGAGATGGTGCCGATCATTAAGATGCTCAACAGGATTACGAGAACGAATCCAATCACGTTCTGAACCAACAAACTATAGAGCATGTCCCATTGACCGCCTGAAATAAAATCAATCATCAGAGCAGCCACAGCAACTACAGAATAGATGAATTGGAATTTTCTTAGTTTGGTAAAGATGCCATAACGACCTGGTCCGATAATTTGTTCAAAAAAATAACAGAGTGCAGGCATGCCCATCAGCATAGCCAGGTCAAACAATACGGAATACAGATTACCGTAAACCTGGTAGAACGTATATAAAAACTGTGAATAGGTGATAATCATCGTTCCGATTGAACCCATCACGATACATAGCGAAATCCACAACCCTTTATGGAATTTGCCCAGGAAAAAAGTGCAACTCAGCATCGTTAGAGCCGTGAACACAAAGGTCGCTCCCAATATCACATCAAGCAGTCCATTGTGAATGTACTTTTCCTGTAATGTAGCATAAGGCCCAACCTGAACCGTTCCGTAGATGCCAAGTCTGCCTTTTTCATTCTCTGACCATACGTAAAGTTTTCCACCTGAATTCTCACTTGATAAGGGTAACAACACAGCGTTGTTATCATAATTGTAATGATAATTCTCATATACCCTACGATCGTCCAAGTAGATTACAATGTGGTTCCCTTTAATATTCTCAAAACGGATTGCTGAGCTATCTTCGTTTATTTTAGGAATGGTCACACGAGTCCACATGGAACCCGAAGGAGCTTCTACGCTGCTGTATTCCAGCTTTTCAGCACCTTGCTTCTCCCAGATTTCCTCCGTACCTTGAACCTCACTGATGAATCCCTGATCGTGTACGTTCCCCCATTTTACTTCCCATCCCGTAATGGATACAGGTTTGTCAACTTCTCCTGCAGTCGCTGAGACGAAATCATGCGGCAAGCAGAGAATATTCAACATACTTATCCATAAGATGATGATAGCTTTGGGCACATTTTTCATTCACAGCACCTCAAAGTTCTTATTTTCTCTATCCCCAAGTTCTCTCATTTATCATTCGCCACAGTTTGACGTGTCACCTTCTTGTAGGAAAATGAAAATTCACATTTTAGTAGATTTATAGTTTTATTTCCATTTATTTGATAGATTCCGAGTGTTTTCTCCATTATCCGCGCAGATCTTCGAACTGGTTCTCAATCATTTCGCGCTCTTTCTGTTCAATCTTCGTACGATATTCCAACCACTGCTCTGTTTCCTCATCGTCATAGATCGTCCATATATCCGAGAAAAGATAGTCCCGCAACTGGACAATCTGTCCTGACCATATCCCGCCTACCCAGAACAGCCCGTCCGGACGACGAATAACGGTACGGGAAAACCCGGGCGTAGACGCTTTTTGCCCGATTCGGATTTGAGTGATCATATTCCCCAGCGTAAACCAATCCAATTGGAATCCCTCCCTCATATATCCATGTTTCATCATATCATAGGCCAAAGATGAAAAGCTGTAAAACTGATCTCTGCGATTCAATCGTCCCTTCCGGGTGTAATGTTCCTCAAAGCAAATACTTACCAATGAGGAGTGATTCAAATGAATGAGCCACACAGAACGGTAGAGGTAGAACATAAGGATGTCCAACACAAATCGGATTCAAGTATGGTCGCTTCCACGTTTATCAAGTATGCGGCTTATATCATTATTTTCTTTGGATTTCTGTACTTTCTGGTCAAATATGTATTTCCTAAATTTTAAAGCATATACGTTGAATCTGTAATCCGTACATTATTCACTTTCAGCTTATATTTATATTTTGGGAACACAAGGGAATCATAATGGGTGCGAGATTACAACGTTAGCCCTTTGGGTAACTACGAAATAAGAACCTTTCTTTTCAAGATAACTGCACAATCAAAAAAAACAACCAATAAATATAATCCACTGAGAGGGAGTGCTACTTATGTCAGACAGACCGATTAGCAATGAAGAGAGTGAACGTTACTACGACCGTTATCAGAGGTCCCGTGATATTCCACTGGAAACCGAAGTCCCTGAAGGTGACATAGACACTTTTGATGAAGTTACGGGAAAACGTATCGATACTGATAATACAGTGTATCCGCCCCTTGTAGCGGCTACGGAAGAACCGGAATTGGAGTCACGGACAGCGGAGCCTGCACTCGAATCCGTACCTGATGCTGATCTTATTCAACCGAATAGTCCGGTTGATCCTGCGGCACCCGACCCCAACGCTCTTCACGGGACGGACCTGCTAAACGGCGCTGGGGCAGATGCGAAACCGGAGAACGATATTCCACCACGGCGCTAATCCTCTTGTCACAGCCTGAATTAGGAGGTGCAGACACGATGAAGGATAATCACAAGCGACAAGTACATGAGCCCGATAATCTGGTAACCGAGCGGGATATTGATCCGAATTTTGGATTGTTCACGGAAGATTCCTTTCCCGAAGCCCTAGCAGATGAGGATCAGCTTGATGCTGTTGAACATGCCGTTCCGAAGGAGAACGTTGAAGGCGTTGAAGGTCCACGAAAAGATTCATCCTTGGATGAATAGGAACGCATTACCGATTCATTAAGAATATAGGAAGCCTCTTGCCCAAGAGGTTTCTTTTTGCTTTAATTTCGTAATAACAATGACTTTATCCTGAAAAAGAGATGGCTACCGTCTTCGTACGGTGCCATCCCTCTCTCTGCTATCCAATTAGCCATTTCACGTTTTAACATTTTTTGATTACTTCGCCAAAGGTTTGCCCGCTCCCGGCAACTTCTCCTCCAGTCGGGACCATTTCGCCACAATGGCGGTAATCAGCAGCGCCACTCCATTGATGATAAAAATCCAACGAATCGGCAACCAGCCACCCAGAACACCACCGATTATCGGCCCCGCCATCGTACCGATCTGGGAAGCCGACTGATTCAGGCTGAATGCTCTTCCCCGGAAGCCAGGTTCTGTCACTTGCACAATCATTGCATTAATCGCCGGGAACACCGCAGCAAAGAACAATCCATACACAAAACGCAAGATGCCGAATCCAATATAACCTGTAGTGAAAAACTGCAGCAGGTTACCAATCGCCCCTCCAACGAGGCCAATGATCAGTACTTTCCCATATCCGATTCGCGAACCGATCTTACCCCAGCGCGGTGCCATAATAACCGTAGCCACACCAACCGCAGAGAAAATAATGCCCGAGCTGAGAGAAGCACGATCGGGCTGAATGCCCATTTCCATCACGTATACCGTCAATAACGGCTCCAGAATCATCACGGAGAAGGTACATATGCCCATCATGCCAAGCACCGTAATAAACAATTTATTGGCCCTGGCTTCACGAATGTCATCCATCACATGAGAACGTGCCTTGTTCCGGTTGAAGTTCTCTTCTTTGACCCAGAAGGTTGCGATCAACGCCGAGACCAATACTACGATGCTGGAAAATAAAAATGCATTCCGGTTGCCATAATAGTGGCTTACCACCCCACCAATTAATGGGCCGATTATACCTCCTGTTGCCCCGGCTGTTGACATGATACCAAGTGCATACCCTGTCTTCTCTTCCGGTGTATTGGTACCGACAAGTGCAATCGCCGCCGGAACAAACCCCGCGAGCAATCCCTGAAACAAACGAACCACGATTAATGAATAGGGGTCCTGCACAAAATAATTGATCAAATACAAAACCGCAAGGCTGTATCCCGACCGGATCAGCATTGGCTTGCGCCCGTATTTGTCAGCCAGTGATCCCCAGAAGGGAGACACCAGCGCACTTGCCAGAAATGTGATGCCAAAGGCAAGCCCTGACCAGAACTCCAGGTGATCACGAACGCCCAGATCGCCACTCAGAAACAAAGGCAGAAATGGGATGGAGATCGAATAAGCGGTGCTGCAAAAAAACACACCAATCCACAAAATCACCAGATTACGCTTCCACGAGAAGTCCATATACCCGCACGCCCTTTCCGTTACTGACGCCGGGACTGCCGTGTATTGGAGAGGACGGAACAGACCCGTACGTCCCTGACTGCGGAAGCATTTTCCTTATTTTACACCTCTGTAAGCATTTACACCATCCCTTATCACCCATAATATCCTGCCTTGCATTGCCATCTTGTCCGCAAAAACGGTATGATAGTTGAGGGATTATCCGAAAATAATTCTGACTAAATATATTATGCAGAGATGCAAGGGGGAACGTTCTCATGTCTTTTCGGTGGAAAAAAACAACAGCTGTGTCGCTGGTTCTAGCGATGTTGCTTATCGTCATTAGTGGTTGTGGGCGCCCTGCAAGCAGCGCGACGGAAACACCGGCTCCAGTGGAGCCTACTGGTCCCAATCCTGTAGCCACAATTGAAATGTCAGATGGTCAGAAAATCGTCATCGAGCTCTATCCGGAGATTGCACCAAATACGGTGAACAATTTTATCTCATTGGCGAATAAAGGTTTCTATGACGGTTTGAACTTTCACCGTGTTATCCCAGGCTTTATGATTCAAGGTGGTGATCCAAACGGCGATGGTTCGGGCGGCCCAGGTTATGCGATCAAAGGAGAATTTACATCCAATGGTCATAAAAACCACCTTAATCACACGCGTGGGGTTATCTCCATGGCGCGGACAAATGATTTGGACTCCGCAGGCTCCCAGTTTTTCATCATGTTAGCGGATGCTGATTACCTGGATAA
Organism: Paenibacillus sp. O199; assembly: GCF_001636635.1. NCBI lineage: Bacteria > Bacillati > Bacillota > Bacilli > Caryophanales > Paenibacillaceae > Paenibacillus > Paenibacillus sp. O199. The sequence goes on from NZ_LGRP01000005.1 coordinate 357,886, forward strand.
CGCTTATGCTACCTTTGGCAAAGTGACAGAAGGCATGGACGTCGTTGACGGGATTGCGGCTCAACAAATAGGCGAACAAGACAAACCAGTTACCGATCAGGTAATGAAAAAAGTCACTGTCGACACTCAAGGAGTAGAATATCCTGAACCGGTAAAAATGCCTTAACCTTACCTTTGGAACGGATTTTAGTTACCCATCTTAATTCACAACCTGTAAGACAAACAAAAGCTCTGTCCTGCGTATTCACGCAAGGCAGAGCTTTATTCAATGTTAGCGTTTACATAAATGACTTTATAAAAAATGCCCTCTTCCGGCACAACTCTATATGCAGCAGCTCTGCAACCCGCTGATCTCAATACATCCATCCCATCAAACGCAACCAACCGATGATCGCAATCCATAGCGGACAGCTGAAAGCAACACCCCATGCAAGCCCTTTCAGTAAACTACGGTTTACTTCCACGAACAACGACTCCTTTCTCCAGGGAATAGTCGCAGTATCGGTAATAATATATGAATTTATACCCGTTTTCATTCGTCACGTAACCCCCTATTTCCTGCTTTTGTCCCTCAGTTTCATGGAATGGGTTTGGTGAACCTGATATAATATGTTTACTGAACGAGAATGGAAGCTGATTCATGTTTTTGAGAGGAGATTATTCTATGGCAAAATCCAAAAAACACACCCCTGCTCCCAAAGCAGCACAGGATAAACCGACCACACTAAAGGATCTGCTGAGCAGTGATGTGTTAGAGAAACTGAAAGCTCAGGCGGATGAAGCCAAGGCTGCCGAGGCAGACCGCAAAGAGCAGGAACGCCTGCAGGCGGAAGAAGCTCGTAAAGCGGAACAGAAGCGAAAAGATAATGATTTTGAGTACCTGTTGAATAACAGTTCGCTGGACTGGAAGAAACACAAGTAATTTTTGCAGCAATAAGATCATCATGATATCTAAATGATAGAAACAGGGCCGTTGAACGGTCCTGTTTTTTTGTATCGTGCATATGATTCATCACTCTTTAGTCGGGTATGTAGAGATAGAGAGTTACTGATAATCCATACGATACGGAGGGATAAGGATGACTGAACAACGTTTGCAAGGGAAAGTTGCAATTGTAACCGGAGGTGGCTCAGGAATTGGTCAGGCAACAGCCATTCGTTTCGCTGAGCATGGGGCCAAAGTGTTCATGCTGGACCGGACCCCGGAGAATGCTGAGAAAACCAAACAGACGATTGAGAATGCAGGCGGAGAAGGCCACGTCATTGAATGTGATATATCCAAACCGGACAACGTGCAGAAAGCAATCAATCAGGTAGCGGAGCAAGCTGGACAGCTTGATATTGTATTTGCCAATGCGGGCATCAACGGCACGATGGCTCCCATTGAAACGATGGAACCTGAGGACTGGGATCAGACGATGGGCATCAATATGCGCGGCACGTTCGCAACTGTGAAGTACGCCATACCCCATTTGAAAGACCGCGGAGGAAGCATTATTATTACGAGTTCCATCAACGGTAACCGTGTATTCTCTGGCATAGGGTTCTCTGCATACGCTTCCAGTAAAGCAGGTCAGACAGCTTTTACAAAGATGGCAGCATTGGAACTGGCTCGTTACAAGATTCGTGTCAACGCCGTCTGCCCAGGAGCCATAGACACGAACATCGATGACAACACCTATCCTTCGGACGATCTGAAAGAAGTACAGATCCCGGTTGAATTTCCCGAAGGTCATGAACATCCACTCAAAGGTGAACCCGGAACGTCGAAGCAAGTCGCCAATCTGGTGCTCTTCCTCGCTTCCGATGAATCTTCCCATGTGACGGGCACCCGGATCTATGTGGATGGAGCGGAATCTTTGCTCCGTGGATAAGGATTAGAAACATGTTCCATGTGGAGTTAACAGCCAAACATCCCGCAAACGATCTGGATATCCAGACCGCTGCGGGATGTTTAGTTTGAAATATATCTTTATAGAAGAACGAAGAACAGCTCCCGCTGCCTACTATCGGTATCGGATGACCTTTAACTAGAGCGCTGAACTCTTTCCTCTCTTCACTCGATTATTCAGCCGCTCCGGAATGGCAAAGAGTAGGACGTACATTAGGGAGAACATGACTAACGCCAATACCTCTTCCCCAAGAATGTACAAGGGATAGGGGCCCAACATGTCGAGCACTGAAGGCGTATTCGGTTTGTGTCTCAGGAACATATAATTGGCTCCAAGCAGGACATCCACACCATATACGACCAACGCAGCCACGTTCACGTATATCATCGAACCCAACACAGATCTCCAGCTTGGACGAAGCTGTTCCACCCAAGTCATATAGAGCAACGCCCCAATAATACAAGCGTGAGCAGTAAAAAATTGAATGAAACGAAAATGTGCAAAACCATAACCGAGATTAGGAGTTACAATTGCCATCAATGCCCCTGCGATTCCTGCGAATAACAATGCAGAATGCAGCAGTCGGCTGCGTGTCAATAATAGCAGCGCAGATAACAATAGTGACAGACTGCATAACTCCAGCGGCAATGAAGTCTGTAGACTCCACACATCCCCATATACATACCAGAGCTGAAGCACAATTTCACAGCCCAACATGACACATGCCAGAGCGATCCGAAAGGTACGGCGTGTGTTCGTTGCCCAGGACCGCAGCCAATTCCGCAACAGAAACATCAATAGAACCAGTGCGGCAATCACACCGATCGCCCATAGGTGGGAACTGGAAAACAGCATAAACGGTTTTGCATCATAAGGGTCTAGCCACTGAGGATAAGCCATGTTCCTCTTCTCTCCTTCTCATTACACAAACACAGTTTATCTCTTTAATGTTAACTTTTTCATTTTGTCATTGAATGAATGCACTGTCCAGATGGAATTCTAAATTAGGATTGTATTTTAAATATCTTTATGTTAAGATAAATCCAACAACAAAACACACAAAAAGTTAGTAACTTTCTTAACGGAAATATTATAAACAATAAATTAGCCACCAGGAGGAATTTATAATGCAAATCAAAGGACTTCACCATGTATCTGCACTGACCGCACACGCCGCTGAGAATTATCGGTTCTACACCAACGTCATGGGTTTGCGATTGATCAAAAAAACAGTCAATCAGGATGATGTTTCGGTCTATCACCTCTTCTATGGAGATGAAAAAGGGAATCCGGGTACCGAACTTACCTTCTTTGAGATTCCGATGGCCGGACAGACACGCGAAGGCGTGAACAGTATCTCAGCAACATCACTTCGTGTTCCTAGCGATGCAGCCCTGACGTACTGGCAACAGCGTTTTGACGAATTCGATGTTCCTCATGGAGAAATCACTGAACGCGGTGGGCGTGCCACTCTCTCGTTTACGGACTTTGAAGGACAACGTCTGATTCTGGTTTCTGATGAACACAATACAGGTGTTGCAGGGGGCAAACCTTGGGAACAAAGCCCTGTACCTGTCGAGTATGGCATTGTAGGCTTAGGCCCAGTCCATCTTACCGTTAGAGACGCGTCCCTTACGGCTCCAGTTCTTACTGAACTGCTCGGCTTCCGTCAAAAAGGAACCTATCCTGCTTTTGTCGCAGGCCAACCCGATGTACTCGTCTTCGAATCCGGTGAAGGTGGAAATGGCTCTGAGGTGCATGTCGAAGAACGAAATGACCTTGCCCAAGAACGCCCTGGACGAGGCAGCGTGCACCATGTTGCCTTCCGCGTCGATAATGAAGAAGAACTGAAACAATGGGTAGAACGGGTTCATAATTTCCGATTCCCGAATTCCGGTTTCGTAGACCGTTTCTACTTCCGCTCCCTGTACTTCCGTGAAGCCAATGGCATTCTGTTCGAGCTGGCAACCGATGGTCCCGGCTTCGACACGGATGAAGAATTGGCTCATCTTGGAGAGTCCCTGGCATTGCCTCCATTCCTTGAAGGTCGCCGTGCAGAGATTGAAGCGAATCTCAAACCGCTCGATACAGCAATTCGCTAACCTGATCATACGTCCCAAAAGAACAAAAAAACGATTATCACTATGCCAATCCGGAACAACCATCCGGCTGATGCATAGGCGATAATCGTTTTTAATATCTCGTTTATTTTTTGGTTAAATATGAGGTCGTCAACGGAACAAACAGGGAGGCACCCGGGTCCTCATCAACGATTTCAACAAAGATGGCATCCGTGTCTGCAACATCCACGTCTACCCCAACCAATCCGTCTTCAGGAGCAAGCGATACCGTCTTGAGCGTTGTATTGTTTTCGTCCATAATCTCAAGCTTCTGTGAACCGCCAAGAACAGCAAAATCGAGATGAAGCTTGGCATACTTTTTCTGGGTCATAACTTGGAAGCTCTTGCCTTGCTTGGCTGTGTCGGTATGCAGGTAAACATCTTTGTAATCTTTGCCTTTGTACGCCGTTTCGGCCGGATCTTTGGTATGCCAGTCCGAGGTGCCCAAGGCTGCAGTTCCCAGCGAACTTAATGTCAGCTTGCCGGTTTCGGATGGCGGTGCAGATCCATTACTGCTGCCAATGTTAACGGATGATGTTGCGCTGTCATACGTAATTTCTGTACCGAGCAGTGTGCCGACTGCACGCACTGGCAAATAGGTCGTTCCGTTGTAAGTAATCGGCAATACCGTTTTCCCATTGGCATCTTTGGCTGTTACCGTTGTCCCATTTAATTTCAGAGATATCTTGCTGTTCAAATACGCTTTGATCGGTTCCAGACCCGTTGCTGCGAGTGCGCCAGTGCCGATGCCGAGAGTTAGTGTACCCACCATTAAGCCCAATACAACCTTATTCTTCATGAATGATCCCTCCTAAAGTATGAAATAGATGAGTTCCATCCTTTATACATTTAAACGACTAAAGTGTTTGTGTCAACCATTTCATGGTAAATTGCTGGAATGAAATTCGCTTTTGGATAGCACAAAGCGAGGCTAAAGGTACATCATTTTTTCAGCCTCACCCGTTTCCCTCTGTCATTTCAGACCGTGGGGACATATTTTTTTATCATTGTTCTCAGCTATTCTGCGCTTATCTGATTACTTCCGTTTAATCAAAAGATTCATAGTACTCATCTTCATACTCTTCCGTGCTGTATTCCAAGTCCACAGCCTGCCACTCGCCATCTTTATAGTCATAGGCAAAGTTCAAGTCACCGTCATATAAACCCATACCGTATGCACCGGATGCCGACACAACCAACTTGCCATTCTCCACACTGTAATAAACAACACCGCCGAACTTGAGCTGCTCGTTATACACTCCCTCGCTCGTGTCTTCCTCCATTAGGGAAGGTTCTGAATGAACACCATCAACGGTAACGTTGATCGTCACCTGACCTGGTGTAACACTGACTTTCGAATTTACATGCTGCTTCACAATCTCATCCAGTGATTGCATCTTCATCTCTTCCAGCGTTTCTGGATCGATAATATGTGCTTCACCCAGATAGATGCCTGTACCATGACCAGCTGTAAACAACACAACAATCTCCTTCTTGCCATCTCCATTCAGATCCAGTTCGTGCACTTCGGGTTTGTAGGATCCGCCTTCTCCTTGCCATTTGCTGAATTCACGTTTCTTGCCGTTCACTTCCAACACCATTCCGTTATATATATATCCTGAACCTTCGACTTTCATGGGGTATAGTCTTACATTCTCATTTTCTGGAGCAACCGAAACGTACTCTCCCTTTACAGGAATCGTTTCCTTCGTTGTAAACGCTGCTTCATTCATTGTTTCTATATTGGAAGCCACGACCGCTGAGGTCTGGCTGGATTGATCATCTATGTTAAGCTGTTTTTGCGATTCATTCATGGTTCTGGCAGACGAAGTTGTACTAATCGTCGCTACCGCCAAAATAATCATCAGCAGGATACCTGTCCAAGTTTTCAATATGCTGGGCTCCTTAATCTGTAGTGGAATACTACCATTATATCTTCATTTATCGCCCAAGCGTTGCGATTTTGTTAATGTTTCATAAAAAAATCTTTACATATTTCAGTTTCTACGAAAGAACGTTCGGCTTTAACCATAATAAGCAAAAAAACACCCCGGAAACAGCTTAAGGCTGCATCCGAAATGCTTTCGTTTTGTCCATTAATCGATCTGTTAACTGTCTCAGCTCTTCAGCCGAGGATGAAATCTCCTGCATAATTGCCGTCTCTTCATGTGCCGCATCCATAATCCGTCTTGCCTCATCCGAGAAAGATCCGGCTTTCCCTTGAATCTTTTTCACATGGCCGTGCGTTTGTTCTACGCGGCTGGTCTGTTCCCCAATTTTGGATCCGATTTCATGAGCGCCCTTCATAAACACTTCTACCGTACCTGTAAGCTCCTGCAACGTCTGATCAACAGAGATCGTGCGCTCGGACTCATTCACAACGAGGCCATGCTGTTCATGAATCAGTTGGGCTGTATCCTTGATACGCTGCTGAACACGGCTGATCAGCTCATTAATCCGATGCACCGATTGTTTGCTCTCATCTGCCAGCTTACGAATCTGCTGAGCAACGACAGCAAAGCCCGATCCCTCTTCTCCCGCACGTGCAGCCTCAATGGAAGCATTCAGGGCAAGCAGCCCTGTTTCCTCTGCAATGTTTTTGACAGACTGAGTAATGGCTTCAATATCCGAGGCTTCCTTCTCAAGCAGCACCATGATGTCCCGGGAACGGTTGTGTGACTCCGTCAGCTCGTCCATTCCTTTCATCAAAGAAGAGAAGGTCTGCTTCGTATGATCAACAGAACGTTCCATCTGGCCGGACATCTCTGTCATCCCAATCGACTGACTGTGCATACGCTGAAAATCGTTCAACATCTCATCCGCTGTAATCAAAGACTGATGTGATGTCGTCTTCTGCTCTTCCACACCCACAGCAATATGATCCACCGCATCAGACATCATCTCGATCTGCTCCGCTGCCTGGGCGATTGCTTCACTAAGTGACTGGGCGTTCTGTGAGGTTGTACGTGTACTATCTGTAATATCGTTTACAATACTTCTCAAATTAAAAACCATTACTCGAAAAGCATCATATAATACAGTAATTTCATCCTGTGTTCTCCGCTCTGGAATCTTGGCCGTCAAATCCCCCGATGAGACTTGTTGTGCGGCACGGGACAAATGCACAATTGGACGAGTCAACCAACGAGAGGCAAACCAGCCCAGAATCGCGTTCCAGCATACGCCCATGATGAGTACGATAGAGATATACAACCAGCTTGGCATGGAGAACGAGAGCCAATCCTGAAGGAAAAATATAAAAAAGCCGCTAGTTCCGTACGTAATCAGTGAAATCAGTACCAAACCTGCGACGGTTTTTGCGCCTAAAGTCCATTTCATATTCACACCTCATAGTCCTTTTTTCCTATTTTACCAATAGATAACCAAATTACATGTGATTTAGATCACTGAAAACGACAAATTAACCCCCATCTTATTCTTCATGCATGACTTCTCCTCTAAGTGGAGCATAATTGATAAGACGAGTTTTGACTGACTGAACCTTTAATCCACCAAGGTGATATCCTTAATTTAAATTATTTATCGGCAAGAAGGGTGAAATGATTTAGCTTGGCATCCATTTTGCTTAAATGATATACTGAGTGCGCTTCGGCATTGCCGGAGCTGACCTATTTTTGGATGCCACTGGAGGCGAACGAAATGTCTACAATGTCCACAAGGACGGAGAAAGATTTTATTGGAGAAAAAGAAATTCCTGCTTATGCTTATTACGGAATACAGACGGTTCGGGCTGTAGAGAACTTCCCGATTACCGGCGTTCCTGTACACCGGGAACTGATTACAGCTCTGGCTGCGGTGAAAAAGGCTGCGGCAATCACGAATATGGAGCTGAAGATGCTGCCACGCAAAATTGGCGATGTCATCGTCATGGCTGCTGAAGAAATGATGAAAGGCCATCATCTGGATCATTTTATTGTTGACTCCATTCAGGGCGGTGCAGGCACCTCCATGAATATGAATATGAACGAAATTCTGGCCAATCGTGGACTGGAACTGTTATTGCAGAACAAGGGTGACTATTTCCACTGTAACCCGAATAACCATGTAAACATGTCCCAATCCACCAATGACGTGATCCCAACTGCACTGCGCATTGCTGCGTATCGGTTGTCGGAAACGTTGCTTGATACGATGAAGCGTTTGCAGGATGCGTTCCGCAAAAAAGAACAGGAATTTAACGATGTAGTCAAAGTAGGCCGGACACATCTTCAGGATGCTGTGCCTATTCGACTTGGACAAGAGTTCGGTGCCTATGCGCGTGTTATCGGACGTGATATTGAGCGTCTGGAGTTCGCAAATCGCCGCCTGCTCACCATTAACTTGGGTGCGACGGCTGTAGGTACAGGTCTCAACGCGAAACCCGAATACATCGTTAAAGTCACGGAGCATCTGTCCGATGTGACAGGATTGAATTTGCAAACGGCCGAGGATCTTGTCGATGCCACACAGAATACGGATGCCTATCTGGAATTGTCGGCTGCACTGAAAGTATGTGCTGTCAGTCTGTCCAAAATCTGTAACGATATTCGTATGATGGCTTCTGGCCCACGCGCAGGATTCAATGAGCTGCGTCTTCCACCGCGTCAGCCAGGTTCGTCCATTATGCCGGGCAAAGTGAATCCGGTTATGGCGGAAGTGATCAATCAGGTATCCTTCCAGGTTATGGGGAATGACCATACGATCTGCATGGCCTGTGAAGCTGGTCAATTCGAATTGAACGTCATGGGCCCTGTTATTGCGTTCAACTTGCTGCAATCGCTGAAAATCATGAATAATGGTATCGACGTCTTTACTCGTTATGCCGTTGAAGAGATGGAAGCGAACCGTGAGCGTTGTGCATTGATTATGAAGCAGAGCTTTAGTGTAATTACAGCGCTTAATCCACATCTGGGCTATGATGTGGCAGCCTCCATTGTGAAGGAAGCGTTGAAGACCGGAAACACCTTGCAGGAGATCATTCTGGAACGGGGTCTACTGACACCGGAAGAACTGGAAGAAATTTTGCATCCGGAGCAGATGACTACTCCTGGTATTGCAGGTGAGCACTTCCTGCACAATATGGAACGGTAGTAAGCTGTTTAAGTTCCACTAATGAATATTTACATTGACACTCCGATGATAGAACAACCTTCCGATTGCTGTTAAATCGGAACGAATAACCCCCGCAGACCGTTACCACGGCTCGCGGGGGTTACTTGTTTAGGATATATAATGAAGGCAAACGTCATTCATGCCCAGCGCTTCCGTTCAAGTGAAGGCAAAATCTGAAGCTCTTCCCTGTATTTCGCAACCGTTCTGCGGGAGATAACGATGCCTTCATTCGCGAGTAATGCGGTGAGTTGGCTATCCGAGTATGGGCGTTCCGCCCGTTCAGAACGAATCAGCTCTTTCAGTCTGAGCTTCACCGCCGGCGCAGAGGCCATTTCTCCATTCGTTGTTTCAAGACCTGATGCAAAAAAAGCCTTGAGTTCAAAGACACCATGCGGTGTCTGAACATATTTGCCATTGACCGCACGGCTCACCGTCGACTCATGCATGCCGATGGCCTCTGCAATAATCGCCAGATTGAGCGGCTTCAAACCGGCAGGTCCTTCACGCAGAAAAGATTCCTGTTCGCTCATGATTGCAGCTAGGACACGCATCAGAGTTCGGCGACGCATGCGTACACTGCGAATGATCGCTCTCGCCTCTGCTGCCCGGCCTGACCATACCTCATCTGCATCAATCTCCTTGATCCAGCGACAACAAGCTTCGTTCAGGGATACCCGCGGCACACCCGCTGAATTTAAACGTAGAGAAAGTTCATCATTCCTTATCTGCACAACGGCATCCGGAATAATATAATGTGGACGTTCCGTACAACCGATGGATCTGCAAGGTTTCGGGTCTAGACAAGCAATATAGTCATAGGCTGCCTGAGCCTGCTGTGAAGAAATCCCTAGTCTTGTTCCTGCTCTGCCTGGGTGGAAACGAACCAACTCCTCCAGACCTTTCGCCACCATGTACTCCGCATGCTGGTTAGCTAATGGATCACGCCTAATCTGAAGCAACAAGCATTCACGCAAGTTGCGCGCTCCCACACCTGCCGGGTCCAGCGACTGGAGAATGTCCAGGGCTGCTTCAGCCTCAGGCATCGATATTCCCCTTGCCGATGCAACCTCAGTCAATTCCATCGGTAGATAGCCATCATCGTTGACACAACCAGCCAAATATACAGCTGTTGTCTCCATTGCAGGTGTAAGATTCTGCAACCGAAGCTGAGATATCAACAAATGTTCAAGTGTAGGTTCGGCGCCTTTCATCTGTAACAGCGGATCATAAGAGGAGAACCTCTCCTGATTCAACCGTCGGGGAAGACGGGTGCGCAGGGTAGAGGGCTCTTCTAGCTCAAGCACCGGATTTTCATCCGCCGCCTCCTGCAAATAACGAGTCAGCTCCTGACCCGACAAGGTCAGCAGATGAATGGATTGCTTCATCTCCGGCGTAATGGATAAGCGAATACGCCCCTCCTGCACCAACTGAAATCCTAACATCCGTCTCCCCCCTTAAGCGCTACTCAAGCTACTCCAGTATACTGACGAACAAAGACTATTTCAGGAAATGATAGCATAAAAACCAAGCGATTACAGCGGGCCCAGACCCAATTTTCAACTAATATTTCTCGGATACCAACTTCGCTTGGGTGAACAGCAGCAAGTAGTCTCTTCCCCCTGCCTTGGAATCTGTTCCCGACATGTTAAATCCGCCAAATGGATGTGTACCCACGAGTGCACCTGTGCATTTACGGTTAAAGTATAGATTCCCCGCAAAAAATTCCCGTCTGGCTTGTTCCAGATGTTCGCGATTGCGCGAGATCACCGCACCTGTCAGTCCATAATCGGTATTATTGGCAATATCCAATGCATCCCCGAAGGATTCTGCCTTGATAAAGGCCAACACCGGTCCAAAAATCTCTTCCTGTGAAATCCGCGCTTGCGGGTCCACATCAGCAATAATGGTCGGTTCAATGAAATAACCTGCCTCGTTCCCTGTACTACCACCGAGTACAAGTCGTCCTTCACCCTTGCCTATTTCAATATATTCTGTGATCTTGGCATAGGCCTTGTCATCGATAACCGGACCTACCTGATTTCCGACTTCAAGCGGACTGCCCATGCTCAGTTGCTTGGTTCGTTCAATCACTTTTTGCAGTACCTCGTCATATACATCTTCATGAATAATGGCACGGGAACACGCTGAGCACTTCTGTCCCGAGAAACCAAACGCTGAAGCCGTGATGGATTCCGCAGCCAATTCCAGATCACTGTCGCTATCTACAACAATTGAATCCTTGCCACCCATTTCAGCAATCACCCGTTTAATCCACTTCTGACCCGGTGCGGTGCGTGCTGCACGTTCATTGATCCGCAGACCGACATCTCTGGAACCTGTAAAGCTGATAAAGCGGGTGAGCGCATGGTCCACCAGATAATCGCCAACCTCACTGCCCGGTCCTGGCAAATAGTTCACTACGCCGTCCGGCACACCCACTTCTGCAAGCAACTCCATGAATTTGGCGGCAATAACCGGTGTTGTGCTGGCTGGCTTCAATACAACCGTGTTGCCAGATACCAATGCAGCAGAAGTCATGCCTGCCATAATCGCGAGTGGGAAGTTCCATGGTGGAATTACAACCCCCACACCAAGCGGTATATAACTCAATTCATTATCTTCGCCTGCAATTCGTGTGAGCGGCTGTGGTTCACTCAGACGCTGCATCTCACGGGCATAAAATTCCATAAAATCAATAGCTTCGGCTGTGTCCGCATCCGCTTCTGGCCATGTTTTTCCTGCTTCGTACACCATCCATGCCGAGAATTCATGCTTACGACGCCGCATGAGCGCCGCCGCTTTGTACAAATAACGGGCCCGTTCATTCGGGTCCGTATGCTTCCAGGTGCGGAATGTTTCCGCAGCCGTTTGGATGGCCTGCTCAGCAAGCTCTTGATCGGCCTGATAGATCTTTCCGACGATCTGATTTTTGTACGCAGGATTCACGGAGGATACCGTGCGGGCGCTTGTTATTTTTTGTCCACCAATAATAATGGAGTATTCCTGGCCAAGTTCAGCCTCCACCTTGCGAAGTGCGTTCTCAAAAGCTTCCCGGTTGGCCGGGACTGCAAAGGATGTGAATGGTTCGTTAACAAAAGGGATATTCATGAATGATTTCCTCCTTCAGATGTGGGGGTTCGCTGGCTGTTTGCCTGAGTTGCCATGCATTTTACTCATCACCCAATATATGTAGCAAGATCCGTGCCAACTCCGGTTGATGAAGGAATATTTTTTAAAATAAATATTATCCTTCAAAATTACCGCCCGTTTTCTTCTATGCAGAACAACCTTGGCATGATTATTGCTTGATATCTTTGTTATAAAGAAACATGATCCATAAGGAGGAACCTCGATGAGTATCGGAACCGAAATGTACCGTAAAACGCTGCTGACCGTCGCAGGTAATAAAGCTGTGGAGAATCTCTCCATCAAATACGGCAAAAAGCTGGCTGGCAAGTTTATCGCAGGCAACACACTGGAAGAAGCTCTCGAAGAGATCAGGGTACTCAACAACAAAGGCATTATGGCTACACTGGATCATCTGGGCGAGGGCATTACCCATTTAAGAGAAGCCGCGTTGTATCGGGATGAGTATATACGTCTGGTGGAAGGTATTGCCCGTCAGGGTGCAGACTCCAATGTCTCGCTAAAACCAACCCAAATGGGACTCGCGCTGGACCCTGAGGAAGGTTATCGAAATATACGTGCGGTTGCCACCCAAGCGAAGCTGCATAATCTGTTCGTCCGGATCGATATGGAGGACAGCCCGTTTACCCAAGCGACTTTGGATATTGTGCGCCGTTTACACTCAGAGGGACTGGATAATACAGGTACGGTACTGCAAGCCTACTTGCATCGTACCGTGGAAGATACACGTGATATGATTCGGGAAGGAATCCGGCTGCGTCTGGTGAAAGGTGCTTACAAGGAACCTGCGTCCGTAGCTTATCAGAACACTTCAGAAGTGATTGATCAATTCAAAACGATGATTCGCAATCATCTCGATCAGGGTGTATACACTGCGGTTGCTTCACATGATGACCACATTATCTCCTGGACCAAGCAATATGCGAAGGATCGGGGAATTTCCCCAGATGCATTTGAATTTCAAATGTTGTACGGCTTGCGTATGGGCGAACAGGAACGCCTGGCCAGGGAAGGATACCGCATTCGTTGTTACGTGCCCTATGGAACCATGTGGTACCCATACTACACCCGCCGTCTGGCCGAGAAACCCGCAAATCTCTGGATGGTGGTCAAAAATATGTTCAGATAATTTCCCGGCTGGACTCCCTTATATAAAATGCAATGATAAAAACAAAAACCATG
>NZ_LGRP01000064.1:0-11227 GCF_001636635.1 Paenibacillus sp. O199
CCGATGCCGTGTTCTCGCTGGGCGAAGCCAGCGAGCTGGAGGAAGCAGCGCGCCGGCTGTACGCCGCGCTGCGTAGCTGCGATGAGCAGGGGGCCACATATATTGTGGCTGAAGCCTGCTCGCGCGAAGGACTGGGAGCAGCCGTCATGAACCGACTGCTCAAGGCGGCAGGTCACCGACTCATTCAGGTCGGTGACCGATAGCTCCCTTTTTTCATAATATCGCTATGAATATTTCCCTCTGGCACTCGTCCTCTAGTTACGACTAGCAATTCCATTTTTTTGAGCTGGGATTGCAAAATGTCTTCTCAGGTCATGTTTATGTCCTTGTCCGCATAAGGTGTACAAGAACCTTTACGTGACTTGGGGGTATGGGGATGTGGGATGTGTCTGCCCATGTAGGGCAGTTGGTAACCATTTTGATTATGGCCGTCGCTCTCGGACTCGACGCGTTCTCACTCGGCATCGGGATTGGTATGAAGGGCATTCGTATGAGAGACGTATTGCGAATCAGTACCGTAACGGCCCTGTTTCACATCATCATGCCGCTCATCGGCATGTATACGGGCAAATATGTCAGTTCCTTGCTTGGTGACATTACGACGTATGCAGCTGGCGGTCTGCTGGTCCTGCTCGGCGCCCATATGATCTTGAACGCTTTCCGGGAGGGAGATACCAAACTGGTGGATCATCGATCTTTGCTCGGTGTGATACTGTTCTCACTGAGTGTCAGTGTGGATTCGTTTTCCGTTGGAGTCTCGCTCGGCATGTTCAGCAGTGACTTGGTGTTAACGGTACTGGCTTTTGGTGTCTGTGGTGGAGCAATGTCCGTCATGGGTCTGATGTTGGGACGGCGTGTGAGCCAGAACATGGGGGATTACGGAGAAGCGGTCGGCGGAGCGATCTTGCTCGCTTTTGGACTTTTGTTTATATTTTAAAAAAACGACGTTAACCATAATTACAGCCTAGTGCAGTCTTCAATATATATTTAAGAGTTTCATTGGTTCAGATGGAGTTTCAAACATGATTCGACAACATTTGCAAAATGGGGAGGCTAACCACAATGAAACATATTTTGTTTGTATGTACAGGGAATACATGTCGCAGCCCCATGGCGGAGGGACTTTTACGTAAACTGGCGTCTGAGCGGGGCATTCAGGTGGACGTTCGTTCCGCAGGTGTAGCCGCAACAACGGGCATGCCCATTTCCCGTCATGCGGAGGCTGTATTAAGGGATCACAACGTTGAGGGACCCCCACATTCGACGCTTCTTAGCTCCAACCTAGTCGGCTGGGCCGACCTGATTCTCACGTTGACACGCAGTCATAAACAGCATGTCATGCAGGTTTTTCCTGACTCGGTACACAAGACGTATACCTTGAAAGAGTATGCGGAAAATGACGAACAAGTCTTGAATGATCTTCAGGAATTGGACAGCCTGTTTGCAACATTCGAAATGAAACGTGCGCTAGGTCAGGAGATTTTGGCATCTGAACGTGAGCGGGCAATCGAGATCAGACAACGCATTCCGAGCTTTGATATTTCGGACCCGTTTGGCGGCAGTCGCGACGATTACAACATCGCTGCGGCAGAGATTCGGACTGCGCTCGATAGACTTTTGGACAAGTTGGAATAATTGGATTCGTTTAATCATTCCCAGGTACCGATAGATTTCCATATAAAAAACGTACATGGGATGTAAATTACCCGTTGATTTTAAACGCAGGTTGTTTTATGATGAATGGGAAAACAGGGATCCGGTGTAACTGGCGACGAAGTGGGCATAACCACGATGGAGCACCGGAACAAACGGCCGGTCGCCTGGGCAAAAGAGCAATTCTGCGTTACCCGCAGACTGCTCTTTTTTTCGTCTTTCATCTGATTATTCGCTATAATAGTACCTGAAATGCCATACAAGAGAATACCAAGGGCAGCCAAGAGGAAGCCGGGCATGATTTTATCGGGAGGCGATAGGATGACTATTGAGTTAGATTCGGAACAACCCGGATTGCATGAACAGACCGCATCCATTCTGCGTGAACTGGCGCTTGCCGGACAGCTTGGTCCTGGACAGATCGTTGTGATCGGTACAAGTACAAGTGAAGTTGCAGGCAAACGGATTGGTACAAGCGGTGCTGTTGAAGTAGCGCAGCAGCTTCTTGCGGGTATACGCGAGGTGCAGCAGGAGTTCGGTTTTGATGTTGTATTCCAATGCTGTGAGCACCTGAACCGTGCGCTGGTTATGGAGCGTTCACTGCTTACACGTCTTGGATTGACTGAAGTGGGTGCAGTACCTGTGCCCAAAGCAGGTGGTTCCATGGCATCCGCAGCGTATCGCTCGCTGACCGATCCATGCCTGGCTGAACATGTGCAGGCCCATGCGGGACTGGATATTGGGGAGACGATGATTGGCATGCATTTGCGGCATGTGGCAGTACCTTTCAGAACAGCACTCCGCTACATCGGTGATGCCCGTGTAACTACAGCACTGACCCGTCCGAAGTTGATTGGCGGCGAGCGTGCAGTGTATCGTATGGAAGAGCAACCAGATTCGACATTTTGTGACTGATATCTTCAACCTATTTAAAGCCAAATTAGACTTTACACGAAAACGGAGAGTGCAACACCAATCTGAAGAAGCAAAGCGTTCGCCTTTATCCCCGGATTTCCCCCTTATTATAAGGGAGTTCAGAAAAATCTGGGGATAACAGCGATCGGAAGATGGTGATGCAATCGAAGTCAGGAGTGTAACCACTGTAGTTTCGCTTTATAACTTCACTTATAACTGGGAGGAATTTAATCATGGAACAATTGCGCAAGAATGACCCGGCAGTACTGGAAGCGATGAATCTTGAACTGAAACGTCAACAAAACAACATTGAGCTGATCGCGTCCGAGAACATCGTAAGCGAAGCGGTTATTGAGGCAATGGGATCTGTACTTACTAACAAGTACGCTGAAGGATATCCAGGCAAACGTTACTACGGTGGTTGTGAGCATGTGGATATCGTAGAAGATATCGCGCGTGATCGTGCCAAAGAATTGTTTGGAGCAGAACATGTGAATGTTCAACCTCACTCCGGTGCACAAGCGAACATGGCAGTATACCTTGCGGCTCTGAAACCAGGTGATACTGTGCTTGGTATGAACCTTGCGCATGGCGGACACCTCACACATGGTAGCCCGGTTAATGCTTCCGGTTTGCTGTACAATTTCGTAGCTTACGGTGTACAAGAAGATACATTCCTGATTGATTATGATGAAGTGCGCAAAGCGGCTTTTAAACATCGCCCTCGTATGATCGTTGCAGGTGCAAGTGCATATCCGCGTATCATTGATTTTGAAAAGCTTGCTTCCATCGCTAATGATGTAGGTGCTTTGTTCATGGTGGATATGGCTCACATTGCAGGACTGGTAGCTGCAGGCTTGCATCCAAGCCCGGTTCCACATGCGCATTTCGTAACGACAACAACTCACAAAACGCTGCGTGGACCTCGTGGTGGTATGATTCTGTGCCGCAAAGCTTGGGCAGCAGCGATTGATAAAGCGGTATTCCCTGGTTCCCAAGGTGGACCTCTGATGCACGTGATTGCTTCCAAAGCGGTAGCATTCGGTGAAGCACTGCAACCTTCGTTCAAAACGTATGCACAAAACGTGGTAAAAAATGCACAAGTATTGGCTGAAACGCTGATTGCTGAAGGATTGAACATCGTATCCGGCGGTACAGACAACCACTTGATGCTGATCGACACACGCAGCGTGAATATCACAGGTAAAGAAGCCGAGCATGTACTTGATTCCATCGGTATTACCGTGAACAAAAATGCAATTCCGTTTGACCCAACTAGCCCGTTTGTAACGAGCGGTATCCGTATCGGTACACCTGCAGCTACTTCCCGTGGTATGAACGAAGAAGCGATGGTAGCTATTGGTAAGATCATTGCGAAAACATTGAAAAACCCTAAAGATACAGCTAAATTGGATGAAGCCCGTGCTGAAGTAACGGCACTTACGGACCAATTCCCGCTCTACACTGACCTTAAATACTAAAAAACTTGCTCATGGTGTTTGTGTTTGAGATGTTCTTCATGTAAACATGCAGACGGAGCAGACAGAATGAAGACGTAGAAGCATATCCTATCGCCGGATTTCCCCCTTAATAAAGGGGTTAAAAAAATCCGGGGATAACAGCGATCGAAGGGTCATTCGGTTTGCGGAGCTTCATAGTGTTTACACATTTTTAACATTCAACTGACATAACAGCGAGAGCAAAAAGGACCGGAAGACTCATTTTTCCGGTCCTATTTTTATAGGATTCGGTTTTCTGTAATGATTAAGTGCCCTTTGATGGTGTAATTCGGAGTAGGTGATGATATAATATACAGGATTTATCGGGCCTATGAATGATGATTAGGCATATTTGGTAATGCTGAAACATGAAGAACATACCGGAGGGACAAATTAGATGGGAAAATTAGTAATATGTGATCACCCTTTGATTCAACACAAACTGACGTTTATACGCGACATGCGTACGAATACGAAAGATTTTCGTGAATTGGTGGATGAAGTGGCTACACTGATGGCTTATGAGATTACAAGAGATGTTGAGCTGGAAACTATTGATGTACAGACACCAGTAGCTGAAACACAAGGAAAAGTCATTTCCGGACGTATGCTTGGGCTGGTGCCGATTTTGCGTGCGGGCCTTGGGATGCTGGATGGTGTTGTCAAATTGCTGCCGGCGGCAAAAGTTGGACATGTAGGTTTGTTCCGTGACCCGGAAACACTGCAACCTGTTGAGTACTACACCAAGCTGCCTACGGACGTTACGGAGCGTCAGTTGATTGTCATCGACCCGATGCTGGCAACTGGCGGTTCTGCTATTGCTGCTATTGACGTGCTCAAAAAACGCGGCTGCACGCAAATCAAAATGATGAACCTTGTTGCAGCCCCTGAAGGAGTAAAAGCTGTTCAGGATGCGCATCCGGATGTAGACATCTACGTTGCTGCACTGGACGATCGTCTGGATGATCACGGCTATATCGTTCCCGGACTGGGAGATGCAGGAGACCGTCTATACGGCACTAAATAAGCATATCGCATGCTTTGTAAGAGGTTGTTCAAAAAGTCCAATTTTGATTACGAAGGATGCCCAAGGGCATCATCGACATCGAATATGAAATTCAGCCGAAATGTCCGTTGCTCACGTAGTTTTCCCTACGCTCCGCTACTCCATTTCTACCTTCATTCCATATTCTTGGTACTGAAAACCGGACTTTTTGAACATGAACTTATAGAAAAGGGGCTTTGCTTCAATGTCCAAGAAAATTAAAGTCATGACGATATTCGGGGTGCGCCCGGAAGCCATCAAGATGGCTCCGCTTATTTTGGAACTGCAGAAACATCCCGAATCTATTGAATCGATCGTTTGCGTTACTGCACAGCATCGTCAGATGCTGGATCAGGTTCTTGAAGTATTCGATATTCATCCAGACTACGATCTGGATGTGATGAAAGATCGCCAGACGTTGAATGAAATTACGATTCGTGTGCTGGGAGGCCTGGAGCCGGTTTTGCTTGAAGCAAAGCCGGATATCGTGTTGGTTCACGGTGATACGCTGACAACGTTTGTAGCCAGCTATGCTGCGTTCCTGCAGCAGATTCAGGTGGGGCATGTGGAAGCAGGTCTTCGCACGTGGAACAAGCTCTCTCCATACCCGGAAGAAATGAACCGTCAGTTAACCGGTGTGCTTGCTGACTTGCATTTTGCACCGACGGACTGGTCTTCTTCTAACCTTGCCAAAGAAAATAAATCGGAGTCTAGTACGTATGTCACAGGCAACACGGTAACAGATGTGTTTCAATATACAGTACGGCAGGATTACACACATCCGGTACTAGATTGGGCACAGGGCAAGCGTCTTGTGCTGATGACAGCTCACCGCCGTGAATCCCAAGGCGAGCCTCACCGTAACATTTTCCAGGCCGTCAAACGGATTGCCGACGAGTTTGAGGATATTGCCATCGTGTATCCGGTACATCTAAGTCCTGCTGTGAAGGAGCCGGCTCACGCAATTTTGGGGAATCACCCCCGTATTCAACTTATTGATCCACTAGACGTAGTGGATTTGCATAACTTTTACCCGCATACTCACTTGATTTTGACAGATTCAGGAGGTTTGCAGGAAGAAGCGCCTTCGTTTGGTGTGCCTGTTCTCGTCCTTCGGGATACAACGGAGCGTCCGGAAGGAATTGAGGCTGGAACACTGGAGCTGGTGGGTACCGAAGAGGAACGTGTATATGAGCGCACCAAAGCTCTGCTTACAGACGAAACACTGTATGCAAGCATGAGTCAGGCTGCCAATCCTTATGGTGATGGACATGCTTCAGAAAGAATTGTCAATGCGATTTTGCATCATTTTGGTGTGAATAGTGAACGTCCGGAATCATTTCACAGAAAATTCAAAAAATAATTCATTTTTTCTAACGGATTATTAAAGGGTACAGCATACAGTTAAACTGTACGGTTTACGCGGGTTTATGGGCTCTGAGGGCCTGTATTCCCGTCGTTTTCCCCTTTAAAACGCTAAAATCATTCAATTGACAAAGGCTCTCATCATTCAGTAAAATTAACTGGGATTGCAAGGGTGGCGTGGAAAATGGCCGATTCGAACAAACCAAATTCATCCCGTAACCATGACGATAATGTATGGAAAGCGATGGGGCTCGTGACAGCTTTTGGAATCGAGATTGCCATTCTCGCTGTTGCCGGATATTACGTTGGCTCCTGGGTGGACAAGACCATCGGGGGTAGCGGAATATGGATCGCCGTAAGCGTTCTCTTTTTTTTGGCAGCAGGCGGCGTAAGCATCTACTTTATCGCGAAAAAATTCATGGGGGAAAGTGATGAGTGAACTAACCAGATACCGCAGATGGATGACTGTTTTCATCATGTACTTTCTTATGATTTGTTTTCTAGCAGCGGCCTTTCTGCCCCGTGTGGAAACAATAGCTTTGGGACTGGCCCTAGGAACGGTGATCAGTTGGATCAACGCGTCTTATCTGGGTCGCAAAGTCAGGAGAATGTTGGATGGTGCAGCGGAAGGAAACCTTAAGCGTGTGAACCTGGGATTTTTGACTAGAGCAGCTCTCGCAGTACTCGCTGTTTTCGTGGCGATGCAGTATCCGCAATACTTCAATTTATATGCGGTTGTAGTTGGCTTGGTCATAGCGCAATTTTCCTTACTATTTATAGGGATATTGTTGTCCCGCAAAGCAGACTCATAGAGGTGCTGCAAGCTTTCGAATGAGAAAGGGGTGAGAAAAATATGCATGAATCTCCGATAATTAACCTGGGTGGGTTCCATCTGGATTTGTCTGTTCTGCTGATGCTGATCGTAACATCCGCCATTGTATTTATTGTTGCAAAACTGGCTACGCGGAACTTGTCAGTGGAAAATCCGGGCAAAATGCAAAACTTCCTAGAGTGGGCGATTGAGTTTGTACGTAACCTGATCTCGAGCACGATGGACATGAAGAAGGGGCAGCATTTCCTTACCTTGGCAACCACAATGATTATGTTTATCTTTGTGGGAAACATGTTGGGTCTCCCTTTGGGCTTTGTAACTGGGGCTACGGATGCAAGCCAAGCTGAAATCTTTGGCAAGCCAATTGTCTCGGTCCAAGAAGCGTTCCATGAAGCTCATGAGAAGAATCCTGAAGCTCATCCACATATCGAAGTTGCCTGGTGGAAATCACCTACGGCTGACCTTTCGGTAACCATGGGTCTAGCGTTGATCGCATTTGCTATCGCGCATGGATTGGGACTTTTCCGTAACACCAAAGCGTATCTCAAGCATTATTTCCAACCACACTGGCTGTTCTTCCCAATCAACATTGTGGAGACAGCATCCAAGTTGTTGACACACGGTATGCGTTTGTTCGCTAACATCTTTGCAGGTGAGGTTCTGATCTCCACGATTATGAAACTTACAGCATTCAAATGGATTGGCGCAATTGCAGCAATTCCGCTGTTGACGGCATGGCAGGGATTCAGTATTTTCATCGGAGCCATACAGGCATTCGTATTTACGGTTTTGATGATGGTATACATATCACAAACCGTCGAATCGCATGAGGAACATTAAGATTCAGGTCCAATACGGTTAAACCTGTAGGGCTGAACTATAAAATTTGAACGAACATTCTAAGGAGGATATACAAATGGGAGCAATGGCATTAGTGGCAGCAGGAATTGTTGCAGGATTGGGCGCACTTGGCGCAGGTATCGGTAACGGTTTGGTAATTAGCAAAACGGTGGAAGGTATTGCACGTCAACCGGAAGCAAAATCCACTCTTCAAACAACAATGTTTATCGGTGTAGGTTTGATCGAGGTATTGCCGATCATCGGTGTAGTACTCGCGTTCATGTTCTACGGAGCGGCTTAATAAAATCAGTGCAGGTTTGGCGGGGAAGGCCACAGCCATCCGCGCCTTCTTTTTAGGTAGCGTCCGTAAACCGGAGTTGCGGCCTGAGGATACCTTCAGGAAGGAGTGAACAGATTGAATTTCGTATGGGAAAATACAGTTCTGGCGATTATAGCATTTGGTATTTTATATTGGCTGCTTAGCCGTTATGCATTTGGTCCACTTTTCTCCATTATGGAAAAACGTCGTGAGCTCGTATTGGCGCAAATGAATGAGGCTGCCCAAACGCGGGATCAGGCTATTGCCTATGTTGAGGAACAGAAGCAGGCTCTTGAAAAAGCGCGTAAAGATGCTTATGACATCATTGAACAATCCAAACAAACAGGCGGCAAACAGGCTGAAACGATTCTGGCGGATGCAAAAGCAGAAGCGAATCGCCTGAAAGACGATGCTGTGCGTGAGATTGAGAGCGAGAAGAACAAAGCGGTTGCAGCCCTTCGCAGCGAACTGGGTACAGCTTCCGTTCAAATCGCTTCCAAGCTGATCAAAAAAGAAGTTGAGAACGGTCCTGCACAAGAGGAGCTTGTGAACCAATACCTCAATGAGGTAGGAGGCCGACAATGAGCCGCGATACGATTGTTGCTAAGCGTTATGCGAAAGCATTGTTTGAAGTTGCTCTCGGACAGCAGAAGGTGCTTGAAGTCGAACAAGAGCTACGTACTGTTGTAATTGCCATCACTGGTGATGCGGAAATCGGTAAATTTATCGAGTCACCCAACATCTCTGAAGAGGCAAAACAGCATGTACTCCGCACAAGTCTTGACGGCAAGGTGTCTGAACCTGTTCTGAAAACCGTCTTGCTTTTGATTGAGCGTGGACGCGTTGAACTGCTGGAAGCTCTGCTGAATGATTATGTGAAGATCGAGGGCGAATCGCTCGGCATAGCCGATGCACGCGTGTACTCGACTTATGCCTTGAATGATGAAGAACAAGAAGCGGTAGCCCGTGAATTCGGTGGCCGTGTGAATAAAAAGATCCGTATCGAGAACATTGTCGATCCGACTTTGCTGGGCGGATTGAAAGTTGCCATTGGCGATACGATCTATGACGGTAGCTTGGCTGGCAAGCTTGAACGTCTTGAGCAGTCTTTTAACAGACGAGTACAGTAGATTGGGGTGAGGACACTTGAGTATCAAACCAGAAGAAATCAGTACATTAATTAAGAGCCAGATCGAACAATACAAGAACGATATCGATGTAGTCGAAGTCGGGACGGTTATTGAGGTTGGTGATGGTATCGCTCGTGTCTACGGACTTGAGAATGTCATGTCCAACGAGTTGGTTGAATTCCCAAGCGGTGTTATGGGTCTCGCCATGAACGTGGAAGAGAGCAACGTCGGTATCGTTATCCTGGGACCTTACTATGATATTCGTGAAGGCGACCAAGTAAAACGTACCGGTCAAATCATGCAAGTGCCTGTTGGCGAAGCATTGATTGGACGCGTTGTTAACCCGCTCGGTATTCCAGTGGATGGCAAAGGGCCAATCGCTACAACGGAATTCCGTCCGGTTGAAGGTAAAGCACCAGGCGTAATGGATCGTAAATCGGTTCATGAGCCGATGCAAACAGGGATTAAAGCCATTGACGCAATGGTTCCAATTGGTCGCGGACAACGTGAGTTGATCATCGGTGACCGTCAAACAGGTAAAACATCAATCGCGATTGATGCCATCCTGAACCAAAAAGGCAGCGGCATGAAATGTATCTATGTTGCTATCGGTCAAAAACAATCTACAGTTGCACAAGTCGTAGAAACTCTTCGTCGTAAAGGCGCAATGGAGTACACGATTGTTGTAACTGCAGCAGCATCTGACCCATCACCATTGTTGTACATCGCACCGTATTCCGGTTGTTCGATGGGTGAGTACTTTATGTACAAAGGTGAGCACGTTTTGGTTATCTACGATGACTTGACCAAACAAGCTTCCGCATATCGTGAGCTTTCCTTGCTGCTTCGCCGTCCACCGGGCCGTGAGGCTTATCCGGGTGACGTCTTCTACCTGCACTCCCGTTTGCTGGAGCGTGCAGCGAAGCTGAATGATGAGCTTGGTGGTGGTTCTTTAACCGCACTGCCGTTCATTGAAACACAAGCTTCCGACGTATCTGCTTACATTCCGACGAACGTAATCTCCATTACGGACGGACAAATCTTCTTGGAAGCTGACTTGTTCAATGCTGGACAACGCCCGGCGATCAACGTAGGTATCTCCGTATCCCGTGTTGGTGGTTCTGCTCAGATCAAAGCGATGAAAAAAGTTGCAGGTTCCCTGCGTCTCGACCTCGCTCAATATCGTGAGCTTCAAGCGTTCTCCCAGTTCGGTTCCGATTTGGATAAAGCGACTCAGGCTCGCCTGAATCGTGGTGCTCGTATGATGGAAATCCTGAAGCAAGGTGTAAACCAGCCTCTGCCTGTAGAACAACAGGTAGTCAGCTTGTACACAGCGGTTAAAGGGTTCCTGGATGAGATTCCTACAGGTGATGTTACTCGGTTCGAGGGTGAGTTCCTCGCGTTTATGGAGAGCAGCCATCCGGAAATTCTCGGGTCTATCCGTGATACAAAAGAATTGACTGCAGACAATGAATCCGCTCTGAAAGATGCTATTGAGAAGTTCAGAAAGAGCTTTGCTGTCTCTGTCTAAATAGATGATATGCAGTTGCGGAGTTGTTTAACCGATTCCGCATGTCTGCATGTAAAACTTTGATCTATCAAAGTTTCAATATGCTTACGAAGTAGTTT
>NZ_LGRP01000074.1:0-6452 GCF_001636635.1 Paenibacillus sp. O199
TCAGGTCATGCAGCACCATCACAATCGTAACCTGCTGACTGCGATTCAGTTCATAGAGCAGCTCCAGCACTTCAAGCTGATGTGCCAGGTCCAGATAGGTGGTGGGTTCATCCAGCAGGATCAGATCGGTCTGCTGGGCGAGTGCCATCGCAATCCATACGCGCTGACGTTGACCGCCAGAGAGCGTATCGACCTCGCGATGCTCAAACGCTGTAAGCTGTGTAACTGATAGGGCCCAGGCAACTACTTGCTTATCCTCTTTGGAGAGCTTGCCGAAGCCCCGTTGATGAGGAAAACGCCCATAGGCCACTAATTGACCGACCGTCAAACCGCTCGGTGCAGTAGGCGTCTGCGGCAGAATTGCCATCTGCTTGGCCACTTCTTTGGTGGACAGTGTGCAAATATCAGCACCATTCAGATAAACCGTGCCATTTTTCGTCTTGAGCAGCCGACCGACTGCCTTTAGTACGGTTGATTTTCCGCAACCATTGGGGCCAATAATCGAGGTAATCTGTCCACGCGGAATCTGCAAATCCAGTTCTTTTACGATAAGCGTGTCATTATAGGCAATATCGATTTGTTGCGCTGTAATACTCTCCATGACGTCCTCCTAATTGGCCTTCGATAGTAAATAAAGAAAGTACGGAACACTGATGACCGTAATGACGATTCCCGTCGGCACATCTCCCCCCAGGCTAACCGTGCGCGTAATTGTGTCAGCCAGCACCACGACTAATCCACCGGTCAGGCTGGCAGCCGGAACGAGCAATTTGTGATCGGGCCCGACTAGTTTTCTTGCCATGTGCGGAGCGATCAAACCAACGAAGAAGAAGCTTCCGCCCACGGCCACACTGCCAGAGGATAAAGCAACAGCAGCGATCGACAACCCCAAAAACTGCCGCTTCACGGCAAGACCTAGTCCTTCTGCCGTCTGATTGCCCAGATGGAGGGTGTTGAGCATGCGAGACTTGTAGAAAATATAGCCGAGTAAAATGAAGACCCATGGTGCCAGTACGGAAATATAGCGCCAATCAGCGCCCCACAAGCTTCCCGCCAGCCAGTGCAGCATGAAATCCATCTGCGAATCATTCAGCTTGAGTGTCAGGAAGGTGGTCAGCGCTTCATACCCGCTTCCGAGCGCGACCCCGGTTAAGATCAAGCCGATTGACGAGATATCTCGCCCACGGCGATACGATAATAAGAAGATCAATCCCGCCGCCAACAATCCACCAACAAAGGCCAGTAGTGGCAGGGCAATAAAGGAGCCCTTTCCTGTCGATGCGATGAATACGA
The DNA here is from genome assembly GCF_001636635.1 of Paenibacillus sp. O199. Classification (NCBI taxonomy): domain Bacteria; kingdom Bacillati; phylum Bacillota; class Bacilli; order Caryophanales; family Paenibacillaceae; genus Paenibacillus; species Paenibacillus sp. O199. The sequence goes on from NZ_LGRP01000074.1 coordinate 1,294, forward strand.
CGAAGAACAATACAAACAAACCTGATCCCGAACTAATCCCCAGTGTCCCCGGACTAGCCATGTCATTGCGCAGCAAACTCTGCATCACGACCCCAGCCGCTCCCATGCCTAGACCCACCAAGATCGACAGTGCGATTCGTGGCAACCGAAAATCAAACACGATCAGATTTTGCTTGTCGTTGCCGTTTCCCACGAGAACATTCAACACTTCTAGCGGTGAAAGATTCATCTTGCCAGAATTCATGCTAATGATAGCAAACATAAGAATGAGCACCATAAGCACTACATTGATGATGATGCCCCGTTGCATCGTATAACGCTGCTTGATCATTCAGATTCCCTCCTTTGTCTGCGAGCCAGGAAGAGAAAGTACGGCACACCAATGATAGAAAATATAATGCCAATCGGCGTTTCGAACGGCTTATTGATCAAGCGTCCAGCCAGATCGGCTGACACGGTCAGCAACGCACCATATAGCGCAGCCGCCGGAATAATGTAACGATAATCGACACCGACCATGTATCGCACAATATGTGGGGTAATCAGACCAACAAAACCGATCGGGCCAACCACGACAACTGCCAATCCAGTCAGCACGAGCACAATAATCGTCGATAATCCCTTGACCAGTCCGCTACGAATACCGAGTCCACTTGCCACATCATCCCCCAGACTGAGCAGTGTAACAGAAGGAGATAGCGCCAGCGCCAGCAGTACACCACCAACAAATAGCGGTGAGATAATCAGCAATTCCCCCCACTTGACCCCCGCTGTACTGCCTGCCGTCCAGAATGTCAATGCTCGACCCAAGTTATAATTGATCGCTAAATACTGACTGAGTGCACCAAATAGCATGGAGATGGACAGTCCTGCCAGTACCAGCCGCTGAGGCGTCATCCCGCGCTTGCCCATTGATGCGATGAAGTAAGTGATCCCGGTCGCGAGCGCTGCTCCCAGACAAGCAAACAGCATCATCTGTCCATACGAATAACCCGGCAGAAAGGCCAGGCAAAGAGCAATCGCGAATGCTGCCCCAGAGCTGATCCCCATCAGCCCGGAGTCGGCCAGCGGATTGCGCGTCGTTCCCTGCATAATAGCCCCGCATACCGCAAGGCTGCACCCGACGATCAGATCGGCTACGGTACGCGGAAGACGTAGGGTTTGAATAATGTGATGCTCAGTGAGCGTTGGATCAAATCGGAAAATAGCCTCCCATGCAGTCGCTAACCTCATGTCGGCGGCGCCGAAGCTAATCGACGCCGCCGACATGAGAACCGTTAATCCAAGCCCTACCACCATGTACATGGTGAAGTTCACCGCCCCACGGCGTTTTTGTTCAGGCTTGTTTTTCATCACGTTTTCCTTTCCTTACCTACTGACAGTCATATTTGTAAATTGGAGTACTTCTTTATACCTCGTCAAAACTCTTATTTAGCCATTGTCAGCAATTGATTTACAATATGATCAATTAATGCACTGGAAGTCATTATATCCGTGGACCAAGATAGCGATGTACCCACTGTTACGATCCGATTATGTTGCACAGCAGGTAGCGATTTCCAGACCGTATTATCAGTAGGAACTTTCGTATCTCCTATAGCGATTAGATAATCCCCTATGTAAGCAGCCAAGACCTCCATAGAGATATCTCCCCAATATTTATCTGAGTCAATAATATCAGTTTGAACTTTCGACGGTGCCTTCATTTTAAGTTCATTATAAACAAGGTCGCCAACCGCATGCTTGGCTCCAGCGATGTAGTTACTTTTATCACTGAATTCCCCCATAGTAATCGTCACGTCTGAAAGACCTGCATTCTGAAGGGCTAGCTTGGCTTCTTCGATTTTTCCGGCATAAGCACTCAAAACTGCCTTAGCCTCTTCCTGCTTGTTCAAAACATCGCCTATAAAATGTATCCGTTCTTCTGTAGTCATATCACCATAAGGGACATAAATTGTCGGGGCAATTTTGGATAAATCTTCATAATTTTCATCGCCCCATGCTAAAATGATCAGATCAGGCTCAAGAGTCATGACATCTTCCGGCTCCATAGCTACTTTAATGGAGTCTGTAATCTGGTTAGCAAAAACAGCCTCTTTCCCGTCCCTTGCCGCTCTCGCCACACCTAGTGGAGTTACACCTAGAGCCACTACATCGCCAACCAAATAATCGACTACAACACGCTGAGGGTTGTTAGGCACCTTAACGTCACCCTTTACTGTGGATATCGTTCTCGTCTGCGAAACTGCTTCTGAAGCTTTCGTTTCCGATACTTCCGATTGTGTTGTCTGTTGTGTCTGCGCAGGGATTGGATTCACCGTTCCCCCGTTATTCGATGGCGTTCCCGACGCACATGCCGACAATAAAAACATCAAGCTCATTGCCGCCGCCAAGATCATTTCTTTACTTCTTACTTTTCCAAACATAGTTGATTCCCCTTCTCTATAAGACTGGACTAGACCCGCTAGTTCCCTCTCATAGTAAAGAAAATGAGAATCATTATCAATACCATCAACCTGCATGGATAGTGCGTTTATTTTCCGATAATCACTTGGTGTCATCTTGTAATACTTCTTAAACATCCGAAACAGATTTTTCTCATCTGTAAAACCAGATCCTGTTGCGATCTCTTTAATGGTTGCTTCTGTATGCTTCAATTCCTGACAGGCAGCCTCAATCCTTTTCTGAATGAGGTACTCCTGTAAGCTCATCCCTTCCTTCTTTTTGAACAGCCGTGTCAATTGCCCACCACTGATCCCAAACATATCGGCAATTTCTTGAAACATAATCGGCTGCATGTAATGTTTATCGAGATATATCTTGGTAGAACAGGCTGGATCTGGCTGGAGATACCGAATCTCACCACTCTCAAAATCTCTGTATACCCCATGAACCAATTGATATAGAAAACTTTTGGCCTGCAGCTGATCCATCGCCTTGCCGCGTTTCCAACCATTCATCAACTGTTGAAACCAATCGAGTAGCAAGATAGGATTACTTGGTGTATAACCAAACTGTTGAACGAATGGATTCACTTCCTCCAGTAATTGCTGCAGGTGCCTCTTGAAAAAAAGAGGTGATTCTGCTTTATAAAACACCATAAAGGTCTTCACAATCTCCCCTTTTGGCGAAATACTGAGCAGGCTCCCTTTCCCGCCGTGAACTAAACCGAAGCGTTCCATTGCAAATGTGGTTTCATTCAGTTGAATTTGCGCTTCTCCTCCATATGCATAGATAAACATGCTACTAGGCATTTTGTACTGCTCCAAAGGGGTTTGGGACGCTACATTCTGAAAGCGTACATCTATTAATGTAATGATCGAACGTGTCCAAATACGGGCCATCGTATCGATCATCTCCGGTGTAAATACCTGGCTTGCTTCTGCTTCTTCTTGCATCTATCCGCGCTCCCTCATTACACTTTTTCTATATATCAACCATTGATTGATATTGATTATCAATATCATTATTCATGAGGTAAGTATATCATCATTAAGTGATATTGGGGGAGCAGGCAACGGAAACTAAAAAAACTGACGTCGGTAGAGTACCGATGCCAGTTTGCCGCCAAGGTTCTTTTTCAATGTAAACAAAATGGGAAAAGAACTTGATTCCTTATAATAAAAAAGCCACTAAAATAGCGGCTTTACAGGGCATTGCTCATGTCTCTCGACATATTGAGTTTATCAACATCCCCCTAAGTGCTTAGGTAATGGAGCTGGTACCATGCGTAATTTTTATTTTACTACATACCGAATCTCTCGATATCCCCTTCAGAGAGCACGGTAACGCAACCCATCTACAAGCAGAGAAACAATATTTTTTGCATGCTCTATATCATCGTTGTCTACTGCCGTACTTAGGCTTGCTACCGCCCACAACAATTCATCTGGTGTAATATTGGCAAGTACTTCATCTGCAGCTGTTGCTGTTTCAATCAAAGTCTTTAGAGCTGGACTTAATTCCTCTACAAAGCAAATAGGTAAGGTTTCGTATGCCGGATCGCTAGAATGTAGAGCTGCAGCGAGTCCTCGTTTAGTTGCTATGAACTCCAAGTAACGCAACAGCCATCGCTCCAGTGCCTCAACAGGTTTATATTTATCAGCTAAGTCTACTGCAGCATCTGCACAAGCATCGATCTCCTGACGAAAAACAGCTTCAATTAAGTCTGAACGTTGTGGAAAATGACGGTAAACAGTTCCAACCCCTACGCCAGCCTTATCCGCAATCTCACGAACTGGAGCGTCTACCCCCGAGGTTGCGAACACTGTCATTGCTGACTGGAGCAAAGCATTAATGTTGCGTTGTGCATCGGCACGCACGCTTCGAACTGTCTGCTGACGAGGCTCCAATCCTTCACTGCGATCTTCCGTTTTGTCGTTCATATAAGTTATATCCCCCATAAGTTAATTCTACATTACGTCAATGGAATTTAGCTACTGTCCTATTCTTCATATTAACAAGACATAATCATAGCTTCAAACAAAAGAGTATTCCATATTCAAATTGGACATTGAAACAGGGCCTGTAGAATCCACTCATTACATCATCCAATGTAATCTAAAATACTGTGGATGTTATAAGTTTAATAAATATCTTGCAAGTGGAACTTCGTTCCGCATATAATAGGAACAACGTTCCACTTATGTTCTGCTATAGCAGAACATAGGCGAACTCATAAATTTTAATTGTTTAAAGAGAAAGGAAGGGATATTTAATATGAAAATCAATATGAGCGCTCACTCTACCATCGTCTCTGTGAAATCGATAGCACTAAAAGCCCCAGGTCGTGGTGAGGATTTGTTAGTGAAAATATCCGCCCCAACAACTGGAGGCAATTTGCCAATTATTCTTTTCGCACACGGTAACGGATCTTCGCTTGACGGCTATAGCCCTTTGACCGACTTCTGGGCTGCTCACGGTTTCGTGGTCATTCAACCTACGTTCCTCGATTCGAGAACTGTTGGCCTTACTCATGACGATCCCCGTAAACCACGGATTTGGCGTTACCGAGTCGAGGACATGAAGCGAATCCTCGATAATTTAGACCTTATTGAATCTGCCGTACCAGGCCTCAGTGGACGCACTGACCGAAGCCGAATAGCAGCAGCCGGACATTCCTTCGGCGGCCAAACGGCGGGCAATCTCTTGGGATTGCG
>NZ_LGRP01000042.1:0-2064 GCF_001636635.1 Paenibacillus sp. O199
CTCATCTGGGGTTCCCAGTTCAATGTCGTGATCGAACTCATAGTCCAAGATTCATGACTCTCTTCTCCTTTATAATCCAGAAACAAAAACCTCTTCGTCGCCAAACCGTGGTTCAACATACTGAAATACGCCAGTGACTCGTCCGGGTCATTCAAGATATGTTCAACGTCCTCCTGATCCTTGAAAATCAAAGGCACCAAATCTTCCTCTTCCATATCATTGCCCTCCTCTCTTATTGAAATAGGTCTCCATGTTGATTAGGAATATATTCAGGATAATTTTTGCGGTAAAAGTCATCGATCATTCTCAGTAGTGGATCTAACTCTGGATATGGTTCAGGGTCTTGTATATCAATTGTAGCTTCAGGTGTATTCATCAAGAAATCATCAAAATGGTTCGGATTGGGCAAGCCTTGTTTTTTTCGTACATGAAGCAAGAAGAGAATTTCGTATGGATAAAAAGCGTAATCGAAATCACCAAACTCCAGTGAATTTCCTAAATCCGAAGCCAAGGTAGAATGATGATCTGACATCTTAGCGATTAACTCTGTGATCTCGTCTAGATCAGGTGTATTCCAACGATCTAGCACTTCTCTATAGATACCAAGTTCCTCTGGAATCAAGTCACAACGCTTATCTCTATCCTCTAATGTTGATCTGACAGCCGAATGAACATGATCATTGGTTCCTAAAATCGTTTTGTTTGTATATTGCAGATATAACTCTAGCAAAAACCAAATATGTTGTTTCCAATCATTTGCCTCCATGATGTTTTCTCCAAGATGATCGGCGATAAAATCAAAGAATATTCCCTCCTCCTTCGACCACCCAAACATATTTAAATGAATTAAGCCTATCATATTGGATTCAAAAGAGTAATCAATCAACTTCATTTTTGGATAACGGTCTTTATAAATATGCCTACACATGCATTGATAAAATACAACTTGCTGTATCTGTTTTAATCCCTTTGTACTGTTCTTATTATTAATCAAAACCTCATTTTTCCATACAGACAGCCAATAGGAAGAAATTCTATACATATTTATTAATAATATATGATCCTTTTCAGTTTCATTGATTTCTACAATAGCATTATTTTCACTTTTAGCCTCTTCATATTTCATCTGTGTTTTATCCAATGTAATGCCATCAACAAAATTTTTGACATACCTTTTATAAGCCATTTTCATTTTTTTGAGATTTACCATTTGTTCCTCCTTATTTGTTAATTGAGTGACCTATTCCAGTCTTTAACTTTAACAACATCTACTCCGAAACCAACTTTAGTTTTAGAAACATCAGTTTCTACTCTGATATAATCAAATTCCAATCCAGGATTTTCCTTCAATAATTTATCGTATTTTTCGTTGAATTCAGAATATCTTGAATCTTTACTTTTTAACATATTTTCAAAGTAACCTTCTCCTCCTAATTTTTGATTTGTAGAGTATGAGAAATTTCCCCATTCCGATGTCTTGGCCTCAATCATTGTTAATTTAGGTGGTGGGCCTTTGGATAAAAACGTTCCATCTACACCATTTCGACCAACTTGGAATAAATCCGAAATATCCTTGCCCAAGTTGTTATCCTTAGCAATTTGTTTGGCTACTTCCTCTCCAAAGTCACCTTTATCATGATGATAATATTTTGAATTATCTATTTTCCGCTCATACCCTTCTACATTGGATACATCGTAATTATGACTAATATCATCTGGTGTATCCAGCTTATTGGCCAGCTTACTCCGTTCACGCCTTAATTTCTTAAGTTCTTCTTTACTTGCCCCTTCTTTTTCGCGTTTCTTTATTTCTCTATCTAAATCTTCAACTTCTTTTTTGATTTGTTTCTGAGTTTTCCCTTGTGGTTTCTTTTTCTTCCCGCCTCCGGAGTTGCTCATAATCAACATTGCGGACATCAAAATATTCGAATCCGCATAATTACCGAGCATATCTATTGCGGCAGAGAACATCGCATCAGACATCACATCCGCCATCAGGCCATGTGTGAAATCAGTTGCTTTGTTAAGGGCATTCGCCAGTTTCGGCGACTTCATCATCAGATC
>NZ_LGRP01000042.1:2074-2332 GCF_001636635.1 Paenibacillus sp. O199
CGCACCGGAGATGGTATCCCCGGCTTTCTTTGCCAGGTCTCCCATGGCCTTCGCTACCTGCCCGGCCTTGTCCATGACCTTGTTGGCTACACCCATCACATTGTCAATAACTTTGCCTGCTTTGGACAGCAACTTCGAGCCCTTCACCGCGAACTTGGCTCCGGTCGCCGCCCAGCCCACAAACGGAATTGCAGCTGCAGCGGACAAGGCCGCATTCGTATAATCTCCTCGAGCGGCATAGATGCCCGCGTTCGCCAA
>NZ_LGRP01000042.1:2342-5648 GCF_001636635.1 Paenibacillus sp. O199
ACCTTTTAGCTTATTCGCCAGATCCGCTGGACTAAAGTTGCTCATAAGCCCCTTCGCCTTGGTCATGACCTTGCCTAGTGCACCAGAAATGGCATCTCCGGCTTTGTTCGCCAGATCGCCAATCGCCTTCGCTACCTGACCCGCTTTATCCGCAATCTTTGTTGCTACACCTACAACACTGTCAATAACTTTGCCAGCTTTTTTGATTAACTTGGCACCCTTCACCGCGAACTTGGCTCCGGTCGCCGCCCATCCCACAAACGGAATGGCAGCTGCAGCGGACAAGGCCGCGTTCGTATAATCCCCTCGTGCGGCATAGATGCCCGCGTTCGCCAAATCGGCGACTTCACCAATGACCGGAATCATACCGGCGACGTCCAGTACGGTCTGAGTCACATCCAGCACTTTACCCCAGAAGCCTTTTTTCTCCTCTTCTAGTTCCGGTTCCTCTTCCACCTGCACCTCGGACACAAGGCTCATCTGGGTAACCATAGTCAAACAAAAAAAACACTCTCCGATTTATCACAAATAACCAGAGAATGTTTGATGTCTACTACCAATTATCCTTTCCACGTTACACTTAATTTCCAATCAAAACCAAGAAATATTTTAATTTTTAAAGAATTCAAGATATTTAGGATCTTTACCTTCAAAACATCTACCTTCAGACTTTTTAAATGCAAAACTAAAAAATTCTTTGGCAAGGTCAAACTCCCCTAATGCATAGGCTGCTTTTGCCGAAATAAATTCTTTATCTCCTGTATCAAAACGCATAAATCCTGTGATAAAAATATTTTTAGACCATTCGTAGGCTTTATTGAAGTCCTTTAAAAGAATACATGTGTCAACAATATCTTTTACTATATGGTAACTTTCGCTATAGATACCTTTCGGCTCTGGTATTAAACTCCAGGCTTCTTCCAGTAATATAGTAGATTCTTTATGTTTTCCATTTTGAAATAACTCGTTACTCTCATTGACAATTGCATCAATTTCGACTTGAATATTTGCTTGTAATTTGGCCATTTTAGTATCCTCCAATGATATCCTTAATCAGTTCAATTTTTATACTTAAAGGTATAAGTCTTTATGCCATCCTCGTTACGAACTTGCTTTTTATAATTTTTGGGAGCATTGGTTTCTTAGTATATGGAGGTTGATTATTTGAAGCATCTTCCATAGCTTTATCTCATATTTTTCTTATTCTTCGCGTCACCAGAGCTGTCCACAATCATCACAAAAAAACACTCTCTGTTTTCTTCAAACAACTAGAGAATGCTTTTCTTGCTAGTAATTTATGTTTCCGCTTTAAGTTTTCAACACGCAAATGTTCTAATGAAATATCTCTATCACCTGAAGAAACTATTTCGCTAAAACTTCAAATATACATAGTACATTAAGCTTGCATTTTTGCATAAGAAATGAATTATTATATTTTAATTACTTGCATAGATTTATTGGAGAGTCGAGATAATACTAGGTCTGTTAATATTCACTACATCATCAGTGACCTTTTCATTCATTTTAACTCGTAAATATTCATAGCCATTTTTTAACTCTATATTTCTTTCTTCTTCATAAATTGGAACTAAAGTATAAAAATTAATTATTTTACCTTGTGGGGTAACAAGCCTCTCAAGGCCAGGCTCTTGGACTCCTGATACCATTATACAAGATAACATTGTATTCGCGGCAAAAGGCCGCGGGGGCTCACCATTAGGAAGAATTACACCTTCAGCCAACCAACCATCAAATCGATGTGGAATGTGAGCAGTTTTACGCAACCAAGAAAATGGCCAAGAATATTCTGATTGATTTGTTAAATCTTCAACTGGCCATTCGGATGGTAACTTAATTATCAATTCTGAATAATTAAATTCACTTGCACCCGATGATTCGTCCATTGGTGCATCGCTCATACCTGTAGTTACCAGTGTTAAAAAATCATTTTTTTGAGATGGAGGTATCACATGAATATTTACACTAACATTACTTCCTGGAATAATTTCTCTTAATGTTTTCTGCGGGGAACCAAAAAAAATGGCTATATGCTCAAGTATACAATCATGATCATTTGATTCCATAGTTCTTCCGGACAGAGAGTTTCCATTTTTGTGTTCAAGAAAATTAACTATTTCATTTTGTCCTTGTTCTCGAGCAAAAGTAATTGCATCTACATTATTCATAGAACTACCACTGTATTTTACTGTTGTATCAATTCCCGATTGGATTAACAATCTAGCAATATCCGTATGGCCATTACTGATGGCTCCGAATAATGGATTCCTCTCCGGTTCACTGACATCCATATCTGCCTTACATGATAGAAGATACTTTACAACTTCCAAATGACCTTTCGAGGCAGCTTCATTTAGAGCGCCTCCATCATAGGCTCCCCCTCTTCTATTTATATCAATCCCTAACTCAATCAGTTTTTTTACGATTTCTAGTTTACCTTCTGAAGATGCTACATGAAGCCACGTACCAAAAGGGGTCATAATATTTAAAAGCTCATAATCATGTTCAATAATTTGGGTTACCTTTGCAACTTCCCCTTGTTTAATAGATGAACGCAGTTCTTTAGCAATATTTATATTTGTCATAAAATTATCTCCTTCGTTTTGCAATGTCACCTAGTATTCTTAGCATTTCAACCATATCTTCCCTATCTCCGCCAGCTTCCTTAACTTCTTTCAGCTTGTCTACAACGTATCTTAGTGCCTCAATTCCATGTTGTCCTTTTACTCTATTAGGTGCCCATACAAGATTCTCCAAACCCATTATTGGATCAATACCATATTCTATGAGAATCTCGTGTCCTTCTTTAACCAATTCTTTTTGTGTTTTTCCCATTACCTTTTTTAAATAGAATATGATGCGCATGTGGATCATACATATCATTTGGTGGTTCTCCTATATTTTTCTTCAAATATCTCCCGTAGTCAATATCATCTATATCCTTAGGTTTGCCCTCAGATTTATCCTTCTTGGTAGCTGATTTTGACGAATCTTTCGAATCATCACCAGTTTTCCCTTTAGATTTATCCGTTTCCTGCTCTTTCGGTTTAGGTTTGTTTGGATCATCCTTCGTTTTGTCTTTTTCTTTCGTCTTATCCTTAGGCACATCCTTATCCTTGTTGCCCGTATCCTTGTCTTTCTTGCTCTTGTCCTTATCCCCTGAAGGTTTGGAACTTCCTGAATCCCCAGAGCTTTTATTGTTTGTGCTGATTCCCTGATTCTGGTTCTTCTTCGACTTACTATTCAGCATACTCAAAAGAATCATAGCTTTGGTAATTGTATCCGAAT
>NZ_LGRP01000042.1:5658-40755 GCF_001636635.1 Paenibacillus sp. O199
ACCTTTTTTCTCCTCTTCCGGTTCCTCTTCCATCTGCACCTCGGACACAAACGGTGCTTCTGGTACCGGCTCCAGATCCTCCACGGTTACGGGCATTTTGATCAATCCGTCCAGTAGCACTTCGCTGCCCTTCAGATCCGTCATGCCGTCCAGAATCATACTGCTGTCTCCGCACTGAAGGAAGATCGTCTCCTGAGCCTCGATCCCTATCTTTTTCTCGCTCTCTAGCGTAATCTCCTGCCCGCCGGATGCAACAATTCCGCTATTGCTCTGAATCATGACCCCGCCGCCGTCCAGCGTGATGAACAGACTTCCTTCCGTCGCGATCAGGGACATTTCTGAATCGGTCATCTTCATTTCTTTGCCGTAGTTGGTTCCCCAGCTCTTGGTGGCTGGATCAGCGGTCTTCGGGGAAGGCTGACTACCACGACGGACGGAGCCCATCGCAAATGCATCACTCTCTTGCCCACTGGAGAAATACACCTGAACAGCGGAGCCCGCTTCCGGCATACTGTAAAACCCGCCGCCATCTCCGGCATATACCGCAGAATACGGCATCCAGCTTGCTTCCGATTCGGATTGGTCAGCATCCACATCCAGATGAACTTTCACCGTATCTTTGGTAACCCCGATGATCTTCCCTTCCAGTGCGGCCCCTGCAATGTCATCGTTCCGAATTTCATTTTGCCGAATGCCACTTTCCGGACTAAGTGTGACGGTATGCCGAAGCATGCCCCTTACCGTTCGACTGGTACAAGCGGCGACCTTCAGTTCTTCTTCGTGGAAGAGAACGGTATCTCCGAGCGCCAACCAGCGATGGGTATCCAGCACGTAACTCGTAAAGTCTTTCTCCGATACATCAGAGGCTCCCACAGACCAGGCTTCTTTTAAAGCTCTCATATCCCGTCTTAGCGTATATGCCTGATCAGGCAGTTCCGTATACCGACCATCTGGCACCCCAATATATAATTTAGGAGAATCAGCCGATATTTCGGGAATGATCGCTGCGCCGAACCGGGATGCTAATCGGCGTAGAAATTGCCAATCCGTCTCCCGATATTGGAGGGTCAAAGCCCCAAGCTTCGAACTTCCACTCACATAATCAATGACATCCGATTTCGGGTAAGCTTTCAGTACCTGCCGAATGACATCTTCGCAGTCCTGATCCTTGTTCTGGAACGAACGAATACGAGGTTCAATGTCCAGCAAATAGGAATAGGACACAGCCTCCAGTTCCAATATGTATATCCCCTGAACTCGGCGGATGCTGACATCTTGCACGAGTCCCTGGAATAGTTTGCGTACTTCCTGCCCCTGATCCCCAATCTCCACCAGGGACACTGTCTCATCCTGAGCCAGTATGTTCAGATCCCGATCTTGATGTTCTTCCGGGATGATGCCTTGTAGATACAGGCGGGCATGATCCCCTGCTTTGCGCTCGATACGCAAATCTTGTATATGCTGCAGCGTGTATGGAGATATACATCGGATATTCCCCATACCCACAGCCGCTTCCACTACACTCATTGTCTCACTTCTTTCCTCTAGCAATGTCAGCACACGGAAGAAAGGACTCAGCTATATTCTAAGATGTACGTTACCTGATGTTACCGCCGAACCCGGTTGTGCCGCCTATGGAAGATCCGCCAAGCTCTTGACCATCATCTTCAATCTGGATGTAACCTCCATAGAGGCACATATTCATGCAGGTGCTTAATAAGGCAGGTTCATTTTCGATGAGCACATCGGTTTTGCCATCCATCCACGGTGTAGACACGGACGGAATACAGGGTGCTTTCTGAACGCCCTCAATGTCGAATTCGCCGGTCTGCACGACAGGATTCAACTGGCTTGTGCAATTTCCAAAAGGCATGATGTGTATCATGGGTGTGGCATCAGCCACGTTCAATTGTGCTTTTTCCTTCAAATGAACGCCGTGGCTGTAAGGGATTTTTAATCGATTTAACTGCGTACCGCAAGAACAACTTAATATCGCTCCTGCCACAACATACGTTGGGCCCCCGGCACCTTCATCCATAACATCGGGTCGTGTCGCGCCAATTGCTTCAGCCATTGTTTTTCCTCCTTCTTTGGGCCTTCTCCCAGATCATTTTTAAAGATTCGTTAATAGTTCGGACTCTCGACCCGATCCACGCGTTGCAAACGCAAACCGGTATAGTCCCGGCGCAAAATTGCTTCAGCCAGTGCCAAGTTCACCAAGATCACGGTTTCCTTCAATCGTTCGTCCGTCAACTGAATAATCGGCCAGTTTGTGCTGCTCAATCGTTCGCCATCGACCTGAAGTACGTTCAACTTGCCACTGCTGTCAAATGTACTGTCCATGGATAGTGCTGCCAGCTGTGGCGGCACCATGAACCAGTAAGGGTGTAACTGCTGTCTCTCCATATCCATCAGCCCAGCCAACCTGAACATCAGGCGTGGAGCGAATGTACTCAGCAAACGTTTAAGCTCATCAGACCATAACGGATACGGCCGCTCGATCAGATCTACGGGAACAGGATTTCGATTAGGGCGAATCGTAAACTGCAAATTTGCTTGTTCCAGTTCATTCAAGTGATCGCCTCTCATCCACTCGGGCTGAATAATTCCTTTGACACCAATCGGTTCAAGAGCCCCTGTTACACGCATATCCTGCATGATCCGGAACCAATCGTTTCTCATGCCATCCGCCCCTTCTGCTGTAAGTTCCGCTCCATAAAGTAGGCTAACTGGTCCTCGATCGTCCCATCGATATGCTCCAGGCCCTCTCGTTTCCGGGCTGCGGGACGACCCTGGATGGGACAGGAAGCTCCGGTATCCATCTGCGCCCCCTCCAAATGCGAACCTGTAAAATCGACCCTGGACACATCCGTTCCACGGAAATCCGCATCTGCTAAGTTGCATACGCCAAACACAGTGCCTTCCAGCAACGCTCCCGTAAAATCCGCTCCTTGAAGATCCGCGAGTACAAAATCTGCCTCTCTCAGATCCGCCCCTGCAAACGAAACCCGATGAAATCCCGGGATCTCCCAGATCTCAGGATCAGCCAACCCCTGCCTCGCCTCTATGCCATAAAATATGGCACCTACCATCCTGCATTTTCGGAAACGAGCACCATACATCTGACTTCTATTCCATCGGGTATCCGTCAAGTCACATTGCTCCCAGACGGTATTCAACAGATTGCTGGCTTCGAATTGACTCCCTCCAAACGCCACATTGCGAAAAGCTGAGTAACGGAAATCCATCCCGCTATAATCTCCTCCAGCCAGATCCAGATGTTCCAAAGCCGCATATCCGTAGGCTCCCTCGATTCTTTCAGCAAGCCATTTTCGCATCTCTGATTCATCGCCTGGATCACTATTCGTTTTGTACACGGATTCGCTCACATCCAGATATTCACCTACCCGAACTTCAAAGGACGGGCACTTCTCCAGATGGATAAACGATTCACATTGCACAGCCTCCGGCATTGCCAGATGAATCAGATTCGTCACATAGGCGTGTCCGTGTTCAGCTTCCTTCAGGAGTATATGTTCCAGATCTGGTCGTGAAATGGAGCCTGCATAGAGCGAACCGGGCCGATGCAATTCTTCTTCCCAACTAGCCAGCATCACATCCAGATAACCAAATGCCCAGGAAGCATCATATTCTCCTTCAATGGGAGAGGGATCAAATAACCACGTTTCGTCAGCCATTTCGGTCAAATACAGGGCCTGGCCGTCCATTAGTCGTGTTCGAAGCATTGAATATGTAACATGTCCCACCGCTCCATGTTCACCGATCTTCTGCGCATTTAGAACGATTTGACATTGCTTGGCAAAATGACGGAGAAACTCTTCTTTCAAACGTTCGCGATTCTGCTGATACATCTGCTCGAAGCGGAGCATCACTTGGTTGCGTAGTGGAATTACGATCTCTTGCTTGAATTGCACAAGCGCAGTAGTCACGAGCATTCCTCCTTTCTCCTTTTTAAAGATCACCAATACATTGTTATAAGAACATTCCAGAAGTTGATTTGTAGTAGAACTCTAGTCACTTTTAATTGGTTTTCAGTTCTGTGCCCACCAATGAGGTTGTTCCGTCCATTTTGATGTTGCTCTCTTTACAGGTCAGGCTGATTTCTTCTTTTGCAGAAAACACAATACTTTTCTCAGCATTCATCATGATATCTTCCTTGGCGGAAATCGTGATCTGCTGACTGCTAATAATTTCGATACCTCCGCCTTCACTCAGCCGAATAAAAATCTCCCCGTCTTTGCCCGTAACAATCACCTCTTCGGGTGTCATCTTCAATTCCTTACCAGCGGCGGTACGGAAGTATTTATGATCCGGGTTACTCAGCTTGTTGCTCTCGCCTTCGTCCGAGTTTTGGCGTACCGAGCTCGTAGCTACCCCTTCTTCTTCCTTGTTACCGGGAAAATAAACCCGCACATGATCCCCTTTTTCGGGCATCACGTACCAACCACTGTTTCCTTCCGCCGTATATACGGACTGATAGGGAAATGCATGCGCCTCACCCTCGTTTTGCGCTGGATCAATGTGCAGATGTACTTTCAATCGATCCTTGTCGATGCCAATGACGACACCTTGCAGCGAAACTCCGATAATTTTATCGTTATGGAATGTATTTTGCCGGAGTCCCCGATGCGTACTGAGTGTATAACGATGCTTGAGCAGACCATTTTTCATTTCGGTAAATGCCTCATATACATACAGAAGCTTGCCCTTGAATTCGATGGCATTTCCCAGATCCAGTACGCGATTTGTCTCCACTTCGTAATACACGTAATCCTCTTCGCCAACCTCAACCTTGGTGTTCTGCGAGGTGTAACGGAACTTATCCATCCGTTTGCGGACTCTGTAATTGAAATCCTCCAGCTTCCCCTTGGATGACGTATCAAACACACCGAAATAGAATTTGGGAGTATCAAATACGGATGCAGGCATCAAACCCGTTCGAAGACGGGATGCAATACGCTTCAGAAACTGCCAGTCCGTCTCCTCATATTGAAGGGTGAACTTTCCAATGGCTGCCCCATCTGTTGCAGCATCCATGATATCGATGTTGGGATAGTCAGCCGCAACTTGGTCTAACAACTGTGGATACGTCATGCCATGATTTTGGAACGAACGGCTTTTCTTACGGATATCCAGTTCATGGGTATGAGAGATGCCCTCCACTTCGAGCATATAGACGCCACCGGTCACCATCACCCCAACATTTAGAATCAAACCGCTGAACAGTACAGATGTACTGCCTTCCTCATCGATCTGACTGATCTCGACGAGCGTATCCGAACCGCTTAAACGCACGTATGTATCCTTTTTTTCTTCATCCACAATTCCCGTGAACTTCACACATGCGTGATCATTCATTTGTTTGGTAATAACCAGTTCATGCAGACTGACCAGTTCGAACGGGCTTACTCTCACATTTTTGTAAGACAACGCTTCAATACTCAATTACATCGCCCCTTTCCTCATCGATCTCAAAACGGATGGAGTTCATCATGGCGGAAGCCACACGTTTCCAATCGTCCAGTTCCAGATCTGTGCAGTTGAAGGTAAAGATCAGTGCCCGTTCATCCAACGAAGTGAACAGCATGAGATGATACAGATTCGCATTCACGACAGGAGTCAAAAATTCGCAAGTTGCCGCAGCACGTTCTCCCACCGTGCGATCATCATCCCCGTACCACTTGGTAAGCTTCTGCGTTCGCCGCAAAATCTGAATCATGCTCTGTTTAAACAAAGGCAGATCCTCCTCTGGCAGTGGGTTAACCGTGTGATTCACGGCGATATTAATCGTGCCTTCTGCATTCGTGTAGATCGTACTGGGTCTGTGCTGTGAAGGATACTTTAGATTCATCATGTGCTCAGACATAGGCTTGAAGGTCCGTGGCAGCATCATCCGGGCCTTTCCTTCAAGCAGCTCCGTTTCTTGAAATGAATAGGGCTCACCACCAATTTGTAAAAAAGCAGCCGTTAAGTCCAGCTCTGGTTCTTCCGGAATATGTCCATATCCATCTTCAGGGGCATCCGTTGTCACGCCATTCATCATTGCAACAATTTTTTCATCCCAATGCTTCATCGTTTCCATCCTCCCATTCTCTTGAAAATTTCAATCCACAATCATTCGATGCGGTCCGCCCACCGGCATACCCGAACGTCCCGTTCCCCGACCTACATTCGCCAGTATGCGATCCAGATATCGATGAATCTGGGCATTATCGTATTCTCTATACTCCAGCCCCAATCGACTGGCAATGTGATGCAAAATGACGCTACGTGCAACTGTTCCTTCATTGAGACACATCATGGCGAAGACCAGATCCTGGGGATCAGAGGTGCCCGTTCGAAGCAATCTCTCGGCATAATCCTTCATGACAACTGGTGATAAGGTGCTTGCCCCCTCGGCTGCATAAGGGACATGAATGACATGCAGTGTGTTGAACTCCGTTGCCAAGTCAGCAAAGGTCTGGTAGTCCCGCCGCAGCCGGGCCCCTTCCTTCAGCTTGAATCGAGCGAGCTCCAACTCTCCAGATGTGCATGTTGTCTCTTCATCCAAGAGCAGTTCCGAATGGCTTATCGTCATGTCACTCACGGTCTCCTCCGCAGTAAACCGAAGCTTCAGCACATTGACCCGACCCGTAGCTTGGTATGCCAGTTCCATAGGCTCTGTCAGCATGTAAAGCCTTCCTTTATGCAGCACCATCCCAGGGGAGACGACCAACTTGTCCGGGAACACTTCTACCTCTGTACCTGCAAGAATGCCATCTGCATAACCACGATAATACAGTTCGATGTAGTCTCTGGGGAAATCGCGTAGCCCCTCCAACATGGATGTTTTCAGAATTCTTCCCTTGTTAAAATGCGGATACGAATATGTGAACATGAGCGGTGTCCCTCCTTTCTGCTCTTGGTCCTCACTTCATTCCGTCAAAGAAGTCGAGTTCCGACAAGTCTGTTTCAAATGGAAGCAGCTTCTGCGGCCCCAGATACAACCGTTCATTCCTGCGGGCAACCGGCAATACATGAAACCCCCAATGACGGTCATCCGGAAAAACAAAAAACTTCGTCTCTCCATTCACAATAGAATCCGTATCATCCTGCGGGATTTTATCTCCGTACTGATCCCTGATGTCTTCGTAGAGCACCTCTTTATAGGCATCCGGACGGTTGGCATAGACGAATTTCTGTCTCAGTTGACCATCACTTCCGCTAAGGTACAACTCCACTTCTGCCGTCTCGAATGGACGGGAAATGCTGCCCGGAATGCCGTCACTCCGATCCAGACTGCTGATCAGCATTTTTTCACGTCCATTATGCGTGTAGGCACTTACGGTATAAGGAATTACTGCGGCATCATGCGTGATGTCGGCTTGAACGCTTCCTGTTTTGCGGGCACTCAGATAACGAATCGCCCCTCGAAGGCAGGCAAGTTTAAGATCAGGTACACGTCCTTCCGCAGGTTTTTGCCGAAACTCAATGCTTCTGCCTGGAACGAACTCTTTCAGTGCTTCCCGAAATACATCAATGCGGCAGGACTGACCTGTCAACTTGATAATCGAATATTGGCTCATCCGCCCTTGCCGATAGAAATCATCCAAAAACTTGCGGACCACCTCATAAATATCAGCCTTAATCAGCTGGGTAATTTCCTTGATATTAAACACCACATCGGGGAACTCATATTCATCCTTCAGTTCACCACTACGTTCCACAGACAAAAACCAACGTTCCATGGTCGTGATCTGCAGGTCACTATCCCCATCGTCCTCCATCTCCGAGTGGAATCGGTTACGTAAGATGCCTGTTTTGCGAAAAAATTGCTGCTTCATCTCTTCTGCGATTTCCCACAGAAAGTAGAAGTTGCCTCTCACCCGCAAATACTCATCTCGTGAACGATTCTCTCGACGCGCAAACGCGGTAGGGATGATATGTTCTGCCTCCTCATAGCGTTGTTCCAGTTTCTGATAAACGGACTTCACACCCTCTTCGTCCACCTGACGGAACACATCCGCACCCGGTGCCTCGATCAGGCTATCGATATCCGTCACCTGACGTCGTCCGCTATAGTAGTCGGCGAATACGATCTTCATGAACTGCATAATACGATAGGTAATGTTGTGACCTCCGAAGTTCGTGTCCCCATTTTCGTATGTAGTATGGATATCCAGCTTGTACGCCATATGTCCGTCCTCGATCGTAAATGCACAAGATGACAAGTCAGTTGTTCCACCGCCACAATCAATCACGAGCGCATGATACGTCTGCCCTTCCATGAAAGCACCGCGTTCCATCCCGTCAGCAAGGGTGTTATAGAGCACAGCCATTCCCTCATCCAGCGCATATGTCTGCTCAATCCGATAATCCGGAAGCATCTCTCCGAACATCTGCAAAAATTGTGCTTTCATCTTCACGGGACTGGTAAAATGCACATGGCGAAACTTGCACTTGAACTGATGCTCTGCCGTTCGGATGATGTAATTCATGTACGCACGCAGCAGATCCATACGAGACACCATGGCCGCATTGCCATGAACATCGACGATCTCTTCCATTTTGTTGTAATTGTTCACCCAGCGCTTCATGCTGCGGAAGACACTCGCCCGGCTGCTGTACCCTCCCCGACGCATGCTTCGCAACGCTTCATAGCCGAACTCGTAACGAATGTTCGCTGGATCTGAGCACTCCGCCACACCGATGGCCGTAGGCAGAACCTCGATCCAGTCCGTGTCTTTGTATGTAGGATCGGGGAAAGCCACATAGTTAATGGCATCCATACGAACCCGCCCATTCAGTAAATCCTGGCTGCTAGGTGCCTGAATATAACCATTATGCAAATAGGCGCCTGCCGTCGTGTTGGAGGTGCCAAAGTCAATTGCAAGTACAGCGTCTGTCGGTTCGAGTTCCCGGATGTCCAGATCGGCCAGTGGAATTTGAGTATATTGAATATGAACCGGAGGAAGAGGCCTGCTAGAGTAATAGGTCTGATATAGATATTCCGAATCGCGTTTACGGAAAAAGAGAAGACTGTACTGTCTGTTTCCCGATCGTTTCCAGGTCGATCCACTTCCTGCAGTCAAATAAAAGGTTCCGGATATGGACTCGTCCTTAACCAGATTAAAGATGCCACACAGCTCCATACTCTCATTGACCAAAAGTACGTTGGATTCGGTTAAACCACCCGGTGCCGTGACTACGTACTGATCCAGCTTGTCCACTTTCAATCCTTCGTACAGAATCAGCCGCGCGGGCACACTAATACCTCCATCACTGCTCATAGGAGCCGTCATATGACGAGAAATGGCCTTTTGTATGCGCTCGAATCCGCCTTCCAAAGACTGATCGATCCACAATACATCGTCCGCTCCCAAAAATTTCAGAATAATCCGAATCAGTTCTTCACGCTCCGTGCGGGGCCCCAATCCCTCAACCAGTCGCTCCTTGTAACAAATGTTCCGTAATTGGAATGTGGTCATGTCCATCAATTCTTCGCGCGTATAACGCATGGTTCCTCTGGAACGTTCCCTGCTCGTGGCGTCAGGATACAATCGGTATGAATAGCCGTTCATCTATACTTCCTCCTTACAACTGCTGGTGCTGCTTAATATAGGGCAATCCCGTCCTGTATCATCGTATAGTCCACATCCAGAATACCAAAATGATGCCCCCAGTATATTTCCGTGTCAAAACGTACCGGCAGAAAGAGCTCAAGAATCAGTTCCAGCTTCTCCTTCGCTTCTGTACGTTCTACCTGACCAATATACAAAAGCAATTCATCCTTCTCCTCACAATTGGCATAAAGGGTTGAACGCGGGAACATCCGGACAAGGGTATCCCTCAGCAGATGAACGGCCTCCCCCGTATCGTACAGACGGAGCATATTGCAGGCGATCACTTCCTGTTCCTCTCGTCCGAACAACTCCAGTCGCCGCCGTATCCGTTTCCCGTATACACCAGAATGCATATCATTCAAAATGAAGCGAATGTAATACTCCCTTTTATTCATCCCCTGCATCAAATCCATATCCGCCAGAAAATGAATGACCAAATCAAAGAGCGTCTCCCGCAATTCCACCTGCTCTTCGTTATTGATATCGAACAAATCCCTGAAAATATCAAAAAAACGATAATACGGATTGACTTCAATCGTACGTTCCACGTCTGAAGCATTCAGGTTCGTATGACTTAATTCCATATATGGCGAATATACACGTGCAGGAACAAAAGTTACGTCTCTCAGATCAGTTCCATTACGCTTGGCGCGAATAATCAGATCCCATATATAATTCATGTTGAGCTCACATCCATTCCCCTTCGCAGCGATATTCAGGGAAAGCCAACTGGATCTCGGATACCAGAAAGCTCAGCAAATCATCCAGAAAAATAGCCTGCTCTGGCTGAATTCCGTGTTTGCTGAACCTTAAAATCATTCGATGTTTATCTGCCTCAACACGGACATGATCGCTAACAAATCCATTAAGCGGGTACGTGATGCCCAGGGTAGGCCCAGGTGCCACCACTTTCACATCTTCCAGTTCCAATCCCTCCGCTGCCTGGAAAGCATGAACCATGCGGGCAATCTCCCCTTTGGATCGTACAGAGCGTCCTTCCTGACGCGCATATTTACCGGCAAACCCTTCCCGTTTGTTGTTGGAAAACAGCGGAAAGTCCATTCTACCGATTCGGGTTGTAACGGGACCAGCTATTTTCAGTACCGTCCATGAATCGGATTTCTCCAGCGGAGATACGATGGTGATATCTTC
The DNA here is from genome assembly GCF_001636635.1 of Paenibacillus sp. O199. Lineage (NCBI taxonomy): Bacteria > Bacillati > Bacillota > Bacilli > Caryophanales > Paenibacillaceae > Paenibacillus > Paenibacillus sp. O199. The sequence goes on from NZ_LGRP01000042.1 coordinate 16,434, forward strand.
TTCCGATCTTTTGATATATCGAATATGCGATTCGTCTCCATCCACTAAATATCCGTGCTCAGTCCCTGTTTTGCGGAGCGGTAACACATGTTCATAATTGATGCGGTCCGAAGCCGGGACAGGGAATCCACCTGTTTTCATATCAAGCTTCTGAATATTCCAAAGGGGGATCATGTTCGTTCTTTTATATGACTCAAACTCCTCCAGATGGATTGAAAGTTCTTTGACCACATGCTGTTTGTCCCATGCATCTCCATCGTCTGAACCCACTAGAACACAATCAACGAATTTGAACACATAGGGTGCATTAATCGATTTCCATGGTAGGCTGTTTTTACGAAAGACCCGGTACAGTTCTTCAATTTTGGAGATATACGCAGTACTTGATTTCAACCGAACCGTTATGGCATGTCTGCCTTCACTCGTTACAATCTCCCCGCGGAATGTCCGATTACTTTTCAGCAGGGATTGGAGCTCCTGTTGCCCACATTCCATGTAGAACGTGAATAAATTCATCTCTTCCTTACGTGCCAGCGCTTCTGAAGCCTCGCTCAAATAAACAGTCTGTGGTGCAGCATCCTCCGGAAGAATCGGATACAGAAATTCATGAATGGGGTCCAAATCTTCCCGCGGACATAATGTGACATATACATCGTGGCGTTCCTCCAGCGGTACCACCTCGTCAAACACCCGTTGCTCGATCTGTTTGTTTAGCGTCTCCTGATACTCGACCAAATTAAGAAAAACGCCTGTCATGAGGTCTTTGAGCATGCGACGTTGTTCCAGATCCTCCATCTTGTTTAGACGGTCACGAATAATATCTTTCATCACGAATCTCCTCCTTCCGTTGCTTCCTGTTCATTCGCTTCAGCCTCGGTGGTGTCGGTGCTTCCTTTAGCCTTTGATGCGGAATTAATGCTAGCATTGCTTGTCGTTTTCCCTGAAGAAGAACCGGATCCAGAAGCATCCACAGTTCCACTTCCGACCGAAGAGGCATTACTTGCAGAAGAAGTACTTCCCACTGAATTGCCTGCGCTCATTCCTCCCGCATTCCCGGTCCAGTCCGAGTTCAAACCAGACGTATCTGTTGTTCCTAACCCTGCCGCATCCTGAGTAAGATCAACCGCCGGTACAGGTGGATTCAGTTTCTCATCCAGCTTATTTATTTTCCGCTCCATAGCCAGCACCCGTTCCAACATATCGATCTCCTGATAAATTTCCTGTGCCGAAGCATAGGCATCCATGGCGCCACTATAATCTCCGGCTTCATTGAAGCGGTCACCCTTCTGTTCCAGCGTATCAGCTTGAAGCTGTCTGGATTGGCGCTTGATATCCGCCCGTTTAGTTTCGGCCGTCTCCAGTTTGGTGGCAACTTCCTTCAGCGCTTCCTTATATGCTGTTTCCGTAGCCGCTGTTCTGGCCCTTTTATACAAAATGATCGCTCCACTGTAGTCTCCGTTCTGGAGTTTCAGATCTCCCTCCGTGATCCAGTCTTGTACTTGCTGAAAGGTGGTCATCTGTTCCAAACGTTCCTGAATGACTTCACGGTTGAACATATTGTAGGACTCAGACAATTCCAGTGCTTTGGTGTAACTAGCGGTTGCTTTTGGAATATCCCCTTCTTTCAGATGAGCCTCGCCGTCAACCAATGTCTGAGCAGCAGCCATCTTCGAAGTCAGCAACTTTTTGTGCACAGGGTCCTTTACTTTGATCGAATTGTTGCGAGCAAGACTGTAATCTGAGACGGCCTTGGCGTACTCCTGTTCCTTCACATACTGGTCAGCGTTCTGTTCGTATTGCAGCATATCTACGACAAGCTCGGCTTTTTTGGCTGCGCTTTTCACCGCGTAGAATATGCCGGCTCCGCCAAAAATCAGGAGCATAATCAACATGATGGCAATCCGTTTAATCCACTTCTTACGGTTCTTGGGTTCTTCATGAAAAATCTTGTTCACATAGATGGCTGCCACACTATAATTCTCGATTCGTGAACGTTGCTTGCTGAGCATCACTTCTTCCAACGTGTCGGCCAGCGCCTGCGGGTCATTGGCACCTTCCACCGCATCAATCATCTCGGCATCCTGCACGCCTTCCCATAATCCAGGGGTGCATAGAACAAGCACATCACCATCGGCAAGCTTGACCTTATCGGATACATACGGTTTGATCATGCCAGGTTTGCCCGCGTATTCATTCAGATTGCCGCGTTCATCATGCTGATCCACACGATCCTCTGCAATCTGGCCTTCCGCTGCCAGTTGGGCAGCTACACTATGATCCTTGCTTTTTAGTGCAAGCCTATTTCCCCGGAAATGATACAAGCGGCTATGTCCGGCCGATGCCCACACCATGCGTGTATAATCCGTTACAACAATAACGAATCCCGCTTTGAGTCTGACCCGGCGGCTTTCATACTGCAACCATTCATGTGCGATCTTGATATATTCCGTCAGTCTGCGTTTGGACATGGTTGGCTTTTCCAAAAAGGATTCCAGAATGGTCTGTACTGTGATCTGTGCACTATTCACTTCCGTATCGGTGTCCAGACCATCTGCAATGACATAACAAGCCCAGTCTTCCAGTTCAACGCAGCCGTAGAAATCCCGATTTTTCAGGAAAGACCCCGCCTCTGAGACAAAAGCCGTCTTGAATTCACTGTTCTCCTTCCTCATCCGTCTCCCCATTTCCCGTCCCTGTGCGTTGCCCGATCCGTTACCATCCTTGCTCCAAAATGATAATCGTGGCGTTATCCTGATGCACGAGCTGTTTTTCTTCAATTAAATCAATGATGGCCTGGGCTGCATCAAATGGCGGAATATCTTGCGCCAGAATGGTCTCCAGTTCCATCTCCGTGAGGGAGTTGTATACCCCGTCACTGCATAACACAATCTTGTCCGCCGGCTGCAGTGCAAACGGCTCGTCCGCGATTTCCATTTGTTTAAAATGGTCGTACCCCAAATAGTTGACCAGCCTTTTGCGCTGCGGATTGTCAAGTGCCTCCTGCTCCGAGATCTCTCCAGACATATACTGTTCTTCAAGTTGGCTTTCCAGTGTATGCTTGTGATTGATGGCAAGCAGCTCTCCTTTGCGAAACACGGCCAATATGCTGTCTCCTACCGCACCCCAATACAAATCCCTGCCCTTGATCATGGCAGACACCAATGTTGTCCCTCCGGGAACGCCCAGCAAATTCCGAAGGATGGCCTGATTGGCCGCATGGGAAGAAGCATCCCAAAACTCTTCCGGATCAGGAAACCGCTCCAACTCTTCAAACTCCCGGATAAATGTTTCCACGGCAGTCGTACTCGCCACTTTTCCACCGGACAATCCACTGATTCCATCCGCGAGTACAGCAAGTACACCATGCGGCTGCACGGCACAGGCAAAATAATCGTCCTGTTCATTGCGAGCACCAATGGTCTGTCCATTGCCAATCTGAACTCCAACCGGTCTATCGTCACGCTGCCTTACCGGAATGCGGCTTCGTGCGAATAACAGCAACCAAATCAACAAACAGCCACCCGCAAGAACCCAGTAGGGCGTTAGCTCCTTGTCGTTCCACAAAATCATGAAGGTGTTCACTGTTGCTCCCATTCAAAGTGCACACCGCACAATGGAATGAAAATGAATTTGCTGCGTCCCAATTGAATAACATCGTAGGCAGCCAGTTCCACCGGAGAATAGACTGCTTCATTATTGTGATATGCGAGGCCAGAAGCATCGCCGGGCAGCAAATAGAAATTCCGCTTTTTGGGATCGTACACAATCACCGCGTGATTACGCCGAGAAATGGTGTTATCCCCGAGGATGCGAACATGCATCTCTTCTGAACGTCCAATAAAGTTCTTTTCAGCCATTATTCGATAATCCTGGCCCATCTGCGGACCCTCGATGCACACCATCCATCCCGTTACCGGCTCAATTCCTGTCGTTTCGCCCAGGTATGGCATCGTTCTGTCATCCTCTGCCGTACGAGGTGCGCGTGGGATTGCACCCGCTGCCTCACCATTACTGGTAGCTGGCGATTCAACGGCCAGATTGCAATATGGACACGTATTGCCGTGTCGTCTCGTGCTGAACATATGTCCGTTTCCACATCTAGTCAGACTCATTTCGTTTCATTCCCCCGTAAGCTTGTATGATGTACGCCAACGTTATTTCACCAAAATGCGGGTATTGGCAATATAAATTAAGTCTCCTGCCTCAATCAGGCTGGGTTCTTCGATTTCCAATTTGGATGCTCTGCTTTGATTTCCTTTACGTACACCTACCCCACTGGCCGAGTCGATATCCTCGATAAACCATTGACCCGAGGCTTTGTTCAATACGGCGTGTTGCGAGCTAATGAGAGACGCATAGGGTGTATCGGACAGATCAATGTCAGCCTCGCTGTTCTTCGAACTTTTCCCGATCAAAACACTCGTTTCGCCCTGAATATACCATTCCTTCACACTTGTGCCGTCGTCGTCCAGGAGGACTAGCTTCACGACACGCGAAGACAATTTCTTCTTTTCCACCTTGGTGGCTGGCATGTATTTAAAATACAGGTATGCTCCTCCAGAGAGGACCACGATAATTCCAGTTACCCATTGGGCACTCATATCCCGGTTGATGATAAATATGTAATACAGCACGGCTAACGAAATCATGGCGACGCAAGCGTCAAGCCCCATCGTCAATACCGACCTTCCTCGTTTCACTTCCATAACCTCCGCCTGAACCGGCTTGATCCATAACGAGCTACCGGTCTACTTTTTTCGAATTCCGAAATATCGGTCAAACATGGCGGACATATCCATTCCTTTATTGGGACCGGCTTTGCCACCGTTTGGACTTTCCTTGCCTTTGGGGTGATAGCCAAAAAATTGTTCGAACTGTTCCTGCATCCGCGATGGATCCGACCACACCTTCTCGGCATTTGCACTCCCGGACTTCGCATTGCCTTTACTGGATCTGGCTGTATCGGATGCTGAACCCTTCGCTTGACCTCTATTACGTCCAGTGCGAAGCTGCTGATCATATGCTGCTCTAAGCTCGGAATTTCCGAGTGTACTGTATGCCTCATGTACTTGCTTGAAACGCGCTTCCGCCTGTGCACCTCCCCCATTGACATCCGGGTGAAATTTCTTCGCCAATTGACGATAAGCCTTCTTGATCTGCTCCGGAGAAGCTTCACGTTCTACACCAAGCACGGCATAATAATCTTTCATGGTATTCTTTCCTGCCTCCCTGCCGTATTCGGGCGTAAATAAAGATTAAGGGGCACCAGGGCCCCTTAACATGACAGCGTTGTTCCGGACCAGAACGAACTGGCCCAAGACAACAGTTGTTCCCTTTTATACAGGGAAGCCGCCCTCAATTTTAGTGAATTCAGTTTTGTCTTTTTTCTGTTTGATGAACAGGCTGAATTCACCTACGCCTTCGGTATCACCGAAGCGCTCTGTGTAATCCACAACAAATGCGTTAGGCAAGTAAATTTTGCGTACCACTTGATCTGCTGCAACCACTTCCAGGGTTACTTTGCGGTAGCAATCCGCTTTTTCAGCAGGCACGAGGGACCACAAAGCAAGTTTCATCGTGTCATCTGCATTGTCACCGTCGGTTGCAGTGATAATTTTGCCGCTGATGCGAAGTGTTGCGCCTACATCTGTGGATCTAGCGTTGGAATCATCTGGTGTATCCGTGTCATACACAACTGTACGGATATTATCCATTCCCAATTCGATTGTTTCTGCGCCTTCTACTTTCAATACAAAACCCATTAATAAAAACCTCCTTAAGATTAGGAAAAAATGTGCCCGGTATGCTCCCCATCTCGGGAGAGGTACCGGAATATATGTATAAAGGCAAGACGATGAAGTCTGCCTCTAACACCAAAATACATGTCTATAATACGTTGTTTGATGAATCATATTTAATAATCAGACTTGTTCCAATGGTTTTCTTACACTTTCATCGCACTGGTGCCTTTGGTAATCATGACCTCCAGGTTCTTCACGTTGCCGTTAAATACCAGGTCAATATGGCACATGTTGCTCTTTTCATCGATGATAAAGCTCATGTCGTCGCCTTCCTGAATGATCGAATTGATCGACCCTCGAGTTCCCAACCACCGGCTCTTCTGACTGCTCGGATTGTTGCTGAAGAATTTGACGATATTTTCATGCTTGAAATCACCGGTTTGGAAACGGAGCAAGCGCTCAATGTAAGTACTCACAAGTGTTTTGTACAAGGAATCAAAACCATCTTCGGACATCGCCATGCTTCTCGCTTTATAGACCGTAATCCGTTTGATGTCGCTATCCTGGATTTGGGCATTTTCCGATGAGAAAATAAATCCAAAGTTTTTTCGGTTAATCAAATCCTTGATGGTATTTGTAAATCCGGAAATTTCTTTGGTCATCGTTGTTACAACACGCAAGCTGTTGTCCCCTGCCTCAATGTCAAAACGCACACCTGGATAATCACGGTTGACGTTCTTGAAAGCCCCTTTCAGGTATTCCGGACACTGATACGCAGCAACAATCCCTGCAGATACATAGGACGCTCCAACATACACGCCTTCAATCCACAGTTTCAGAATGTCTTCCTTCTCCTTGGAAAGTTCCACACCATTCTCCGTCTGAAGCATGCGGCTGTCGATAACAACTCCCGATTTCTCCTTGGGAATAATCGTGAAGTTTGGAGCACTCGGAATGGCAAATTCGCTATATTCCTTACGGGTCAACACTGAACATTTATCGATATACTTATCAATACCTGCGGTAGCCATGCTGCTGAAGGTGGTTTCTTCCCCGGATTCAAAGCTGAAGAACACCTGCACCTTGTAATCCTTAACAACTTGCAGGAGCATTGCCAGAGATTCCATGCTGTTTCCGTCTTGTTTAACCACTTTCTCGTTACCACGGAAACGGGCACGGCTGACTTTGACTTGGCCTGTATTTTCCAGTTCTACGGAAGGAACGATACCGAACCAGATCGTATCGGTAAAATCATTCTTCGCGTTGACAGTGTTGAGATATGTCTCAAGCCGCGGAATATTACTGCTCTTGACGAGCATATCCAGTTTGGCATTGGAGATCAGCATGGAAGGAAGCATGCCTTTGTTCTTAATCGCATATTGGTCAAAGAACATTTTGACACCCAATATTTTCTCGACCAACGGTTTTACCGTTTTCACAAAATCATCCTTGGCGTTTTTGTAAAACTCCAGGTATGTATTGTAATTCTGCACTTCAACAGCAGTATCCACTTCAGACTGTACCGCAGGAAGCGGGCAGAATGTGCGGACCACCAGATCCTGTACATACGGCGAAGGTGTCTCGGAAAGTGAATCGTAATCTTCGGCAAATACTTGCGTCAAATCAGTGCTTGTCGCTTCATCAAGAAGCATCAGCTCGTTGTTATCACTCTTCGGAGCTTCGATAATTTTCAATTCTCCGCTCTCACCAATCGTAAGTTGCCCTACCTGAATCGCTTCTGAAGAAGTTTCTTCTTGTGCACGGCCCAGCAACAAACGGGTCTTAATATCTTCAATGGCGAGTGGAAGCATGGCCATGACATTGTTATAGTTCCGGCTTGCATCTTCAAACATGACGTTCAGCTTATCTCCGATATCCAGCTTCTTCGGATCGCCGTCATCCAGCTTCTCATGCTGGCCATACATGTAATGGATTTCCTTCCGGACCTGACGAATGTCATCCATTACTTTTTTCGGTGAAATCATATCAAGGAGATTTTCAAACTTGAAATCAACGTTCGTAATACCTTGACTGCGCTTGGTATCAATCAGGGTGAACAGCATTCTCAGAAAGTCGTTACTATGGTCGATCTTGATCTCCGAGATCGCTTCGTCCGGGATACCTTCCGGCTTTTTAAGCGTATACATGACTTTCTGGTTTACCGCATTGAAAAAGGAGTACACGCTAGGTGAGAACTTGTCCAGGAACTCATCGAAGCTACGAACAAGCAGATGTTCGTTAATCTCCTTGATCTTATCGTCACTCAGACTGTCGATGCCCTTCACATCACCAACAATGGTGATCAAGTCCAACTTCTCGGGATTGATTTCTTCAAAAAGCATCGTTCGGTTCGTTTGATTAATAATTTCCATTCAGGCAACATCCGCCAAGATGATGATTCATGCGGGCGAATGCTTCCCCCCCTCCATCAATTTTTGACACTCCGCACGTCTCTATCAGCCTTCGGTCATGATTCAGGAGAATCACTACTCCCAGCAAACACAAGACCAATAGAACGAGCTGTCAACATACGACTGGAACTTATGTACCAGATTATGCCGTTTGCTTTGGAGATTTATGGAATTCATCTTAATCATCAGCGATATGTTTTGTCAATATTACCCACTATAGGTCTAAAAGCTCATTTTACAACCTTCGATATACCTATAGAACTAATTTTTGGAATTCGCTTCACTTCCTTACGGATCATGCCGATGATATAGAATATCCTATAATTTGGATGAAGTTGAATGATTTAAGACTAGTGGGGTTTTCCCCCTAATCAAGAGTAAAAATACTGAAAGTATGCGGTGTTGCATTATTCTCAATTAATGAAAACTACGCATAACGGCTTGATATCGTGATTAAGCAAAAGTTTTTCAAAAAAATTTAATATTCCCCAAAAAGTGTACCGAAGTTTTCAAACCAGAAAGGAGATTCGAAGCCTCACATGATATTAATTAAATGCAAAAAAATACTGCTTTCCCTATTGGTGATTAGCATTTTGATTCCTGGAGGGAACATTGGCAACATGTACGCGGAATCATCTGTCAAGACCCACGCGTATGAAGGGCTCGATGCCATGTTTGTCCTGGATGTTAGCTACTCTATGAATGAGACCGACAAAGATCGCATCGCCGAAGAAGTTATACATATGTTTATGGATATGAGTAGTGGACCTAAGACCCGATTGGGATTCGTAGCTTATAATGATCAAATCACTTCATCCGTACCTCTAATGGATATATCATCCTCAGGGGCACGAAATAACCTTCGTAATCGTGTTGATGGCTTAAAACGCTCAGGGTATACAGATCTTGGACTTGGCTTGCGCCGAGGTGCGAGCTTGCTTGAACAGTCCCATACGGACAAACGAAAGCCATTTATGATTTTGCTCTCTGATGGGGAAACGGATTTGCGTGGCTCGTCGAGCAGAACACCAGCTGATTCATCCAAAGATGTAGACAAGGTGATTGAGATGGCTCAAAAAGCTAATTATCCAATCTATACCGTCGGACTAAACCGCGATGGTACGGTTAACCCCGCTGAACTGGAGCGAATTGCTCAGGAAACGGGTGGATCTTCCTTTATCACGGGAAGTGCAGACGACTTGCCTGAAATTTTCAACCGGATTTTTGCAGATCAGATTCAATCTGTTCTTGTATCTGTGGCAGCAGTAACAGCAACAGGGGCAATGCAGGAGGTAACTGTGGACATCCCCAATTCAAGCATGGCGGATGCCAACATTATCATGCTCTCTGATCATGCTGTCTCTGAAGCTCAGCTGTATTATCAGTCCAGCAATGTCAGCTTCATCCGATCTGATAAATATGCTCTAATGAAGATCATTCGTCCGGTCAAAGGACAATTCAAGCTGAAATTCAAGGGGCGCAGCGGAGATTTAGTGAAGATCAACCTACTTGGAAACTACAACGTGTCTGCGGTTGCACATATGGCAACGGAGCAGCCAGTAAAGGGGAAAAGCATCACATTTGAAGCCTCTCTCTACGATCAGGCTGTGGACCCTAAACCCATTCAGGATTTGAATGTTTACAAGGGACTTGAAGCAGAACTCATTGTCACCCCGTCTGACGGAAAAACAGAGCGCATCCCTTTGACCAATACAGGCAGTGGATTTACGGGAAAATACACTTTTCCAAAATCGGATCTATACACATGGGGTCTTCGAATTGATGGTCCTGACTTTTATCGGGAGATCACTCCGGTTGAAGTAGATATTACGAATCAGGCCCCCGTAGCAACCGGGGAGTCCATGGTGTTATCCAAAGACGATAGCAATACAGAAGTTGACCTAAGCAACTATTTTAAGGATGCCAATAATGATCCATTAACGTATGCCCTCGCAGAAGGTGGGAGTGAGCGCAAACTCGGAGATGCTGTCATTGAAGGTAATATACTGCGTTGGTCTTCGCTCCACACCGGTAGTTCATTTATCAAGGTGACCGCAACGGATTCCGAAGGCGCGAGCGTAACCGCAGACATCCAGTTGAAAATTCATTCTTTACGTGAAAAGATACTTCTATATACGGGACTCGGTCTCCTCACAGCCGGTGGCATCTTCGCCCTGTATTGGTTTGTACTGAAACCAAAACCTGTATTTCGCGGAAGATTGGAAGGATACTTCTTGGCCACTGCAAACGGAGAAGATATTCCCGTGACGAATTGGCCACTGACTTCATTGGACCGACGAAAAGTAAGTCTCAGTGAACTCTTTGATCGTATGGACATTGGGGTTAAGGTACCGGAGTCAGGACGAATCTGGCTGGAGGCTGGTAAAAAGGAAACGTTATTGGTACGGCATGATACGAACTGCACAGTCGTCCGGGGACGTACACCAGTGAAGCCCAGACATACAGAAGCTCTGGAGTATAATGAAAAGTTGTATATTACATTTGAGGATGGAGTCACGGAGATTGAAATTCGATACAAAGCCATCAAACCAAGTACTAATATCTATGTAGGACAAAAGAAAGACCCACAGCAGGCCATGGGATAATCATCGCAGTGTTGATGAGAACGATCATTTGCAATGACACTATGTAAAAACAGATGCACAAAGAGAATTAATTGACTTATAGAAAATGATTCCTGTTCAGAACAGGAATCATTTTTTTATCCCTTTGGTATCTCGAGTGCTTATGTGTTGTGAAGATAGCAACGTTCTCTTAAAAGTCTATCTAACACTCCCCTGCCAGCTCCGCATCTGTCCAATGAAGCTGAACACCCTGGCGAATCAGCTGTGCCTGATAGGCGTGAAGATGCTTCGCCGAAGCCCTCACCTCTGAGGGCTCTACTTGCTGTGCAATGGCATAAGCGGCAAGGGTGCCAGCAGCCTCGCCAATATTCCATTCGGTGGGATGCAGACGGTAACAACCGTTCGCAATCTGGGTCATGGAAATATTTTTGCAAGCTGGGAGCAAGTTCTTGACTCGCACCGGGATGAGTGCACCCAGCGGAATCTCATAGGGATGGTTCGGTATATAAAAGGTCCGCTGGCTCACGGTTGTCGGATGGAGATCCAGATGATAACTGCCGACACCCACACTATCCTCGTAACGTTTGGCTCCCTCTGCTCCGCGCAACTCCTTGCTCACATCCTGCTCGATAATGGTATATACGCCTCGGATTCGCCGTGATTCCCGAATATACGGTGCTTTCGCGAGACCGTCTTCCGTACCGAGCACATCTCCACGCAGCCTTACGCCCGGATAACCCTTTCCGCCGTCCAGGCGGGGAGCTGCTGTCTGAAGCCAGTATACTAAGGAAAGAGTTAGTTGCCTCGCCCCTTCCAGATGCCGCTCTCGTTCCTCCGGCGATACGCCAATGATTGGCCCGGCGTAATAATCGTTCAGTGCCCAGTTGAGCAGCGTGACTTCACCATCATTCAGTGACTCTGTCCATATAGCCGGGTCAACGATCCGCCGATAATCCCACAGGGAGGTTATGCCCTGATCATTCGGGAACATCGTGAACTCTTTCAGCTTTGAGGTATCATTGGCATCCGAAGCGTACCAGCTCAGGATCGGATACAGTGAGAACGAGGGAACATACTGACGCCAGTAATCATAATCCCTCGGACGAGGGATCGTGAAGTCTCCTCCCGGCACATAATCCACTGCCGCCACATGGGTAATCGACTGCATGTCTAGCGGGTTCGCTTCATCCAGGGCATGTGGCTCACCCGTATCCCGCCGAGATTCCGCTCCACTTACATACTCTACTCCCGCAAGGGGAAGCAGATCACCGCATTCTGTAGCATCCAGATAATAGGCACCCTGGAGCTTAATTAATCCCCCATTTCGCTCTTCACGCACAGTCACGCCAGTCACCCGGTCACCTTCTGTGTCTACCTGAACTGGCACGGTATGATAGAGCACCTCGATCCGACCGGTGTTCACGTAAGGCGCAAGCATCTCATGCAAAACAGCAAGCGCGACCTTCGGCTCATGCGCCAAGCGGCTCACCCAGCCATTGCCGGGGTTAAGAACAGGATCGCTCTTGGCGACATCCGTAAGCGGGTAGTTCCGTCTGTAGTAATCTCTGACTCGGCTGCGGAACTCACGATACGATGCTGTACTGCCAGATTGTTCAATCCAGCGGTGCTCATCCGGCGGCACCGCCTGTGAGGTCAATTGACCGCCAAGCCAGTCCGTCTCTTCCGTCAAAAGTACCCGTAGCCCTGCCTTGGCTGCAGCCAGCGCAGCCGCAGTCCCGCCAAGGCCACCGCCAATAATGACGATATCACTGTGTTTCTCCTGTTCAATACTCAATGCCTTGTCTCCTCCCTGTCACTGCCTTCAGACCAGCCAACACCGTCCTCACGCAGGCGTTCCAAGGCCAGCTGCGCCGCCCCGAAACAGCCTGCCCAGTTACCGAGTTCAGCCACTGAAACCCGGTCTGCCAACCCGACACAGGATAACTTAGCGGTAAGCATCGGCCACCATATAGCCTGATCATGGGTCACACCGCCACCAAGAATAATCAATTCCGGATCTATCGAGGCAGATATATTCGCAATAACCGAGGCCAAATCAGATATGTAACGCTCTAGAATGTACAACGCTATTGCTTCTCCCTGGCTTGCAGCGGTCATAATCTCTCGGCCGTGAGTATACGTGTTGCCCTTCTGTTCCCGCGCCAGCCGCATCAGTGCACTACCGGAAATGTATTGCTCAACGCAGCCGCGTTTGCCACAATTACAAGGCCGACCGTCAGGCACCAGCACACAGTGCCCCCAGTCCCCACCGCGCCAGTCTACTCCACGTAACATCCTGCCAAATGCCATATTGGCCCCACCGACCCCAGTTCCGAGTGTCAGCATAACCAGGTTCTGCTTACCGCGGCCGGTACCAAGCCACGCCTCGCCGAGCAGTGCAGCATTGGCGTCGTTATCGGCAGTTGAAGGCAGGCCAAATTCCGCAGTTGCCCACTGTGTCAGTGGCATTCCCTGCCAGCCAGGTAAATTATTCGTTGCGTGGATAACTTCACCCGTTTCCACATTCACCCTTCCTGCCGAGGCAATACCCAGTGCCTTCACTTCTTCACAGCTAGACAACAGTTCACTTACTAACCCGCGCAGCTGGCCAAGTATGGCCTTCCGGCCCAACCGGGCCTCGGTTGCACATGTAGCCTCCACCAGAACGACTCCGGCTTCATTGACTACAAGCCCTTTAATGCCTGTGCCACCTACATCCACGCCAATGACCTGCGGCATTTGCTTTCCCCCTATTCACACAAACCCTTCAATATATACGGTCGATAACCGCCCTGGCCGTTAATTCCTTCATCTTTTTAGTCTCATCGCCATGCTCGCGCTCCAGTCCCTGGCAGAGCAAGTCGATAATAAACAGCTGAGAGATTTTAGCTCCTACAGAACCGCCTTCAAGGGGAGACTCCTTCCCCGCGGTCAAGAGCAAGATATCCGCAATAGAAGCAATGGGGGATTTGGCATAGTTCGTCATGGCAATCACCTTAGCCCCGTTTTGTTTGGCCTTCATCAGCATATCGTTGGTATCCAGCGTACTGCCGGACACGCTGATGCCAAAAGCCACATCACCTTCTCCCATCGTTACCGCCATCATGGACTGGATATGGCTGTCGGAATTTGCTTCCGCACGCCGCCCGATACGCAAAAATCGGTTCTTGGCATCCATGGCAGTAATGCCTGACGAGCCCACGCCGAAGAATTGCACATGTCGTGCGCTGTCCAGACACTTTACTGCCTGCTCCAACTGGCTGCGATCCAGCATACCCAAGCTGGATTGCAGCACACCCACCATCGAGGCATATAAATGGTCGGCGTAATCGTCCTCTCCCTGCTCGCCGTCTGGCTGGTTCTGCCGTTTCGGCAGCCCTTGGGCCAGCATGAGCTTGAAATCCTGATAGCCTTTAAACCCGATTTTACGGCAGAATCTCATCACCGTGGTCTCTCCGGTACCAGCAAAATCAGCCAGCTCAGTCACAGACAAATAGATTATATTATCCGGATTGTCCCGTACGCACCTGGCCACCTTCTGCTCCGACTTGGTCATGGAAGGATAATACGTATTAATTCGGTCATTCATCTCCATTACTCTTCATCCTCGCTTTTCGGGTCACTGCTGCGAACTGTCGGGTAATTAGCTGTGGCCGAGTTATTGCGGAGCCCACCACAACAGCGTATGCCCCCAGATCAAGCGCCTCTTCTACCTGAGAGGGTTTACTAATCCGCCCTTCGGCAATGACCGGAATCTTCAACCGCTGTGCACACATCCCCAGCAGCTCCAAGTTTGGACCTTCCTGCTGTCGCGAATACGGTGTATAACCCGATAGTGTAGTCGAAACACAGCTGACTCCAAGTGACTCAGCGTATAAAGCTTCCTCCAAAATGGAGATGTCTGCCATGGAAACCACCCCATTTGCGTTCAGATAGGCGGTGATTTGCTCCAATGTATAATTTTCCGGCCTGCTCTGGCGGGTCGCATCAAATGCAATGATATCCGCTCCGGCCTCCAGCAGCTCGTCAATTTCTCTGAGGGTTGGGGTGATATATACAGCAGAATCCGGGTAATTGCGCTTCACGATGCCAATAACCGGCAATGAGACGGTCTGCTTGATCGCACGTACATCTGCTGCACCATTCGCACGGATACCCGCGGCCCCTCCTTCCTCCGCAGCAGCCGCCATACGGGCCATCATCGCCGCGCCATGCAGCGGTTCGTCAGCCAGCGCCTGGCAGGAAACAATTAGCCCCAAATGCAGTTTCTCCAGCACTACCTTTGTCAGGGTTTCCACCCTCTCTCTTATATTCTGCTTTCCTTACCTGGGTTGGATGGTACGAATCGTACAGACAGGCCCACTTCGAACATCCGGTTCCATGGCATATAACAATCGGTAATCTGGATACTCCCTGCTGTAGTATCGATCCGCACAGTAAGCTCTTGTCGCAACCTTTCCTCTACTCGGGCAGCAACAAGGCCACGAGACCCATCGAGCAAGTACTTGCCATATCCCATCTCCTGCACCGGGCCATTGCTAAGTTCTCCCCGAACGACTGAACAATAGCAGACATCCTCAGCATAGCGGAGAGCGAGGAAATCAAGATGCGATTGTGTACGACCATAGAGCAGGTAGATCATGGCCTGCGAAATGACGGTTCCCAGCGAGTTGGAGCTGGTATTCCAGGCGGCATATCCAGCCAGATCAAATAACATGTCTTTTTGCCGCAGCATCTTGACCAGCTTCTGATCCCCACCATTGGCATATCCCACATCCGCTACAGCCACCGGCTTGTTCTTGCTCCTGAGCAGAAAGTGTCCATATTCCACCAGTTCCATCAGGTTTCGGTATACATCGTAGCTGTAAAAAGAATGCTGCTGCGACACCGCTTCCGCCATCGTCTCTCCGGGTGTGCTAATCAACAGCA
Organism: Paenibacillus sp. O199; assembly: GCF_001636635.1. Classification (NCBI taxonomy): domain Bacteria; kingdom Bacillati; phylum Bacillota; class Bacilli; order Caryophanales; family Paenibacillaceae; genus Paenibacillus; species Paenibacillus sp. O199. Next base: position 32,100 of record NZ_LGRP01000042.1, read on the forward strand.
CCAGATCTGCTTCAGTCGCACTGGATGCAATCAACCCACCTGCAGCCAAAATCTGATATTTGAGCGTCTCATAGAAAAATCGATCCTCGAATAGCGGAGTAACAAACGCCCCCTGAACAGATGATAATCGTGGGTACACCAGCGGCATCCGGCCGCGAGCCTTATTCATCATTCTGGAGAGCAGTACGCAACCAACTTCGTCCGCACCAGGATACATGTAGACTTTAAGTTCCAGATCGAGGGCGGTAATCCGGGCTCGCACTTTCTCCTGATCCTTGGCTGTATGTCCATAAGGCGCCGAATCATCCTGCGGCACAATCATGAAGTCGATAATTCCTTCCTGGACCAGAGCCAGCACTTGCTTGTTAGCTTCAATATTTACGGCCCTGCGTCCCAGGTAATCTTCCAGCACTTCCATTGGTAGACGGTTATCGATATCGGCCAGCTCGCGGATCTCCTCATCCGTCGCAATCCCCAGCTCCATCCGATGGCTGATGAAACCTTTGCGAAAAATCTCTCTTCCCCAGTCGGCGTAATAATCCGGCTCCTCATCGGACAGGGAATATTGCGGGCAGCGCATAATCAGTTGGAATGCATACAGGGTTAGCTGCGGGTACTGCTGCTTGATCCCCCGAAGGCGCTCGAGACGCGCCGTCAGTTCATCCGGCTCCAACTGATGTAGCCGGGAAGGAATAATCCCGCCGTAGAGAAACGTATCCAAGGCAACGATTGCTCCATCTGCCCTTGCACAGCTCTCCTCAAACCAGGTCCATAACTGTTCCACATCGCCCGGACGTTTTTTTAGGCCCATGATTTCAAGTGGGGGACGCTCAACTTTGAATTCCGTTCCCTGTGCCAACAAATAAGGAAACTCATAATTGCAAGGCCGCTCATCTAACGGAACAAAGGTTAGCTTATACTGCTTCGGCATGAATGCGATCACCCTTTCTGTGTTTTTATCCTTTAATCGCTCCGGCGATGCCTTCCATATAGTATTTTTGGGTGAAAAGGAACACGATGATAATCGGCAGTACCGAGATCATGGTGCCGGCGGCAATCCAGCCGAAGTTATACGAGAACTGACCGTTCAAATACGTCAGGGCCGCAGCCAGTGGATATTTCTGCGGATCATCCAGCACCACAATCGGCCACAGGAAATTGTTCCAGAATGCCATGACCTCAAGCAAACCAATGACGGCAACCCCTGGTTTCACCAATGGCATGACAAGCTGCACGAAGATACGGAACTCGGAGGCTCCATCCATTTTGCCAGAATCCCGAATATCTGTCGGTATGCCCAGAAACGTTTGTCGCATCAGAAAAATGTTAAATACCGACACCGCGGCCGGAAGCACAACCCCAAGAAACGTATTGCCCAAGTGAAAGGCCTGAATCGTTAAATAATGCACAATCATCGCCGTTGCCGAAGGGATAATCATGGTCGAGATTAGCAGCGTGAACACCAGATTACGTCCCCTGAACCGAAAGGTGGCGAGTGGATACGCCGTAAGGCAGGACAAGAAGATGTTAAACACTACCCCAAGGAGCGTAATCACCACCGTATTTATGATGTAGCGTGGAAAATCCATGAACTCCCACACCTGCACGTAGTTATCGAAAGCGATGAAGGTAGGGAGAATTGCTGGTGGATTCGCGAACACATTACGACCAGGCATCAGCGATACGCTGAGCAGCCACAGAAAAGGACCCATCATAAACAGGGCAAGCAAAATCAACAGTACATAAATGATCAAATGACGAAGGGCTTTTTTCATTTTTTTAGACGAAAGCGTATGCCGAATCAATAGGTATTCACCCCGCCTCTCCGGTTCAGCCGGAACACCAACACACTGAGCGCCGCTACCATCACACTGACGATCAGCCCAAGCGCCGAGGCATACCCGAAATTGAATTGCTCCAGCCCTTTTTGGAAAATATATACGCTTGAGGTCAACGTGGACGTTCCCGGCCCGCCCTTGGTGAGAATATAGACCTCATCGAATACACGAACGGCACCCATCACCGAAATTACGGTGCAAAAAAGAATATGCGGCCGCAGCAACGGAAGCGTCACATGAATAATCAGTCTCAGCGGTCCAGCTCCATCCACTCTGGCGGCTTCATACAGATCTGCCGGAATACTTTGAAGCCCAGCCAGATAGAGCATCATGTAATAGCCGAGACCCTTCCACATGGTGATGAACATCAGCACATACAGCGCAGTACTGCTCGTGGAAAGCCAGGAGACTTGCTCACTGAGAATGCCAACCTTCAGCAGCAGGTAATTGACTACGCCGTTATTGCCCAACAGCCAGCTCCAGATCAGCGCCACTGCGACCATGGAAGTTACAACCGGTATGTAGTAGGCTGCCCTGAACATTTTGACACCTGGAATTCGGCTGTTAACCAGAATGGCCATGAGGATCGAAATGATTTGAATCACCGGTACAACCAGCACATACACCAACGAATTCCACAGCGAAATCAGGAAATTATGATCTTGAAAGGCCCGGGTAAAGTTATCCAAACCAACGAAATGTGTCTCTGTAATGACAGAATAATCGGTTAATGAGAGGGGTATCCCGTAAATAATCGGCCAAAAGGTGAAAACCGCCAGAAACAACAATCCCGGTGCCATAAACGCCCATGCAGCAAAAGATTCGGATCGAATCGCCTTGTACACGGCTACCGCCTCCCTCTCTTCTAGGATTGAGGGGGAGTACTCCCCCCTCATCAGACTGTACCGCTTAAGTTCAGGAATCTTGGTTAAGAATTTGGTTAACTTCCTTCTCCACTGCGTTCAAGGTTTCTTTAATATCTGCTCCGTTCATCAAAATTTCCTGCAAGCCGCGTGCCAATGCGGAGTTGATATCTCCTGCATTCGGTACGCCGACCATGTAATCAGTTGCTTTATCTAGACTTTGAGAGGAGGCTACCTTGGCTTCGGCTTCCAGCGATCCGTCGGATTGCGTAAAGAACGGATCTTCAATGGAGGCTTTGCTCGACGGCAGCGTGTTGGCTACCTTGGAGAAGGCAGTCTGGTTCTCTGCATTGGTAATAAAGGCGGCAAATTCCACCGCTTGCTCAGGGTTTTTGGATTTCTGTGGCACGACGAGATCCATGGAATTGGAGAGCCGGAGGTTCGCTTTGCCCGTTGGGAGCGTTACCGCAATCGTATTCTTGTAAACATCCGGTGCAGATTTCTTGATAAAGTTAATAAAGGTTGGACCCGACAATTGAAAAGCGACCTGCTCCCCGGAAAAATACTGGATCTGCTTGCTGAATTCCGCATCCTCCTTCAGCACCACGCCTTCGGCCATCAGATCACGCATTTGAGCGATCATCGCCTCTGCCTCCGGCGTATTGAAAGCGGCAGCCGTTTTGTCCTCATTTAGAATCGGGATGCCGTCGATTGGAAATAGCTTGGAAATAAGCTGCTGCGCATAACCGGCCACTCCTGTCTTTTCATGGACCTGACGGGCCCACTCCACGAGTTCCTCTCGGGTCTGCGGCGGATTTGCCGGATCAAGGCCTGCCTCCTTCACCAGCTTGGTATTCATGAACAGCACTTCGGTACCTGTGTACCAAGGAAGCGCGTAAGCTTTGCCATCCAAAACAGTAGAATTATAAATGCCTTCAAAGTAACTCTTCGCTTCCTCATCTGTCAGGTATTCGCTCAGATTCAGCAGCGCTCCCTTACTTCCCAATTGACTGGCGAATTCGGTATTGAGATTCACAACATCAGGACTTTTGCCACTGGCCGTGCTGGTCAATAAACGTTGCGAAATGGCATCATAAGGATAGTCCTTCCACTCGACCTTCACGCCAGGATGACTGCTCTCATACTTGGCAATCAATTCATTGAAGTAATCGTTGAACGTTGGCTGTAAAGCAATCGTCCAAAACTCCAGTGTCACCGGCTTTCCAGCTTCCGTACCCGTCTCCCCAGTGCTTCCCGGACTCGGCGTACCAGCCGTATTGTCATTTCCTCCGCAGGCGGCAAGCAGCATAGACATCATAACGACTAGCAGCAAAGAAACTGTGAAGCCCTTTCTGTTGGTGGTCACACAACATTCCCCCTCAGTTTGGTGTAAGACGGGAGCCGGCGCTTACGTCAGATTTCCTGGCTAATTACTCCATCTTTCCAATGGAGTATATGCAGACCCTGGAGTTAGAATGAAGTATTCTTCCAGAAATAAATTAAAAAAAGAAATAATTTTTCTTTTAGGCTAAAAAAACACAAAAACAAGCCAGTTCGATCCGTGAAAGGACCAAACTGGCTTGTTTGTTACGACTATATGTATAAGACAAGGCTGCAATCAAGCCGTCTCATTCTGTTTCTTCGGCTCTGCTTCGTAGACTTGGGTATGTTCATTTTCAGCCAAAACCCATTCTACCGTGCCAGGTTTGCGTATTTTCCACATCCAGGCCTGTACTTGAAGTGATCTCTTAACCCAGGCGAGGGACGCACAACGTTGCTCGGAACGAACTGATAATCCCCAGTGAATAACACGTGCGAGCCACCGGTTCACATACTCATTATGAGAACGCACAGATGGCAATTCATCGCGGAACAATCGCTGTTTCACATCCATAGGGGGCTGCCCGCATGTCCAATAATGAAGCAAAGCTGCCAGGCTATATATGTCTGACATCGGTCCCTGACTGGATTTCTCCGAGTAGAACTCAAGCGGCGAATACCCGGCCGATGTAAAGATCGCCTGTTTTTCCCCGGATTGTACAGGCCAGCGAGCCGCCGAACCGAAGTCCAGTAGTTTGGGCGTGCCGTCTTCCATCACCATAATATTGGATGGCTTCACATCACGATGAAGAATTCCCTGCTTATGAATATAGTCCAGTGTATCTACCAGCGGAAGCAATGTCTCCGTAATAAATACCGCGTCCAGCGCATGATTTCGCTCAATCAGATATTCGGTTAAGGTTATCCCTGTGCAATATTCCATAACAAGATACCCTGTGTCATTTTCTTCGAAATGATCCACATACGACACAATATGAGGATGATTTAGCGTGGATAACAGCTCTCCTTCTACCAAAAATGCAGCAAGAAGTTCCTGATACTGACCACTGAACCCCCGTGAAGAACAGAACACTCCCCGTTTGTCAGCCTGACGTGCTGCCAGCCTCTGGGGGAAAAACTCCTTGATTGCTACTTTTGCACCTGTATTCCGATCTCTTCCTGCATATACAATAGCCAGCTCACTGCTAGCCATGAGATGTCTTACCTGATATGTATCATTTAAAATTACATTGCGTTGCAATGCCATTTTACAATTGTCCTTTTTCATAACAGACCCTCTTTTCAACCTTGTCGATCGGAAGACTTGCCGCATGTTGCATCATTCGGTCCAACCAGACAGGCGTTTCATCGCCAACCATGTATATAAACCAAATGATGCAATTTGAATCACAACCATGCGGAAATATTTAAAAATTTCTAAATTTAATAATTCTTCTGTAAAAATTGCTGAATTTCTTGGTTCATCTGGATCAACACGTCTTGAGACGGGAAATGACCTGTGTCGTATTTGATTGCTTTGACATTCGGAATAATCTTCTGAGCTCTTTCAATGACCTTATCTGCTGGGAAAAAGACATCCTTCTCTCCCACCAATAGAAGTGTTGGCGATGCATAATTCACCAATTCCTCCTGCTCCGTAAGCTTGGGCATATCCTGCTCCAGACTGACGTATTTGAATATTTTCCCAATTATATTTTTATCTATTTCTTTCATACAACTGCATGACATGATATCCGCGATCTTTTGCAAAGAAGTTGGAGAAGAAGTCATTTTGTACGTTACAAGTGGCAACACGATATCCTGAGCCATCTTAATTTTGGATCCCACGGCCAGTCCAGCGGGTGCTACCAGAACAGAACATGCAATTCGGTCCGGAATGTAAGTTGCCAATCTTAGGATAATTCCGCCTCCAAAGGAAGGACCGATAAACGCACTTTTTTCGATCTTGTAGTGATCCAGCAAATCAGAAATCCACAAAGCCAAACTATCAAACCTTGCCGAAATTCGTGTTTCTTCACTGTAGCCTGGATGACCGATCGTATCCGGCGCGATAATCCGGTAATCTTTGAAAAGAGAAGAGAACCATGACAACGTCATCGGATTCACACAATTTCCGCCCTGGAGAATAAATAGCGGCTTACCGTCTTCTGGACCTGTTAATAAAACATGCGTTTGTCCAAAACGTGTCTCGACGTACTCTCGTGTAAAACCTTCGCCCAATTGCTCAACATACGCTTCGTATTCCTCAAGTATGCTGCTCTTGCCTTCTTCACTTCTATAAATGGAACTCATGTCTGCCTCCTGCAAAGTATACTCTTTCAAGATTTTATGGATTTTAAGGTCCATAAATATAAAAGAGCCCGCTGATGACAGGCTCCTTCATATGTGTAACTTATCATAATGAACTGATTATAGAATGGAAACTGGAAATTGTAAACATCGTTTCTCATAGAAAATTAATAATACAGAAATTGTAGAGAATTAGGGCTATTTTCGGCCGTAATCTGCCTTGATTTCGCCCCACTGCTTGGTCTGCCATTTTAGCACTTTATTGCTATACGTATTCGTTCGGAGCCACTGCTCAGCACGGTCAATCATCAGCCAGATCTCTTCGGTGGAAGCATCCCTTGCAAGGGTGGTGGACACCGCTTTTTGCTTCAACCATTTCATCGCATTGACGGAGTCCGTATATACCGTCTTACTACTGCCCTCTTTTTTGAGATACGCCAAGGCATGTACGATGGCCAGAAATTCCCCAAGGTTGTTTGTACCTTTGGAAATTGGCCCAACGGAGAAAATAATCTCACCCGTGCGGGTATCTACGCCTTTATATTCCACCGGCCCTGGATTCCCACGCGTACCAACATCAACCGAGATGCTGTCATAGTCAATTTCTGCGGAGGTCTCCATGCCCGCACTTCTTCCGCTACTGCCAGACTTCGTCTTCGAAGAAGCGCCTGAACCACTGGCACCCGTACCCCAGTTTCCTTTCCATCCTGCACGATATGCCTCTTCGGCGGCAGCTTTCGATTCATACGATTTATATTTTGCTCCGGTAAAATGATCCGTTTGTGCTTTGCATTCCGCCCATGTGCTATATACGCCAGGCTGCTTTCCTGCCCAGACGACATAGTATTTCTGCTTTGCCAATATGACCCGCTCCTTCGTTTGCTGCATTCAATTCCTTATTGTAAACGATAGGGAGGTGAGATTGAAAGAAGCGTGTTTATCTTATTCCTGCACTTGATACCTCCATTTCTTCAACATGTCTAATGCTACTTCCAGAAGCTTGCTTTGGTTATGTGAGATTTGCATTTCAATAATTGTTTGACACCTAAGGTTTTGTAAATCCGATAACTTATCCATCATTTGCTCCAGCAACATGAATGACTGCGCGCTCACTTCCAGACTGGAATCACCGATAAATGGAATAATGTTCTCAATATGTACTATGTAATTCAGGTTTTCAAGAGCGTATAGCAATGTGCCTCTGCTTCCTGATGTCTTGGAGTCTGTGATGACTTCAATTAACGGTTCGACTGCTCGATCATCTCCAATGTCAGATAAAGCGATAGCAATTGTGTTGCGTAGTATGGCGTTGTCCGTAGATTTCAGGAGTTCAATCAAGAAAGCGAATTGAGTTATATCCTTTTTTTCACCAATATATGATATTTGTTTAACAACGCCTTCCATATCTCCTTGGGAAAGATGCTTTTGTATCATGTTTGTATACATTGTACGTTGTATCACTCCTCATTTAGTTAGAAGAAAGCTCTCCATAATAATATCGGTCATTTCCTTATTTTAGGATGTAGTATAATGGTCCTTATCATGCCGGGACTATTTTCCTTATCCACATCTCTTGTCCTAAACAATTGTATATTTCAACCAGATCAGGAACAGGCTAAGAAATACGACACATGATTTGGTACAGAAAGGAATACAACCAATGGACTGGATATGGAAATCCATCTTGCTTGTACTGATTGGCATGATTCTGCTGCGGATTGCTGGACGTAAATCCATCTCGCAGATGAGTGTAGCCACAACGGTCATTATTATCTCGATTGGTACAACGATCGTGCAGCCCATTGCGAACCATGAGTTAGGCAAAGCGATCGGGTCAGCGACGGTATTTATCCTAATGCTTCTGATCGTTGAACAATTACAATTGAAGTATAATTGGTTTGAAAAACTGATGAGCGGAAAATCGAAGGTTGTTGTGGAAGATGGGAAGTTGAATCTGCCGAATTTGAAACGCATGCGCTTCTCCGTGGATCAATTGGAGATGCAGTTGCGGGAAAAAGGGATTACAAGTATTGCCGATCTGGAAACGGCCACGATGGAACCAAACGGTCAACTCGGTTACGTGCTCAAACGGCACGCACGTCCAGTAACCATAGGTGATTTGGAAGCACTCCTGAAGCAAGGTACGTGGCCCATGGAATCCAAGGAACTGTTCCAGGAGGTCATCCAGGATGGACACTCGCGTCCAATTGACTCCAAGATACAGTAAATGAAATAGTTGAACAGATATAGAGATGGCTGGCCGCAGGTGGCCCCTTTCTACAGCATGTAAAAAAGACACCCGAATGCCTTCAGGTGTCTTTTTTT
>NZ_LGRP01000033.1:0-51073 GCF_001636635.1 Paenibacillus sp. O199
CGATGTTATTCGGTGGTGGTTTTTATTTGTTTATAAGCAAAAATTAGCATTAACTATTAGTTTAGAAATAGTACACTAAATGACTTAACATAGATAAACGCCACTCATAACGAGTGGCGTTTCATATATATAAAATGAACCTGTCCGTATGACAAATACAGTTGTATGCATCAGGCAATACACCTAATATAACCAGGGAGTTTCCCTTGACAGTCTAAATAACGCTTTGCTAAGATGGCAATAATAAATTTTTCAGAAAACGTATTTTCGGCATAAAATACAGCCTGAGATCTTCGGGTTTTGGACCGTAAAGCTGAGCAAACATAAGGAGGAACGCCCGCGTGTGGGAAGATAAATTTGGTAAGGAAGGTTTCACCTTCGACGATGTACTGCTGGTGCCCCGGAAATCCGAGACACTGCCTAAAGAAGTGGACGTATCTGTTCGTTTGAGTGACAGCGTTAAACTGAATATTCCTTTGATTAGTGCTGGTATGGATACTGTTACTGAAGCGACATTGGCTATTGCCATTGCCCGTGAAGGCGGTATTGGTATCATCCATAAAAATATGTCTGTTGAGCAGCAAGCGGAGGAAGTGGATCGGGTTAAGCGCTCGGAGAGTGGTGTTATTACCAACCCGTTCTCATTGACAGCGGAACATCTGGTTTCTGATGCAGAATCGGTTATGGCAAAATATCGCATTTCCGGTGTACCGATTGTTGAAGGAGATCAAAAGCTTGTTGGTATCCTGACAAACCGTGACTTGCGTTTCATCCACGACTTCTCCATTAAAATCAGCGAAGTCATGACTCGTGAGAATTTGGTTACTGCGCCTGTAGGTACTACACTGCAAGAAGCAGAAGGCATTCTCCAGAAGCATAAAATCGAGAAACTTCCATTAGTAGATGAGTCCAACACACTGAAAGGTCTCATTACTATTAAAGATATCGAAAAAGCAATTCAATTCCCTAACGCAGCTAAAGATGCACAAGGACGTTTGCTGGTTGGAGCAGCGATCGGGATTTCCAAAGACACCTTTGAACGTGCTGATGCATTGGTTCAAGCCGGTGTGGACCTGATTACGGTAGACTCGGCACATGGACATCACATAAACATCATTGATGCGGTTCGTCAGCTGCGCGAACGTTTCCCGAACCTGACCATTGTTGCAGGTAACGTTGCTACAGGCGATGCAACCCGTGAATTGATTGAAGCTGGGGCATCGGTTGTCAAAGTGGGAATTGGTCCAGGTTCCATCTGTACAACTCGTGTAATTGCTGGTATTGGTGTTCCTCAAGTTACAGCAGTATACGATTGTGCAAATGTAGCACGTGAATATGGCGTACCAATCATTGCTGACGGTGGTATCAAGTACTCTGGTGAGATTACTAAGGCTCTTGCTGCAGGTGCTCATGCAGTTATGCTGGGAAGCTTGTTTGCAGGTACGGCAGAAAGCCCGGGAGAAACGGAAATCTTCCAAGGACGTAGCTACAAAGTTTACCGCGGCATGGGTTCAATGGCTGCAATGAAACAAGGAAGTAAAGATCGTTACTTCCAAGATGATGACAAGAAACTGGTTCCGGAAGGAATTGAGGGACGTGTTGCTTACAAAGGTCCATTATCTGATACGATTCATCAGTTGATTGGTGGTCTACGCTCAGGTATGGGATACTGTGGTACAAGCAGTTTGGAACAGCTTCGTAACAACACTCAGTTTATTCGTATTACAGGTGCGGGGCTTCGTGAAAGCCATCCGCATGATGTACAGATTACGAAAGAAGCCCCTAACTACTCGTTGTAATCTGAATTGTGTTAATCATTTCCAGGACAGGCTTGGCGATTTTCGCCGGGCCTGTCTTTTTTTGCGGATACCCCTGTGATAGAATAGAACAAGCGGTAATGATCCTTTAATGGATTAGGGCATTGCGGCGGTTTTTTGACGTGAGTCTATGAAACTGCTTCTGACAATGAATTTTGAGTGATTGAAAAAGGTTGAAGGTAGCCCAGCGAAAAAAGAAGCGCGGACGTCCTTTTACATAAGCATTTCATTTAATGCTAACTAAGTGACAATCGATTCGAACTTTAGGAGCAATGACATTGCTCTTTCGATACAGCGCATATACGACACACCTCACACATCATCTCCACTTGTTAGGGACTAAGAAAATATTGCAGCTCAAGCTGTACTGAAGCACACAATAGAAAGCTTCGGACCGAAGGGAGTATTCATCATTGAAAACCAAACAAATGAATAAGAAAAAACGTCAAATGCTCAAAAAAAGCGTAGCCTCGGTTATGCTGATTAATATGCTCTGCATGTCTGCGGTAATGCCTGTTATGGCTGCTGCAAACGATTCAGGGCAGGTATTGACCGCGGCAGCTACAACAACGAAGACTGAAAAAGCCGTGGACATTCCTTCGGCAGACTCACTGGGACTCGATGTTAAATCAGCCATACTGATGGAGGCTTCAACGGGCCAGATTCTGCTCAATGTGAATGCGGATAAAGCTATGCCGCCAGCCAGCATGACCAAAATGATGACCGAGTACATTGTGGCTGAACAGGTTAAACAGGGAAAGTTTAGTTGGGATGATGTTGTTACAATCAAAAAGAACGCTGCAGAAAGTACTGGCTCACGCATTTTCCTCGCAGAAGGTGATCAGCATACTATTAAGGAACTATATATTGCCATGGCTGTGGGATCAGCCAACGATGCTACAGTGGCTTTGGCTGAACACATCGCTGGTTCCGAGCAAGCTTTTGTGAAAATGATGAATGATGAAGCGAAGCGTATGGGAATGAAAGATAGTTACTTCATCAACTCCACAGGACTGGATCGTGCAGATATGCCTGCGGACTTCCGCCCAACTGAGGATAAAGAAATCGTCATGTCGGCAAGGGATGCGGCCATTTTGTGCAGATACATCATCATGGATCACCCGGACTACAAAGATTTTACAACAATTCAGTCCTATAAATTCCGTCCTAATGACAAAGATCCAATTGTTAACTATAACTGGATGCTGGAAGCGAATAAAAATATAACCAACTTCAAAAGCTATGCCTATGAGGGGCTGGACGGGATGAAAACGGGCCATACCACGAACGCCGGGAATAACTTTACGGGTACGGCTGAGCGTAATGGCATGCGTCTAATCAGTGTGGTTATGGGTACCGATTCGGAGCCAGCGCGTTTCAGAGAAACAAAGAAAGTATTGGACTTCGGATTTAACAATTTTGAAGTGAAACAGGCGGTTGCTGCCAAAACTAAAGTCACAGGCTGGGAAGCTGTACCTTTGAAAAAAGGGAAGGAAACAACAGTACCTGTTGTGACGGATAATGCAGTAAGTTTCGTTGTACCTAAAGGTACTCAAAACCTGGACGTGACATTTAAAGCGAATGTAACTGAAGCTGATAAGCTGGTTGCTCCAATTAAGGCCGGAACCAAGGTTGGGACGGTTACTTATACGTACAAAGCTGAAGGAATTGAGCCACAAGAGAAGACAGTGAACCTCATCACCGCAGAAGAAGCCGAAAAAGGCGGTTGGTTCCGTCTCTTCTTCCGTGCAGTGAAAGATTTCTTCGTTGATCTGTTTGATGGCATCAAAAACCTGTTCTAATAGATAAGGTGAAAGAAGACGGGATAATATGACATTTTCAATATAGTGTCGTTAGACCATTGACAAAATACAAGTAATTCCGACCGGATGGATTGTATATTTACAATTTTTCCGGTAAAATATCAAGTTAGAATTCTACGTATAAATCAGTTTAAAAGTCTATTGTTCTTCTAACTGACAATGCATATTTCACATCCTGTTTATGGACAAGAACGACACATCCATTACGGTAGATTGGGGTATGGAAACGGGAATAGCACGCGTAAAAAGAGGTGCGAAAGCGCGGATCGGACATTATGTGGCGCCAAGGACTTGGGTGAAGCGTTGCGCCGGATTGGCGAAGGTGCTTCCATGATCGGTACCAATTCCAAACTTGCACCTTCCGAGCCCATGCAGGATCGCGGCTGGTAAGAGAAAGGTGGATTTTAAATGAAGATCGGCGTTTTAGCACTTCAAGGGGCAGTCACCGAGCACATTCGTAGTATTGAACGGGCCGGAGCAGAAGGATTGGCTATCAAACAGGTTCAGCAACTCGATGAGCTGGATGGGTTGATTCTTCCTGGCGGTGAGAGTACCACGATTGGCAAACTGATGCGCAAATATGGTTTCATGGAGGCCATTCGGGCATTCGCTGCTGAGGGTAAACCGGTATTCGGCACCTGTGCTGGTTTGATTGTTATGGCCAAACATATTGAAGGACAAGAGGAAGCTCATCTGGAGCTAATGGATATGACCGTCTCCAGAAATGCATTTGGACGCCAGAGGGAAAGCTTCGAAACGGATCTTCCGGTAAAAGGCATTGAGGAGACGGTAAGGGCAGTGTTTATACGGGCACCCCTGATTGAGAGTGTAGGAGAAGAGGTAGAGGTTCTTTCCACTTACAAGGATGAGATTGTCACTGCTCGCCAGGGTCATCTGCTGGCTTGCTCCTATCACCCTGAGCTGACAGATGATTATCGACTGCATGCTTATTTTGTGGACATGGCTAGGTCGTATAAACAGCCTGTACAGAACCAATAGTGATTGATATATAACCTATGATCTGCCGGTGAACCGGATCAGTCCTTCAGAGGCTTTACACGGCTTGCTGGCAAGGAGCTGTCTGGTCAGATACCTGATGTTGCCCGTATCTGCTTCCAAAGCGGGAATCGCAGCGTAGGGTAGCGCCGGATGTCATAGGTTGTTTTTTTACCATTGAGGAATGATGAAGCTATAAGGCTGCAAAGTTTTGACAGGAGTTAATAAGGAAGGTTTCTACTTTGTGGTGTTATTTAGGAGGGGTATTTAGTGCTTGATGTGAAAATATTGCGGAATGAGTACGCACGTGTTGAAGAAGCATTGACGAAACGTGGCAAATCGCTGGATCTAATCGCTGGGTTCACGGACATGGATGCCAAGCGTCGTGAGTTGCTGCAAGAGAGTGAAAACCTGAAAAGTCGCCGGAATACGGTATCCGGAGAAGTTGCCAAGCTTAAAAAGAGTGGTGAAAATGCGGATGAGTTGATCCTTGAGATGCGCGAAGTCTCCGATCGAATCAAAGCAATGGATGAAGAAGTGCGTGAGTTGGAAGTGAAGATCAACGATCTCACTATGGCGATTCCGAACATCCCTAACGAGAGTGTGCCTGTTGGTGCGTCCGAAGATGATAATGTGGAGATTCGTCGTTGGGAAGAGCCGAAGTCATTTTCATTTACACCAAAAGCACACTGGGAAATCGCACAGGACCTTGACATCCTTGATTTTGAAGCGGCTGCCAAAGTAACAGGCTCCCGTTTTACCTTTTATAAAGGGCTGGGTGCACGTCTGGAACGTGCTTTGATCAACTTTATGATGGATCTGCACAGCGATCAGCATGGCTATGAAGAGATTTTACCTCCATACATCGTTAACCGCGATAGCTTGTTTGGAACTGGCCAACTGCCGAAATTCGAGGAAGACCTGTTTAAGCTGAAAGATACCGAGTATTATTTGATCCCTACCGCTGAAGTTCCGGTAACGAACTATCATCGTGAAGAGATTTTGAATGCTGACCAGTTGCCTAAACACTTTGTAGCATACAGCTCGTGTTTCCGATCCGAAGCAGGTTCTGCTGGACGGGATACACGTGGCTTGATTCGTCAGCATCAGTTCAATAAAGTTGAGTTGTTGAAACTGTCTTCTCCTGAGACCTCCTATGAGGAATTGGAGAACATGACTCAAAATGCGGAACGTGTGCTTCAATTATTGGGGCTGCCTTACCGTGTTCTGACGTTGTGTACAGCAGATATGGGCTTCACGTCTGCCAAAACATATGACATTGAGGTCTGGTTGCCGGAAAGCAATACGTATCGTGAAATCTCGTCTTGCTCCAACTGTGAAGACTTCCAAGCACGTCGAGCTAATATCCGTTTCCGTAGAGAACCAAAAGCGAAACCGGAATTTGTTCATACGTTAAATGGTTCAGGACTGGCAGTGGGGCGTACAGTAGCTGCTATTCTGGAGAACTACCAACAAGAAGATGGAACAGTGGTTATTCCTGAAGCACTGCGTCCTTACATGGGCGGAGTCAGCGTGATTGCCCGTCGTTCCTAAGATGTTCAACTAAATGAATGAAATAAAAAACCGTCTCCTGACAAATGGAAGTTTAGAACGATCCATTTTCACAAGGAGACGGTTGTTTTTGTAGTTTATTGTTTATAACGACTATAGATTAGCCATAATTATCACCTAAGCGAAAGCGTAATTTTAGTTCACATACTCAATGGAGCGCAGTGTACGCACCAATATCATAAGTGCTTCGTCTGTGGTTACTGCTTTTTTAGGTTCGAAGGTGGTCCCGAATGTATCTTGAAGCAAATTGAGCGATGTCAGAGCCTGGACTTGGGCTGTGGCCCAAGGAGAGATAGATTCATGGTCCAGATAGGATATCACAGCTGAGCTATTAGCGACAGAAACTCCTCCTGTATACTGAATTGCCCGATAGACCATGATTGCTAGCTCTTCCCGCGTGACCTGGCGATCGGCACGGAATGTTCCATCATCATAGCCTTTAACAAGTCCAAGGTGTGCAGCGGTTGCCGCATACGACTGTTCCTCAGTCACATCCCGGAAAGAGGTATTCTTATATGCGATTCCGTTTGCCCCTAAGGCAGAAACTAATAATTGGGCAACCTCTCCGCGTGTGATGGGTCCATCGGTCTTGAATTGGTTCAAAGCAAGCAATTGTTTATTCTGCATGTATTGGATGCTGTTTATCGATGAATCATTGTCTGAAGTATCTATCTGTTCATTTGAAGCAATAACATAAGTGCTGTATTGCATATCTCGTATTCTTACCTTCCATTGCCCTTTATTTTGGACGTAATAGGCTGGCACGTAGGAATATGTCCGCGTTTCTTCATTGAACCCGAGTACGGTTGCTGTTTGTGGGTCAAGATCTGTAGTACCAAGGTGGATCACCCGAGTCACATTTTTTAATTCTTCTTGATCGAGCTTGAGCGTTTGGTCGCCAGCCACCCATTGTACATTGAAACGTAAAGGCTGTACCAACATTTTTAGGCCAGCCGGTAGCGGTTGTTTTAGGTCAGACAACTTATCGTTGGACAGGACATCAATGTTGATCTGGAGACCAAGCTGTTCGGTTGGCACATGCAGTAGAGATGATGCGCGTTGAATATTTAATTTGTTCAAAGCTAACGTCATTTTAGACTGATTGCTGAACAGAGTGAATGAAGAAACTTTGTCCTTCGAGCGCAGGAAAGAAAGAACTCCTTTTTCATTCCCTCCGAAATCAACTCACTGATTCGCTCCTCAGGCATTGTGTTCAAAGGGTCATTTTTACGATACACACCTATAAACAATCAACCACCCCATAATGAAAAAGTCTAAATTCGATTATACAGAGCAGGGCTGAACAGATTCTGAACAACCATATCAATCGTCAGGTAGCAATGTTTACCGGTAGTTAGTAGGTGGAATTTCCCTTTTTGATGTATCGAACAATAAATCTTATAAAAAGGTTGCTTTCTGTCATACAATTATGGTATGATCTATTTCGTGGCAAGTTTATAAAAGTTAATGTCCTGGAGAGGTACCGAAGCGGTCATAACGGGGCGGTCTTGAAAACCGTTAGGGGGCAACTCCACGTGGGTTCGAATCCCACCCTCTCCGCCATACTACAATTATGATAAGGGTTCGAGCGATAAGCTCGAGTCCTTTTTTGCATTTATTTGTACATTTAGCACAGCCGCATACCCGCTGTATTTACAGAGCATTTTTACGACAAGAAATCAGTTTGTTTGAATATCTGTGTGATGCATAAAAACATTCAAATCGCCGCACTTTATATAAGAGTGGAGGTGGTAAGATGAACCGCGAATTAAACATAGATCAGACGGAGCTCGTAGGTGCTTGGCAGGAAAGATTGCCTGAGGTCCTAAATGTCGGAGATCGGGCTCAAGTTATGGCTGACGAGGCTGATCAACAGGCTATTCGAATTCACATCGCAACAGCGGGACACCAGATGTACTCTTTTGATTTCAAGTGTGCCTATGTGGATTCTCGTGAAGTCAGTGTACAACTAATTGATGTGGAGCGCGATGGAAGTACGACGGATGAGCGTACAGAGCCTATTCAGGAATTGGCTCAGGATTACACGCGTCATATTCATGAATGTGCCCAGTCGTTGCAAACCAAAACCAGACATTAGGTAGACGTCAAAGGAGTGGTAATACGTGAGCAAAGCCAAAGCTGGAACAGATAAAAACCTGCAAAATGTAGTCGCAGATCTGGATCAGACACCTGTGAATAGTCACCATGCCCAGCAAATTCAACAGGACTCGAATGACCGTCGGCATCAGGATTCCATAAATCATGATAAAACGGAAGATATGGACCCATCCCATTCCTAATCCAATGAAGAGGGGGGAACAACATGAGTAAACCCAAAACAACACCTGTGCCTGAAGCTCAGGCTAATGTGCAGCACCGAAAACCTGAAAAGCATTCTTCCATGCAGGAACCGTTGTCCGGCTCCAAAAAAGTGAAAAACCAGAATCATGTAGATCATCACAATCCTCAAGGCTAAGTTAAAGGAAGATTCATTCCTTTCTTTAGCACATATTAATGCATAACTATAACCTATAACTCCGGTTAACAAACCGGGGTTTTTGCGTGTTCATACATGATTTAGAGGAGCACACCATTGATATCTAAAGCTTACATAGGTCTTTGTAGCCAATTTAGAGAGTAAAGCTCACAAATTTCCCAAATCGTGTTTCCGTTTCAGAATAAATGGTATATCATTGATATTGAATTATTTTTTTTGGGGTTATCACGAGAGGAGAGAAACAAATGACTAAACGTATGGGGGCGCTTCTTCTTACGTTGCTGTTAACCGTATCCATGGCACTGACAGCATGTAGCAGCAAGCAAGAACCAAAAGAGGCATTGAAGACGGCGGCAGCCAATGCTTCCAAACTGACTTCGTATGAGATGAGTTCTAACTTCACTATTAATGAATTGAGCTATAAAGCTGCAGACGAGTCACAACAGGATCCAACGATGTCTCAGTTTATGAGCATGCTGAAGGATGCTCAGTTGAATGTAACTGGCGTATACCAAAGCGAGCCAATGCAGACCGAAATGACGGTAGGTATTGAGCTTAAAGGCGATATGGGTATGACATTTACCATTCCGATGGTTATGACCGCTGAGAAGTTATATGTTAAGGTACCAAGTATTCCGTTCTTCCCGATTCCAGAAACGGTTGTTGGTAAATTCCTGGAGCTGGATTTGAAAGAACTGGCTGAGCAAGAAGGAACGGAATGGAATCCGGATGCTATGGATGCAGCGAAAACACAAAAGCTGAGCAATGAAGTTATGGATGCGGTCCTGAGCGAGTACGATCAGGATAAATTCTTTAAAAACCTGGACGTGAAGGATGCGCAGCTTCCTGAAGGTTTGGATGCCAAGCAAGTTGTTCAATTTTCGGTCAACAATGACAATGTGAAAGAAGCTGTTACTGTCCTGGTAACCAAAGCATTGCCAAAAGTACTGGATATCATCTCTAAAGAAGAGTATCGTGACATGTTGCAAATGAGTCAGGAAGATATCGACAAAGCTAAAGAGGATCTGAAAATTACTGAAGCAGATCAAGCTGAAATGGCTAAAGATCTGGACCAGTTGAAAGATACACTGACCATTAACCAGTTCCACATTGATTTTGCTTTGGACAAAAAAGATTTCCCGGTATATCAAAAGTTGGTTGCTGATCTGTTGATTAAACAACCTGATACCAAGGATGAAGTTAAACTTGCTTTCACTGGTTCGAACACTTACACTAAAATTAACGAGAAGCCAGCATTCAAAATCAATATTCCAACTGGCGAAGACGTGATTACAATGGATCAGTTTGAAGAACTAATGAACGCATCTTACGGATACTAAGTTCTCAGTTTCATGTTAAAGCAAAGAGCCGCTCGACCTTAGGGTTGAGCGGCTCTTTATATTTTGTTACATGGTATATTCAATTACTGTAAAGATTCACCCAAGTCCTCGGCCAGCACAGCGTAGATCTGATGATCCTGATACTCTCCGTTAATCTTGAGATATTTACGAGCAATGCCCTCAGCCTGAAAGCCGTTCTTCTCGAGAACACGTTTGGAACCTGTATTGGACAACAGAATGGCTGCCTGAACACGATTTAACTTCAGGGCACGGAAGGCGTAGGATACAGCTAGTTTCACGGCTGCGGTCATTCGTCCGCCGCCTTGGTAATCTGGATGGATGAAGTATCCCATGTCTGCATAATTGGCAACGCCCTGAACGACATTGTTCAAGCTAACCTGACCGATCAGAATACCATCGTCGATTGTAAAAATTCCGAATTGATAACCTGTTCCTTCTTCGGCCGCCTGTATTCTATCCTGAATGCGTCTGGTTTGCGCCTGCAGCGTATAGAATTCATCATCCCGGATAGGCTCTACAGCTTGGTAGGGATGACGTGTAATTTGAATAAGAGCAAGATACGCCTCTGTATCTTGTGGAGTAAGTAAACGGAGACTTATTCCTTTTGGTGTGTCGTATAGTGTAAGCGGCATGGAATGCACTTCCTTTCCAGATGGGTGTAAGATTCTATTTTTTGCGTAAACGCCGGAAAAATTGAGTCAGCATGGTGGAGCACTCTGGTTGCAGAATGTCAGCAACCACTTCGGTTCGATGATTAAAACGAGGTTCCTGCAGCAGATTCATCAGCGTTCCTGCGCATCCGGCCTTGGGGTCTGCGGTACCATATATGATTCGAGGCACTCTGGATTGCACAATGGCACCTGCACACATGGGGCATGGTTCCAGTGTGACGTACAGACTGCAATCCAGCAGTCGCCATGCACCGATGGCTTCACTGGCCTGCCGGATGGCTACCATCTCCGCATGTGCTGTGGAATCAAGTGTCGTCTCACGCAGGTTATATCCACGACCAATAATACGGTTATGTTGAACAATTACAGCCCCGATCGGCACTTCCCCGAGTGCTTCTGCTTTGTACGCTTCAGCAATGGCTTCACGCATCCAGTGCTCGTGCTGAGCCTCCTCGGAGAGATGCGTAAGATCAGGTTGGAGAACGTCATCCTTCATTAAAATGTAAAACTCCTTCCAAAGAGCATTTTGTGCGGCGAACAAACATTCGTTTGTTAACATGTTGTGTATAAGTCTGTGGATAACCAACGAGTTGCTCACATAGTTATGAACATACTATCCACATGCCTGTGGATTTGTGTATAAGTTTTAGTGGTTATTCCCATTGTAGGCATGGAAAAGACAAAATACAATTGATTTCGCGTTTTTCAGCCAAGCGGTAACTTTTGGACAAGGGTCAATTATCCTTTTCAAATAGACATACAACAGTTATGATGGAGATAGGTTTTGCCATATATCGCCAGAGGGTACAAGCCGAGAGGTGAACGAAAAAGTTGTCTATTAAAACGAAATTATCCATGATTATGTCGTGCTCAGTGCTCGTCATTTTGGTTTTAAATATAGCACTGAGTTATTATACTACAGAAGAGAATTTAAGGCAGGACAGCGAAACCAAGATGGTGCTTACGGCCAAACAGATTGCAATCGCTGTCGAACAGAGTCAGTCCAGTTCAGAATATGTAAAACGACAAATTGGGAACAATCTATGGCTGGCCTCAGTAATGGCAGCGGGAGAACTGGACCCGAATATTAATAATATCACAAATGAAGACCTGGTTCGCATGAGCGAGAAAGTCGGTGTCTCCCACATTTCATTGATGGAGCAAACGGCTGATGATATTGTGGTTACCCGGTCTTCCGATCCAAAGGAGATTGGATTGTCTACCAAATCCATGACGTACTGGTATCAGGCATTTAAACAGCTGTTCGAAAACCATCAGGTTACAATTTCACAGGGACAGAAGTTGGACCATTTTTGGTCGGATGGATTCGAATACTCTACATCCAATCCGTCAGATGTTGATATCTGGGGTTACTATCATGATGGGAAGAGGAATTACATAATCAATCCCTTCTATAATAATGCCGCTGTTGACGACTATGTGAAGATCTCTGGTCCAGACGAGATTTTGAATAAGATTCGCGAAGTGAATTCATCGATTCTGGAGATTACAGGTATCAATCCATTGACCTTCGGTAGCTCGAACATGAGCAATGACGGAAGGGATACGAACCACAACAAGTTGAATAACAGGCCTATTCGTTTCGGTACATATCAATATGGTGCCGCAGAAGAGGATCACAAGGCGGTTGTACGGGCAATTCGTACTGGGCAGAATGTATCTTTTGTCAGTGAAACTCATGAACAGAAGGTGCTCAAAAGTTTCATTCCGATATTTACCCCCAATGAATCATCTTATGTGATTAGTATTGTCATGGACTATAAGCAAATATCCTCTATGGTATCGGAACAACTGGTTAGCCATGCCTCGATTTCGCTTGTGTTGCTGGAGATTGTGATCTTTGGTAGCTATTTGCTTGCGGGATACATTACGCGCCCTATTCAATCTATTCTGGGCAAAGTGAATGATGTGGCTGATGGCCATTTTGATTTCCGTCTAAAAGTGAGAAGGAAAGACGAACTGGGCCAATTAGCGAATCGCATTAATGCGATGATTCGTAATTTGGGCCATTATACGAATCGTCTGAAACAGATGTATGAAGAAAATCGTGCGGTAAAAGAGCATTTGGAATCGATTATTAACCAAACGGCAGATGCGATTCATATTACGGATCTGGATGGAAATGTACTGCGGGTAAACCGTGCCTTTGAGCAGTTGTATGGCTGGCGCAGTCGTGAAGTTGAAGGACGCAAATTGAAAATTATCCCTCCTGGTACTGAAGAGGAGATGGAAGAGCAGCATGCCCAGTTGATTGAGGGTATGTCAATTACGTCTAATGAAACGACATGGATGAAGAAGGATGGTAGCCGTGTCGAAGTCAGCGTGAGTACAGCACCAGTCCGGGATGAAGCAGGAGAGATTACAGCACTGATCAGCGTATCAAGAGATATTACCAGCCGTAATCGTATGGAGGAACTGCTCAGACGTTCCGAGAAACTGACGACGGTTGGTCAGCTGGCAGCCGGGGTTGCGCATGAGATTCGTAATCCGCTTACGACCTTGCGTGGGTTTCTTCAACTCCAACAAGAGACGAACAAGCTTAATCATCGTCACCTGGATTTGATGCTGTCAGAGTTGGATCGAATTAATCTCATTGTGGGTGAGTTTCTGATACTGGCCAAACCACAAGCGGTTCATTTTCAAGAACGGGATATTCGCTTCATTCTGGGAGATGTTATATCATTGCTGGATAGTCAGGCGCATCTGCATGGTGTGGAATTTGTATTGAATGCTTCATCGGATTCAGCTATGGTACACTGTGAAGAGAACCAGTTGAAGCAGGTCTTCATTAACTTGCTGAAGAACGGCATGGAGGCCATGCCAGACGGAGGTAATATTCGAATTAAACTCAATCATGACGAAGAGAATAGTCGGGTTCGGATTGAAATTAAGGATGAAGGCACTGGAATTCCAGAAGAACTGATGCCTAAGCTGGGGGAACCATTCTTCACAAGCAAGGAATCGGGAACAGGGCTTGGCCTGATGGTCAGCCAGCGCATTATTCAATCACATAAGGGCATGATGGATATCAAAAGCGTCATGAACAAGGGAACGACCGTCATTATCGATCTGCCTGCCTCCCCACAGCAAACGGAGAGTATAGAGGAAGAGCATAAGACGGACAATGAACCTACAGACGAAGAGAACTAGATGAGGTGAGATTACCTTTTGCGTATTAATAAATTTATCAGTGAAACAGGTTTTTGTTCCCGTCGGGAAGCCGACAGATTGGTGGAAAGCGGGAAAGTAACGATTAATGGAGTGACGGCAGAGCTGGGCAGTCAAGCAGAAGATGGCGATGATGTAAGAATTAATGGTCAACCTATTAAGGAAAAACGGAAACACGTATATATTGCGCTTAATAAACCTATTGGAATAACGAGTACAACCGAACAGCACATTCAAGGGAATATCGTTGATTTTGTAGGACACAAAGAGCGCATCTTCCCAATTGGTCGCCTGGATAAGGATTCGGAAGGTTTGATTCTGATGACCAATGACGGTGATATTGTCAATCGAATTCTAAGGGCAGAAGGACGCCATGAGAAAGAATATATTGTCACCGTCGATCGTGCGGTAACGCCGAGTTTCTTGAGAGGCATGAGCACAGGAGTCAAGATCCTTGGCGAAATGACGCTGCCTTGTACGGTGACTCGTATATCAGAGCGGGTGTTCCGCATTATTCTGACAGAGGGAAAAAACCGTCAAATTCGCCGGATGTGCAGTGCATTTGGCTATGAGGTTCGGAAGCTGAAGCGGATTCGTATTATGAACATTCATCTCGGTGAACAGGCCACAGGGACCTGGAGAGAACTGACACCCGCAGAGAAGTCGGAATTAAGCAGTTTGCTAGATTATAATATGGAATAAATGATGAATGTCCAAGGCGCTGCTTCCCCTCAAGGGAAGCAGCGCTTTTTCATATCAGTGGATAGAAAAAAGTCACTCCCCTGGTATAAAGGAGAGTGACATAAGCTTAAGCATTAGTTTGCTATAACGAACGATTCTTTAGTTACCTTGTCCGACTGCTTTCACGGCCGTGTTGTTACTCTGATATTTCCGGATAATCGAAACTTCTACCCGGCGGTTTTGAGCTCGTCCAGCATCCGTTTGGTTGCTAGCGACTGGGTGATACTCTCCATAACCGCTAGGTGTGAACTTCGAAGGGTCCAGCGCCTCATTCAATAACAGAATTTTGAGGAAATTCAGTGCTCGATCGGCACTCAAATCCCAGTTATCTTTATATTGGCTGTTCGAAATGGGAACATTATCAGTATGGCCAGACACAACGACTTCATATTCCGGGAACTCCTGCAGCATGCTCGAGATGGCTTTGGCCAGCGAGCGTGACTCGGGTTTAACATCAGCCCGGCCTGAGGAGAACAGGGCGTTATCACTGATCGTGATTTTGAGCTCAGACTGATTCAGCTTGGTATTCAGCTGATCGGAAAGCCCATTTTTCTGAATATATTGATCAAGCTGTTTCTTGAGTTTCTCCAGATCTTCCTGTTCTTTCTGGGCCATTTGCGCATCCGTAATCTGAGCCGCTGTCTTCTTGGTGATTTCTTCAGGCTGCTGTTTGTTCTTGCCCAAATCTGTAGTAGATTCTGTAGGGTTCATGGAGGTATGATCCAGTACACCCGAACCACCATTCAATGCGCTGCTCAGTGCGGAAGCCATCTGTTCAAACTTCGTTGCATCTATAGAGCTCATAGAGAATAATGTGATAAACAGAGCGAGCAGCAACGTCATTAAGTCGGAGTAGGGAAGCAACCAACTCTCGTCTATATGTTCTTCATGCGGTTCGTGTTTTTTAGCCTTTTTCACCTGATGAGCCCTCCTTCTCTTCCAACTGTCTACGTTCGGAAGGTGTCAGGAATACAGATAATTTTTGATTAATGGCAATGGTGGATACACCAGATTGTATGGATAACAAGCCTTCAACCATCATCAGCTTGATTTCCATCTCTTTTTTGGACATCCGCTTCAGTTTATTGGACATCGGATGCCACAACACGTAACCACTAAAGATACCGAGAAGTGTCGCGATAAACGCCGCTGCAATTGCATGCGAGAGCTTTTCCATATCACTGAGATCGGCAAGCGCTGCGATGAGGCCTACAACGGCCCCGAGTACCCCGAGTGTTGGTGCATACATCCCCGCTTGCGCGAAGATCAAGGCACCGCCACGATGGCGCTCTTCTGTAGCATGAATATCTTCCATGAGTACATCACTTACAAATTCCTGATCATTGCCGTCAATAATCATACGCATACCGCCGCGCAGGAACTGATCATCAATATCTTCGACTTTCGATTCAAGTGCAAGCAAACCTTCACGACGGGTGGTGGAAGCCCAGTCCATAAATGTGCCGATTAGAGAAACACGGTCAATCAGTTGTTGCTTTTTGAACAGTACCCCGAATAGCTTGGGGATTTTTTTAACTTCAGACATGGGAAATGCCATGAAAATAGTTGCTGCCGTACCAACAAAAATAATAACGTAGGCTGCTGGGTTGTTAACCAGGTTGATAAGGGGCGCACCCTTCAGGAACATACCCACTACAAGTGAAACCAGCCCTAAAACTAGTCCGATAATCGTTGAAATTTCCATCATACACCTCATCCATGAGATAAAATTGAATCCTTTCAAGCGGCTTTATTCGGGCTTCCGGACGAACGTTACACCGCAATCC
Organism: Paenibacillus sp. O199; assembly: GCF_001636635.1. NCBI lineage: Bacteria > Bacillati > Bacillota > Bacilli > Caryophanales > Paenibacillaceae > Paenibacillus > Paenibacillus sp. O199. The sequence continues at coordinate 16,455 of NZ_LGRP01000033.1, forward strand.
GTTTAATGTTAGGCATCCTTTAGGGTTGCAGAAACAGTTAAAACGGTCATGTATAGTATTTATCGACCAGATGGCCTTTTTTTTTAAGGGTTATTTTCAGGTATAATAAGATCAAATCTGCTCCTTAGGGGCTAAATAGGAGTGAAAAGCCAATGGGCGTAAAGCATGGACGAGATTATGAAGGAATATTGACAGATTTGACAGAGGCTATAGGCCGAATACCGGACCGCTATGTTTTCTTTGAAATGGATGAGGAAGAATGGTCGCGCCTTGGTGTAACAGAGCAACTCGAAGTGGATGAGGCATTGGCGGAAGATCTGTTCTATGCACTGGGTGAGGAGTCGGTCATTCCGGTAGGAAGTGGAGTGGTCATTCATGACAAGGATCAGCACCGAATTCATATCTTAATTGGGGAAGAAGAACTGACTTTTGTACCGCTCATTTAGTATGCTCCTATAAGATATTTTGCATGGAAAACCGAGTTGGAGAATCTCCCTAAAGCCTTATGGTTAGTGGATCTAGCGCCATTTGTACTATTGGAATTTGAGGCTTGTCCGTGGTAAGATGATAGTCATGAAACGGGCGAACCGCAGGGCGGTGGACCTATGCGTTTGGGTTGCTATGGGTAGCACCAAAGGTTTCGGTGGCAGCATGGACAGTTGTCTGTGATAAGCCATCATATGGGGAGGAAGATAACGTATGGTTTTTTCGCAAGAGGAAGTCGAAGCTCATCTGGGAAGGCTGGAAGGCTGGGAACTGGAAGAGGGACGATGGATTGTCCGCAAGTTCGTATTTTCCAACTACATGAAAGGGATTGCATTTGTGGACGAGGTCGCAGCGATTTCGGAAGCGTTCAATCATCACCCTTTCATTACGATTGACTATACAACAGTCACACTGCGTCTCACATCATGGGATGAAGGTGGCATCACATCTGTAGATATTAAAGAAGCAGAGCAATATAATGAGGCTTTTGAGAAAATGAGGTCGGAATAACCTGGATCGGTTATATCGCACTACCGGAAATGAGTGAAGCATACATGTCAGACGATAATCAGAACAAACCTCTTATTGCTGTCGTAGGCAGCCTTAATATGGATCTGGTGGTGAAGACAGACATCATTCCTGAGGAAGGCGAGACGGTGAGTGGGGAGGAACTGCACTATTTGGCCGGGGGCAAAGGCGCCAATCAGGCGGTTGCTGCTGCACGACTGGGTGGACAGACTACGATGATTGGTGCCGTAGGTTCGGATGGTTTTGGTGAACGCCTGTTGCACAGTCTAACGGAAAGCGGGGCGGATGCCTCGCTAGTTCGCATTCTGGATGATACCGTTACAGGTACGGCCTCTATCTGGCTCTCCAAAGGAGATAACCGGATTATTGTTATTCCTGGAGCGAATGGGCAGGTTATGCCTGCGATGCTGGAAGAGGCGGATACGGTAAAAAGCCTGACTGCAGCCGCAGCGGTGCTGCTGCAGCTGGAGATCCCGCTGCCTGCGGTCACCCGCGCCGCCCAACTGGCGGCTGAAGGCAGCGCATTGGTGGTGCTCAACCCGGCGCCTGCGGTGCCGGGTCTGCCCCAGGAGCTCCTGCGGTGCGTCGACGTCGTCACGCCGAACCGCAGCGAGCTCGCCGTGCTCACCGGCCGGGATGATCTCCGGCCGGAAGACGTGGATGCGGCGGTCGCAGAGCTCGCCGCATCCCTCGGGGCCGCTGTCGTCACGACGCTCGGCCCCGAGGGGGCTGTGTACGCGGCAGCGCCTAGCGGCCGCGTTCAGGCAGAGCGTGCCGGCGCGTGCCGTGCGCCCGGCTACGCCGTAAGCGCCGTCGACACGACCGGTGCTGGCGATTGCTTCAACGGCGCGCTGGCAGTAGCCCTCGCGCGCGGAGAGACGCTGGACGCGGCGGTAAGCTTCGCCATGGGCGCAGCCGCGTTGTCGGTGACGAAGCTCGGCGCCCAGTCCGGGATGCCGTCCGCACGTGAAGTGCAGGCTTTCCTTGCCGAGCAGAAGGCAAAGACCCAGTAATATATGCATACTTTAGGTAAATCAGAGGCAGGCTGGAAGGATACGCTAATGCATCTATTTAGCCATAGCATGGTGGATGTTTTCATCGGAGCATCCCTGAAATGACCAAGAGGCTCTTACTTCCCAGTACGGGAGAGTAAGAGCCTCTTGTCTGTATGACCATTGATAAAACGAGTAACCCTGTATTACCAATAAGGGTTGACTACGTTGCGCGTCTAGCGCCAGCGTTGTTTAGAGCATGAGTAAAGAGCAGAGGATGATTGAAGCCATCACACTCTCTATACATGCCCCCTGCCACAAACTGATCGCCTTGAACATCTTGGATTACTTCTTCTCCGCCAGCCACATCGCAATATTCGCGATTTCTTCATCCTTCAGCTTGTCTTTGAACGAAGGCATACCGCCGCTTTTACCTTTGACGATGGTCGTATAAATCTTCTCCACATCGTCCTGGCTGCCAATCTTCTGCAGACTAGGGCCCATGCCCCCTTGAAGCTGATCACCGTGGCAGGTAATACAGTTTGCTTTGACCAGTGCCTCAGCCTGTCCTGCATCCATTGTAACTTGCGGCATCGTCGGTTTCGCTTCTTCTGCAACTTCCTCTTTCCCTGGAAGCGTAAACATTAGTACAATAGCTAAAGCGCACGCTGCAAAAAATACCCCGCTCATGATCCATTTGTGCATCCCTTATGTCCCCTCCAGAATGAAAGATCATCTAACTTGAAACTATCCATATCATTATAACGGAACCTGTAGTGACATCATAGCATTTTGTGGTAATTTTTTGAACTAATCACATAACCGGGGACTTTTTGGGGTGATTTCAAGCCCTAGTTATTCGCGTGGACCTTCATAGACCATACAGTAAAAAGGTTTCAAACCACCCGGTGTCTGTCGTTCGTATGTATCCTGCGTAACAAATCCGGCTTTGAGATAGACACGAATAGCCCGGTCATTCCAGGTCAGAACTTCCAGATCAATTTCATTTGTAGGGTTCCGGCGAATGGCTTCCTGCACAATGGCCGAGACAAAAGCCGTTCCTTGACCATGACCACATCGATCGGGGTGCATGCCAAGTCCGATGCGGGTTACACCATCAAGCGGGAAGTATTGAGCAAAACCGCAAATCTGCTGATCCTCTCCCAGCACCACCGCATATTGTTCTTTCCGTAGCTGGGGATCGCCGAATTCCACTTCAAGTGCTTTCATCTGCTCCCAGGGCAGCCAGCTATAAATATTATAAGGCGGGTCATACTGCCAATCGCAGATTAGTTCCGCGTGTTCTTCTTGCATGGGCACAACGTGAAACGTCACAGGGGCTTCATCCATACAACTGCACGCTCCTCTCATTGTGAACAAGCTATAATGATTTTGATTTGTCCATATACATATGTCATTCCATATCTAAGCTTGTTTCCACTCTACAAAAGAGGCGTTCATTTGGCAAGTCCTCGTTTTTGAAAAAAAGTGAAACAAAAGTTCCGGTAATTTCGTTTATATTATAGTGGGATGGGTAAAAACATTATAAGAGCACGGACGAAGCAATGAAAAATAACTTTTAAAAAAGTTAAAGTTAGGTTTGGTAGCTATCCCGAACGCATTAAAGGAAACGAAGCACAAAAAAACCGCCGGATACATTCCTGCGGAGAATGTACCAGACGGTTCTATTATGCTTCGTTACAGTAGTGTTATTGTTACAGCATGACGTTGCTCAGCTTGTCCCTATTCAATGGCCAATGTCTCATATGCGTCCGTGCTCATAATACGTTTAGCGCCAACATAGCGGTTGGCCCAATAGCTTTCGCTTAATTCGCTAATTGTAACTCCTTTGGAAGAAGAGGAGTGTGCAAACTTCCCATTCCCTACAAAGATCCCTACGTGCGAGACCCCTTTGCCCGTTGTATTGAAGAATACCAGATCACCTGGTCTCATTTCCATCCGGGATACCGAATCACCCATGTCGAATTGTGAACTCGATTGGCGAGCCAGATCAATGCCCAGCTTGTCGAATACATAACTTGTGAATCCAGAGCAGTCAAAGCCGTTAAGCGTTGTTCCTCCGCTTTTGTATGTAGTCCCCATTGCTGAATCAATAACTTGGTCCATTTTCGAATCTGCGAATGCGCTGCCTGCTCCAAGCGATAATGCGAATGTGAGGCTGAGTACAGCTGCGGTTAATTTCTTCTTAAACAAGAGATATACCCCTTCCAATGCCTGCGAGGTTAGCTTAAGGATTCGGTTGAAGGTCCCCTATGATCCCTCTGTTGCAAGATCAATTCACCCATAACTGGTTCCCCCGCTTCCCAGGTGCTAGGAATTTGGCTATGCTAGTTATGCACCTGCGAAATCAAGAAATGACGATTAAATTTTAAGTAGTTACAAATATGAAGGTAAAGATTACAAAGTTGTTACTAAAAACTCACTGCGATTATTGTAACAGAGGTATATCACTTTGGCAACGTTTAACAACAAAATTAACAAAAAAAACCTCGACCTTTGACGGGGAAAGGTCGAGGTTTGCTTGTTTAACGGCATTTGAAGAATACAACTTTACATAGAGATGGTAACCGTTTTTAACCGTTCGATTTAATCCTTGACCGAGTTGGACTGCCATAGGCGGAAATGGGCACATATTTTCCACAGGCTCAGCAAGCACCGGGCAAGTGGATACGTTTGTTGTAGGATAAGACCAGTTAAGCCAGTTAGTAACCATGAAGCTGATGTAAAGGCACCAAAGACCAGCAGATGAAGGGCGCCCAGCAGGACAGCAATGCCGATTAGAGTGATGACTTGGCGTAGTGCAATCCATATAGCTTGAAACGTACCACGTGCTCCGCCTTCCCCATCGGGAGCTGAGATACCAAACTGCATGTACAGTAGGACATGATGGATAACCCACCCGTATACAATCCAACCAGCAACATAGGGAATACCAGGCAAGAGCAGATGGAGGGAATGAAAACCTTCCATAAAGATGGAATAGAGCTTTGGCGCGAGCCAATAAGCGGGTAGCAGCAGTAATATAGTCCGAATGGTGTGGAGCAACAGCATCGGTTTCCATAAATTTTTGATACCGCGAATGAATGGAATGCGCTCTTCCGAATGGTTATAATGCTGGAGCGAGTAGAGCAGCCCTGCCTGAATGAGTGGGCTAATCAGAATCCGTATCAGCAGCATAGCCCCTAAAATCCATAAATAGCGGTGAACCTCCGGATTCGTTGTCAGACCGAGTTGGCTCTCCATTTTAAATAAAATCGTACTGAGTTCCCCTGTATCAGGGTCAGGATAACGCAGGAGCAGCGGAACCACAGCTGACTGCACCATCCGATAAAGAAAGTATCCCCATACTAATTGATAGAGAAATAAGAGTGCCGCAATGAACATATGCTGACGGACGAGAAACCAGCCTTCACGTATTTTCGCTTTCACTGTATCCACCTCACCATGACAGACTTCCGAATATGGCTTCTATAATTTTGGTTGCGCTCATGCTCCAGCGGGATTTAGTTGGCTCATCCAGTCCGGCTTTCAGAAAATTGTTCATATGATGGTTCTCCAGCACAATCGTGTATAGCGGATCAGTCATAGCCCAGGAAACAGGGGAAGTATAGGTCAGTTTGTAGGTAATGCGCTCCTCGCTACCATCCCATTCTTTCGTCATGGTTTTCCCATCTTCGAACATAATTCGAACAGGAACCTTCTTATATTCACTCCCTTTTTTCTGCAATGTAACCGATGACTCGTACAACGTTTGGCCGTCTTTCAGGATAGGATTGATTGCGATCTTTTCCACTGCAAAGTCAGCCATGCCATCGCCGTATACATACTGATTAAAATAATCGGTCCAGGATGTACGCGTCACTTGTTCCACGACCTTTTGAAAATCAGACGAAGTAGGGTGTTTAAAGCGGTATTTATTCACATAGGTCGAGAGAATACGCTCCATCGTTTTAGCACCAACCTGTTGTTCTATTCCAAGTAATACAAGCTTGCCTCGTGTGTATACGTTTGCTGCATATTGATTCTGGGAATCAAACTTCCAGGAGTCCTGTGTCAGTGAAGCTGGAGAAGTAATGAGACCAGCTTGTACGGGCAGATTCGGGATAAGTCCGTATTCCTGTTCCATTACTTTGTCTTCTGCATAGGAGGTGAATCCTTCGTCCAGCCAAGCCTCTTCAAATTCATTACTCGCGACCATGCCGTAAAAATACTGATGCCCAATCTCGTGCACAACCGTGCGTTCCAGATCGTAGCCAGGAGCAGAATCATCTGCACCGAAGGCGGTGACCAAGGTAGGGTATTCCATTCCCCCTGCGCCATTCCCTGATTTGGGCGGGACAACGATGGACAGTGTGGAATACGGATAAGGGCCAAACCACTTGCTATAATTGGATAGCGCTGCTTTGGCGGCGTAGAAATAACGTTCCTTCAGATCCTCATGAGCAGGGTCGAGATACAGCTTGATTCGTACGCCTGGCACATTGGGAGCAGAGAAGGGTTCTTCTGCATAAACAAAATCAGGAGAGGCTGACCAGGCAAAATCATGCACATCATCGGCATAGAACTGATATACTTTTTCGCCGTTCTTCACAACCGCTTGCTGGGTTGGGAATCCAGTAGCAGCTACTTTGTATGTTTCCGGTACCCGAATACGCACACTATAGATACCAAAATCGGCGTAAAACTCTGAATTACCGTGATACTGATGCAGATTCCAGCCTTCGGTCGTTTGACCTCGTGTGCCTACTGGCTCATATACGCTAAGTTTAGGGAACCACTGACCTGCCATAACGAAATTATCTGCTGTTCCCATGCGGGCAAAAATTTTCGGTAGCTTGACCTCAAATCGGGTGTGAAGCGTGATGCTTTCACCGCCTTTAACGGGTTTGGGCAGCCGTACCTTAATGAGGCTAGTATCTTTCATGTTTCCGTCATCCGGTTGCACATACTGCATCCGATGTAAGAGAGAAAGCCCATCCTCTGTTTTCATTTCTGTAATATGCATGGAACCGTAACCGTTCGTGGGCATGACATCACCTCGAAGTTTCCCTCCGGATTCTTTCATAAAAGTGGTGTCGGCAGAAGAGAAGGCATTGGGATACATGTGAAAATAAAGCTCGCTGACGGTTTTCTTACCTGGATGTGTCCAGGTGATCGTCTGAGTCCCTTGCAGTACATTCCCGTCTACCAGCTTCACATCCATGTGATATTCCACTACGCGGTTGCTGAACACTTCAGCGGTAGGTGTCTGTATACTTTCCGGAGATGTTTGGGTTTTGACGGGTGCCGTAGGCTTGCCCGATTCCGGGGCGAGCGCAGGCAAGTCAGATTGAATGGAGCGTGTGGAACCCAGACCAAGCCATATCCCCCCGGCAACTACACACAGGGCTATAATTGCGGTGAGCCAGCTCTTGGCGCGTCGTGGAATCATCGTTAAATACCTCCCGTTGACAAGCATCTACAGCATGTATATGTTTGCATTGGGGCGATTATTAGTTAAAATATTTGTATCAACCCTTGGAGGCTATAAAACATGGACCAAAACGAGCAGAACGGCAAAAAACAGATTGCCTTGAATATCGTTAGTGCAAAGAGCAAACACAAAGGTTTCGGTGCAGGCTCCATTGATCTGAATAACCTTTCCCCCGTTATTATTGATAACGGTGAAGCAAAGATTGATGTGGGCGCGATGCATGCGAAGAGCAAAGTGGAGCGCAATATCAAGTTCTCGACTAATCGTGAGGATGTGCCCAATGGACGCCAAGTATGGCTAGTATGGGTAGCTGTGGACCGTAACGAACAGGGGCAGTTCTATGGTGGAGCAACTGCGTGTGAGATGTGGATTGATACAGAAGCGCGTCGTGGATGGAAACTGCTTGCCGATCATGTGAATCGCATGGATTATGCCATGAAGCGCCGGTTCATGCTGGATGATCTTGGACCTGAGGATCGCGCGGCACTCAAGACGTTGCTGACTACGCATAACGAAGAATGGTGGAACGCTTCTCCGGATGAATTGAAAGAAGCGCTTGCCTAATTAATGAATGTTTCAAGCTGTTCAAAAAGAAGAAGCAAAAGCCCCGTGACCGAGATGATCGGTTCGGGGCTTTTGCTTTTATGCTAAATTGAATTTTACGGGTAATGACGCAATTACGTCATTACGTATTTACGTCACTTTGGTTATTCCACCCACCAGCGTTTGAAATCCTTCCACCATGAATGCTTCTCTTCCTGTATTCCCTGCTGGTTTTGCACTTCTCGAGTGTCTTTATCTTTCTCTGAACCCGAATCGTCTGAAGCGCTGCGGCAGACCTCGGTCGGTTCCGTGCCATCAATAAAAACTTCCAGCCGTTTCTCGGCGCAGCCATTGCCAGCCAGTTTGCCGGATTCGGGATCGATATATACACTGACGACGTTATCCGGTACAGTAAAAATCTTCGGTGGAACACTGGCGAGGGCCTGTTCCGTAAACTGGGCGAACATGGGTGCCGCACGACGCCCGTCGGATGTGGAAATGGCTTTGCCTTGATCGTAACCGACCCAGACAGCCGTTGAGAGCTCTGGAGTGAAGCCGACTAGCCAAGCATCCGTATTGGTCGTCCCCGTTTTGCCGGCGACAGGCCGTTTAATCGTTGCAGATACCCGATTACCCGTACCTCCATTTTCGAACACACTTTCCATCAAGCGTGTTAATACATAAGCGGCAGCGGGTTCAACGACCTTCTCGGCCTTGGTCTGAGGTGCTTCATAGATTACTCGTCCTGCGGCATCCGTCACTTGCAGAATGGCTACAGGAGGTGTCCGCTGTCCACTTGCGGCAATAGCGGAAAATGCTGAAGCCATCTCCAATGGACTAACTGGCGAGGTGCCGAGTGCAAGGGAGGGTACCGGGCTCATGTTGCTCGTAATCCCTAGATTCTTGGCCATCTTCACCACTTGTTCAGGTCCAATCTGCATAATCGTATTTACCGCATAGATGTTGTCCGAAGCGGCGATCGCCTGTCTTAAATCAATCTCACCTAAATACTTATCCCCGAAGTTGCCGGGTTTATAGGTTTTGCGATCATTGTCATAATGAAACAAAGTCGGCTCGCTTTTAAACATGGACGCACTGGTGAGCTGTTTGGATTCCAGGGCAGCCAGATACATAATCGGTTTAAAAGCAGATCCCGGTTGGCGTGTAGTCGCCAGTACATGGTTAATCTGATTGGTGCGGTAATTTTTGCCACCCACCATCGCTTTGATGTATCCGGTACGCGGATCGATCGATACCAGAGCCGTTTCGAGCTCGCTTTTGGCGTCCATGCCTCTGGCTACAGCGTCTTCCGCAGCTTTTTGTACACGCAGATCCAGCGTGGTGTATATATTCAATCCCCCATGATCCAGCATCGCTTCGCTGATTCCCAGCTCCTTGATGGCTAGATTCCGGATATAATCGCGGAAATAGGGTGCGCTTTCTACGGTTTTGCGTTCACTTTCCGGCTTGAACGAAAGCATTTCCTCATAAGCCTTGTCTGCTTCCGCTTGCGTAATTTTGCCGATGTCAGCCATGGCATTCAATACAACCTTCTGCCGGTCCTTGGCGTTCTTCATATGATTATATGGTGAATAGTAGGTCGGACCCTTTGGAATCCCTGCAAGCATGGCACTTTCGGCAAGCGTCAACTGTTTGGCGGATTTGCCAAAATACATCCGTGAGGCTGCTTCGATCCCGTAGGCGCCGTGACCGTAATAAATTTCATTCAGGTACATCTGCAGGATTTCATCCTTGCTATATTTCATCTCCAATTGTGCCGTGTACATCGCTTCCTTGGCTTTGCGGGTCCATGTCTTTTCATGAGACAAATACAAGTTGCGCGCGAGCTGTTGCGTCAGTGTACTTGCGCCCTGGGACATCTGCATATGTTCCAGGTTGACGAGTACAGCCCGTCCCATTCCTCGGATGTCGAAGCCGACATGATCATAGAACTTGCGGTCCTCTACAGCAAGTGTAGCGCTAACCAAATCAGGTGAGATATCTCCCAACTGCACGGGTACCGAGTCTTTGCCGCCTGCCGAGAAAGTGGCAATGACTTCGCCCTGGCTGTCCAGCAGCCTGGAATTGCGATCGGAGTCGGCCAGTGGCAGGCTGGTGGCGTATAGATAGACCAATGCTGCTGCTGTGGCGATTAGGCCGAGAATAGCGAGCAGAGTCAGGCTTTTGATGACTTTCCATATTCGGAACCCGCGTTTGCGGGTCTTTTGGCTTGATTGGGTCATGGAACGGGCTCCTTTCTTTTCTTTCCAGTATGGGAATTCAATGACACGGATATTCAATCCGGCCGTTTAACGGTTTAAAATATAGCTTTTTTGCAGGAAAAAACCGTTTTGCAGTATAAACGTCAATCGCGTATAATGCAAAAGGGTAATGAAAAGTAACAGTTCGGCACAACATACAATAGGCAAGGAAGGTCGAACAGTACCCATTGTCAGTGATTTGATTCTTTGATTAGTCAGACGCTATGTACGCTCTGGTCAATTTAATCTATATAAACTTTACGGAAAGAAGGTAGAGATTATGGAATTGTGGTTTACGGAGAAACAGACCCCCGCATTCGGAATCACCGCGAAGATTAAACAGACCTATGTAAGCGAAAAGACGGATTTTCAAGATCTGGCTATGGTAGAGACCGAAGAATTCGGCAATATGTTGCTGCTTGACGGCATGGTGATGACAACGGTGAAAGACGAGTTCGTTTATCACGAAATGGCGGCTCACCCTGCACTGAACACACACCCGAACCCGAAAAAGGTGCTGGTTGTCGGTGGCGGTGACGGCGGAGTTATCCGTGAAGTCATTAAGCATGCTGATGTAGAAAAAGCAGTTCTCGTCGAAATCGACGGGAAAGTGATTGAATATTCCAAAAAGTATCTGCCTGAAATCGCCGGTAAATTGGACGAGCCTAACGTTGAAGTGCTGGTGAACGATGGCTACATGCATATTATAGAGCATAAAAATGAATACGATGTAATCATCGTTGACTCCACAGAGCCTGTAGGTCCGGCTGCTCCGCTGTTTGAGCGCGGTTTCTACCAAGGTATCTATGAAGCGCTGAGAGAAGACGGGATCTTCGTTGCTCAAACGGACAACCCGTGGTTCAAAGCGGATCTGATCCAAAAGGTAAACAAAGACGTTAAAGAAATCTTCCCGATCGTACATGTGTACGGCTGTAATATCCCTACGTACCCAAGTGGTCTGTGGACTTTTACAATGGGTAGCAAAAAACATAATCCGCTTGAGGTGGACGAGACGCAGATTCCAGAGATGGATACGAAATATTACTCTCCACGTCTGCACAAAGCGGCGTTCGTTCTTCCTAAATTCGTGGAAGACCTTACGAAATAAGGAGGAATAATTAGATGAAATTGGATCAAGCTTATTCAGGAAACGTATTTATTTGCAGTTCAGAGGATTACGAGAACTCCAAAGCGGTCATTTATGGTATGCCGATGGATTACACCGTCAGCTTCCGTCCAGGGTCCCGTTTTGGTCCTTCCCATATCCGTCAGGCGTCGGTTGGACTTGAAGAGTACAGCCCTTACCTAGATAAAAGTATTGTGGATATGACTTACTTTGACGCTGGGGATCTGCTTTTGCCTTTCGGTAACGCAGGACGCAGTCTCGAAGTCATCGGAGAATACATCGGTGGCCTACTGGCGGACGACAAATTCCCGATTGGACTCGGCGGGGAACACCTCGTCACTTGGCCTGTTATTCAGCAAATGTACAAAAAATATCCGGACCTTATCCTGATCCATATTGATGCACATGCCGACCTTCGTGAAAACTATGAAGGCGAGCCATTGTCTCACTCAACGCCAGTGCGTAAAGCAGCTGAACTGATGGGTGGCAAAAATATTTATCAGTTCGGAATTCGTTCCGGTTCCCGGGAAGAGTTCCAATTCGGACGGGAGAACATCAACTTCTATCCGTTTGAAGTGGCAGCTCCGATGAAGGAAGCTCTTCCGAAAATGGGTAACCGTCCGGTGTACGTTACAATCGATATCGATGTGCTTGATCCATCTGCAGCTCCGGGTACAGGAACAGCAGAAGCGGGCGGTATTACGTCCAAGGAATTGCTTGAAGCCATTCACATGATTGCAGGATCAGATGTAAATGTGGTCGGTTGTGACCTGGTTGAAGTGGCTCCTATTTACGATCATACAGAACAGACACAAATTGTGGCTGCGAAGATGATCCGTGAAATGCTGCTTGGATTCGTAAAGTAATCGCAAAATAACAGCGTCCTCTGTCTGCGTCAGGTTGAAGCCTGCGTAGGAGAGGGCGTTTTTTTATGATCTTCTCCTGAACTTATTGAACCTCATTTCTGTATTGTGTTATACTGACAACAACAGTAATCAGTAGTATATTAATTGATATATTGATTGATATATTACATTCGTGAAGTATATGGTGGTTGGTTCGACCATATACTAAAAAAAGAGCCTTCACCGCGCCAACGGTAAAGACTCTTAGGACCCGAAAGGCTGTGGACTGCCACGGCGCGCATGAACTAAATATTGCTATTCAAGCGAAACCCACCGTCAGGCGATCAACCTTATGAGGTGGGTTTTCGCTTGCTACGAAACTTTTTGCGCAACCAACGGTAAAGCTTTCGGATACTCAGCACTAAACTGAGGATCGCAGCAATCCATCGGATTACATCAAGCAACGCCACAAGTTTGATCATCGACGTCACCCCCTTTCCGGAAGCTGCGCCGTGATCAAGAAAACATCCACCTTTATTCAAAGTCCATAACATTGATTATAGCACGTACGTTCCCGTACCTCTACCATTTGTTGTATATATGATTCCGCCCGCGCGTTAAGCGAAAACACGTATTTGGGATGACTCTATCTTAATATTTATGTATAATATGGAAATAGAGGAAAGGAGTTTTTGTTATGCATGCAATCCGGGCTCAATTGAGTATGTATCCCAAATGGTTCATAGCGGTACTTATGATATTTACCATCAATCTTATAATAACAATGACTTTGTTCATCAATTTAACGCTAATACTGGCTAATCTCGCCATGCTATATATTGCCTTTAGCATCAGAACACTCAAATACAATAAATTGCATTTTGCCCCTTGCCTTGTTTTAAGTATCACTTTTGTGATCATTGCTTTTAAGACATATCCCATTTAAATCAGCTCTTAGTAGAGATTAATGATCAACCACTCATGCCCATGAGATAAAAAATGTGGGCATGAGTGGTTTTTTTATTGCAATAATGTCATGCGCGATAAACAAATTGTTACGTTAAATCCTGCGAAATGGGGTAAAAACATAGAAGGAGGTGTCACAATGACAACAAAGAGCAGAATGACATGGAAACGGATTGGCGCACTCGCACTATCAGTAACACTGGCTTGGGGACTGGGACCGGTACATACTCTACCCGGCGCTAACGCTGCATCCTCCCCAACGTGTGGAAGTGGAGATCACGGATTAACGGCTACGTTGAAAAAAGGCAGTGGTGTGGAAGACCAACGACTGCAATTTACGGATATCGATTTTCTGAACAATACAACCGGACGGGCTGGTGGTGAAGGCTTCCTTATTGGCACATCGAATTCTGGCTGCACTTGGCAGTCCATCTATACAGGCCAATGGCAGTTCACACAACTTGATTTCCCGAATAATGTGAATGGATTTGCTTTGGCACAGGTAAAGGATTCTCCAACGACATATCTCATCCGCTCAACGGATGGCGGTGCGCACTGGACACGGATGGATACTAAAGGTATACAGTTTAAACGAATTGATTTCCTCAATAAAAACGAAGGCTTTGGATATACCTATAATGGAGCTTATTTGACGAAGGATGGCGGTGCAACATGGAGCCCGATCTCCACACCAGCCAATACACGCGGAGCTGTGTTCACGACACAGAAGCAAGGTTATGCCATTGTAGTGGCTCCTGGTTCAGGATACCGTATCATGCAGACAAGTAACGGCGGCAAGAACTGGACGCAATCGCTGAAGGTAGCCTCAGCAACTTGGAGCGGTGGAGATTTATACGCAAGTGGTAACCAGGTATGGGCCCTTCTGTATGGCGACGCAGGAATGTCTCAGCAGTCGTATTCTCTCTACGCGAGTGGAAATGAGGGCAAGAATTGGAGACAGGTCTTTGCTCAATCCACAGCAGGTGGTGGCCCGGCTCCAGGTGCAAACAGCACAGGGAATGGAAAAGGCCCCGCAGACCCAGGGGGTCACCCAGGGAACATGGCGTTGATCGGTAATCAGACGGCCTATCTCTCCGCAGGATCACCTGCGGCGGGCAAAGTGGGGATTGGACGTTCATATGATGCAGGTTCCACGTGGAAAAATATCGACCTGAAAGATCCAGGTTATAGCTCCCGCATTTCGTTTCCTTCTGCCAAAACAGGTTGGCTCGTCGTAACAAGCGACAATTCTCCTGCGATTTATGAGACGACAGATGGTGGAACAACATGGAAGCAAAAAATGTTATTGCCCGCTGTAAACGAGTAAATGACGTTATGCCATGGAATAATTTTAAGGCGATTTCAATCTAAAATGGTATAAATCTCAACTAATTTGGCCTGATGAGGCCAGCCCAAACAAACAAGTCTTTTCCGGACAAATGAAACCGGAAAGGGCTTGTTTTTGCTTGAATAAAAACGGTTGAATCCTGTTTAGAAACACGTTATTGTAAGCGGTAACAATACTTTTGAGGAGGTTGAAATAATGGTTGATGTTATTCTAAAGGCGGATTCAGAACAAGGATTAATAAATCGCAATATATACGGTCATTTCTCAGAGCATCTGGGACGCTGTATCTATGAAGGCATTTGGGTGGGAGAGGACTCTCCTATCCCCAATACGGAAGGCATCCGAAATGATGTGCTTACTGCACTGCAAAAACTCCACATTCCCGTACTTCGTTGGCCTGGAGGTTGTTTTGCCGACGAATATCACTGGAAAGATGGCATAGGTCCAAAAAGTGAGCGCGCCCGGATGATCAATACGCACTGGGGCGGGGTAGAAGAGAACAATCATTTCGGCACGCATGAATTCCTGAGACTATGTGAGTTACTTGATACGCAGCCATATATCAGCGGCAATCTGGGCAGCGGTACGGTGCAGGAGATGCAGGAATGGGTGGAGTACATCACGTTTGATGGGGAATCACCGATGGCGAACTGGCGGAAGAGCAATGGCCGTGAAGAGCCATGGAAGCTGAAATACTTTGGTGTGGGGAACGAGAACTGGGGTTGTGGCGGTAATATGCGTCCGGAATACTACGCAGATGAGTACCGTCGTTATGCTACATATGTACGCAATTATTCCGGGAATGAAATTTATAAAATTGTCTGCGGTCCCAATGACAACAACTATCACTGGATGGAGGTGTTAATGCGGGAGGCCGGTCGTTTTATGGATGGAATCAGCCTGCATTATTACACCATTCCAACAGGTGAGTGGGCAGATAAAGGTCAGGCTACAGGTTTCGGAGAAGCTGAGTGGTTCACTACATTGAAAAAGACGCTATATATGGAAGAGTTACTTTTTAAGCACTCCGAGATTATGGATAAATATGATCCTGAGGGCAGAGTCGGTATTATCGTGGATGAGTGGGGAACGTGGTATAACGTTGAGCCGGGTACTAATCCTGGGTTCCTGTATCAACAAAATACGATGCGTGATGCTGTACTTGCAGGGATCAATCTGAATATTTTCAACCAACATAATAAAAGAGTGCATATGGCCAATCTGGCCCAGATCGTTAATGTTCTCCAGGCGTTGGTCTTGACAGAAGGAGAGAAGATGCTGCTTACGCCTACATATCATGTGTTTGATATGTATCAGGTGCACATGGACGCGCAGCGGTTGGAACTGAATTACGAGAGCCCTGGATATACTTTCGGGGAAGAGACCATCCCTCAACTTAGTTTGTCAGCTTCTCGTAGCAATGATGGCGTTATTCATGTGACGGCGTGTAACCTTAGTCATACGGATGAGCTTGAAGTGGTTTGTCAGATTGAATCAACGAACGCTTCTGCTGTATCGGGACGAATTCTGCATCACGCAGATTATAGTGCGTTCAACACATTTGAACAGCCGAATCAGGTTCAACCTGCGGACTGGAAGGGTATTACACTCGAAAATAACAAACTGCGTTTTGTACTGCCTCCGGCCTCGGTTGGAGTGGTCGCTATAAAGGCTTGATCAGATGGATTCATCCGTGCAGAGTAGAAGTGCTGGGAAACGGGAGCCATGCAAGGGATGTAACGATCAATATGATGTGAAAATTAGTGAAGCCAAGATGGCCCGGCTCGTGGAGCTGGTCTCACGCTCACGTCCGGTCGTCGATGATGCTGAATATGAGCGGCGTTTATCCATCTGCTCTGATTGTCCAGGATTACAATACGGTACGACCTGCCGCTATTGTGGCTGTCTCGTACAGGTGCGCGCCAAGTTGGTAGAGTCGACCTGTCCATTTCCATATGAGCCGCGATGGACCTGATCCAGAACGTATTTCTTTATTAATGAAGCAAGGCAGAGCTGCACTTTACGAGTGTGGCTCTGCTTTTTTTGGCATTGATGGGCAAAAACTCTGAATTTGGATTTGAATTGAGCGGGTGAACTGGATATAGTTATACAGTAGAGTGTAGGATAGCGAGCTATCCGGGAATATGAGCGCGTATAGCGGCACAACAATACAGGAAGGGCTGTTCTCACCGGCCGTGCCTGATTTTGCGTCGCCTCGAATATAATGGAGGTTAACATTCATGTCGAACATGCGACCGGTTCAGATCCGGCTGCACAGCCGTTATGAAGGTGAAGATGTACTGCAGGAAATGCAGGGTGAAGCCGTATTGAAGGGATCTGTGCTCTATGTTCGTTATGAAGAGCCACAGGCTGGCCCCGAGGGCGGTATTACCCGAACAACATTGAAGCTGGGCGGACAATCCATCAAGATTATACGTCACGGTGAGGTGGAATCGGAGCAAACATTTGAGTTAAACCGCAAGCTCCCTGGTTTTTACCGCTCGCCGTATATGTCGTTTGCCTTGTCCACGCATACACAGGAGCTGGAACTTTCCATTCAGGGATTGAGCGCACGCGCAGCGTGGAGCTACGACTTTTACCGCTTTGACGAAGAATCCGGACATTTCGCGATTAGTTTGCATATACAGGAGGAACCAATTTCATGACACGTAATCCATTAGATACGATTAACGAACGGGTAAGTACAGCCATCGGCAATGCCATTGTTGCTGCTGGCATTGTTACGCAGGAGGATCTGCCGACCATCACCCTTGAAGTACCACGCGAGAAAACACACGGCGATTTGGCAACCAATGCCGCTATGCAACTGACCAAGATTGCCAAGCGTAATCCACGCCAGATCGCAGAAGAGATTATTGCCAATCTCAACCTGGCTGAAGCTGGAATTGAGAAGGCTGAGATTGCCGGACCGGGATTCATTAACTTTAAGTTGGACAAGAGTTATCTCTACCCTGTGCTGGGGCTTGTACATGAGCAGGGTGAGAATTATGGAAGAATCAATGTTGGTGAAGGGCGCAAGGTCGAGATGGAGTTTGTCAGTGCCAACCCGACAGGCAGTCTGCATCTGGGCCATGCGCGTGGAGCGGCTGTGGGTGATGCGCTTTGCAACATCCTCGACTATGCCGGATATGATGTAACACGTGAATACTACATTAATGACGCGGGTAATCAGGTATTTAATCTGTCTCGTTCCATTGAAGCTCGCTATTTGCAGGAACTTGGCCAAGACGCAGAGATGCCGGAAGATGGTTATCATGGTGAGGATATCAAAGGATTCGCCAAGGAGCTAGTGGCTGAGAAAGGCGATTCTTTGCTGTCCATGCATCCAGGTGACCGTGCAGCTTATTTCCGCGACTTCGGTTTGGAAAAAGAATTGGACAAGATCAAACGTGACTTGAATCGCTTCCGTGTCAATTTCGACATCTGGTTCAGCGAAACTTCGCTGTATGATAACGGAGAAGTGTTGCGTGTACTTGACGAATTGCGTGATCGTAATGAAATCTATGAGCAAGACGGAGCAACTTGGTTGAAAACCATGCAGTATGGTGACGATAAAGAGCGTGTTTTGATTAAAAATGACGGCACGTACACGTACCTTACGCCGGACATTGCTTATCACCGTGATAAATATGCGCGTGGATACGACACGATGATTAACATCTGGGGAGCGGACCACCACGGTTATATTCCACGGATGAAAGCGGCCATGCAAGCACTGGGCAACGATCCTGAGAAATTGGTCGTGCTGATTGCACAGATGGTGAGCTTGTTCCAGAATGGCGAGAAAGTGAAGATGTCCAAGCGTACAGGCAAGGCGGTAACGATGGAAGATCTGATGGACGAAGTAGGCATTGATGCCATTCGTTACTTCTTTACCATGCGCAGCATGGACTCTCATCTGGACTTCGACATGGACCTTGCGATTTCGACGTCCAATGAAAACCCTGTATTCTATGTACAATACGCTCACGCTCGGGTATGCAGCGTATACCGTCAGGCAGAAGAACAAGGCATTGAGCTGTTGCCATTGGCACAGATCGACCTTTCGAAGCTGACAACGGAACATGAATATGACCTTCTTCGCAAAATGGGTGAACTGCCTGAAGAAATCGCGACTGCTGCTACGGGATATGCGCCGCATCGTATTGTTCGTTATGTATATGAACTGGCATCCCTGTTCCACAGTTACTATCGTGCAGAGCGCGTCATTACTGAAGACGCGGGACAAACCCAGGCGCGTCTGGCCCTGATCGGTGCTGTACGCACCGTCATCGCAACAGCGCTTCGTCTGGTGGGCGTATCCGCACCGGACAAAATGTAATTCAAGCCCTGGCGGTGCACAACCGCCCTATGGTTTTAGCAAAAAGTCTCCATGCACCACGCTTGCAATCCAGCGTGGACATGGAGACTTTTTGTTTTGCCCGCGGCCGAGTTCATACGGCCCCGAGGCACCCAGAGCCAGCGCTGCCTGCCGCTGTGGGCAATCACCGTGAAGCATCACACCGCGCAGCAGTGCTGCGCTTAGCGAATGCTTCACGGAACGGCTCCCTGCGGCAGGCAGCGCTGTTTACCCTCCGCCCTCCTGCATCAGCTTGAGGGCGTCAATCTCGCCACCGCGTATTTTGCTCTTCGCGGTGGTTGTCTTGCGTGCGCGCAGCGGAACGGTCGCGCGCTTTACGAGCGTTTTGATCTCGGCTGGCGACAGGCCTGGATGCTTCGCAAGCAAGAGCGCTATGGCGCCACTGACGTGCGATGTCGCCATGGAGGTACCGCTCATCTCATGGTGCTTGCCTTGCACCCAGGATGAAACAATTTTGTCCCCTGGCGCATATACATCAACGTATGCACCTCGGTTACTAAACGAGGCGATCCGCCGGTTTTTGTCGGTTGCCCCAACCGATATCGTTTGCGGATAACGTGCCGGATAATCAATGCTGCGGCGTTTGCCGTCATTTCCTGATGAAGCAACAATGACAATTCCGGCTTGATGGGCACGGTTCACGACATCAAGCAATGCTTTGCTACGCGTTTTCATGCCAAAGCTCATATTGATAATATCGACCCGATTGCGTACACACCAATCGATGCCAAGCACAATGTCTGACACGAAGGCCGAACCATTATGGTCGAATGCCTTCACCGGATAGATCAGGGAGCGAGGGGCTACGCCAATCATACCTGCCGTACTGTTAGCTGCGGCAATGGTTCCGGCAATATGGGTGCCATGACCGTTATCATCATGAGGAAGCAGACTGCGGTTTAACAGATTGATTCCGCGTGCCAGCGAATAGCGAAGATCCGGGTGTTGATAATCGGCACCTGTGTCGATCACGCCGATTTTGATTCGATGTCCCGTGGATACGGACCATACTTTGGGAGCGTGAATCTGTTTGACGCCCCAAGGTATGCCCTGAGCACTGCTCGGTTTACTGTGAAGCGCGGTGGCATGCAGTGAGATGGATACATCTTCTTCTACCGTAATCTCATTGCTGTAGCGAGATAATTCTTCTGGGTCATGCACCGGGGCGATAATGGAGCGGGCCAGCCGGGAGGAGCGTACCATACCAAGATCCGTAAATTCATTCCTCATCCGCGACAGTTCCACGAGGCAGGCTTCATATTGCTTCGGTTTGGCGAACCGTATCAGGTACCGCCGCCCCTGTTCTGGTTCGGGACGTTGCATTCCTTCAACCAATTGATGTAGAAAACCAGTATAGTCCATAATGGGCAGCCCCCTTCGGGATGAACATGCTGAGGTATTCTATGAATTCATTGATCCCGCCGCATGGGGAACCTGCCCTTTTTTTACAAAAACACATTCTCTTCGTGTCAAAACGGGCGCAGGGACATATGATGGATGGAGGGCTAGAGGGCTCTCGCGGGGACCCTGGTGAGGAGCGATCCTTCAAGGGTATACAGTCAGAAGGCGGAGGGGACTCCGTCTTTTTTATATGATCATGCTTTTTTTGCAAAAAGGACGATATGCCCGCGAGTTAGCGGTCTCTTACGGGTCTATACATTGCTCGTTTGAAGTCGCTTCTTGGAATTATGAGACATCCATACATAAAAACTTGCTTTTTGAGGCTAAATAGGTTTTACTTAGGTTTGTTAATGGATATGTTATATGTAACATTCCAGTTCGTAGGGATATAAAGTGAATTTTGTGTGAGAGGAAGTGTCTGTCAGTGAGTACCTCGCTCAATTTGAAAATTGATAAAGAAAAGGTCAGAGAGATTCCTTTGGTGGACCTCGCCTTTATGGTGCTGAAAGCGGCCAATACGCCGTATTACTACCGTGATTTGATGAATGAGGTAGCTAAACAGCGCGGAATGACTGATGAAGAAATCAACGAGTTTATCGCCCAGTTATATACCGAGATTAATATCGATGGCCGTTTTGCTTGCGTCGGTACAAGTCTGTGGGGCTTGAAGCGCTGGTATCCGGTAGCTGGATCGGAAGATACCATGACGGGTGCGAAGCGTCCGCGCATCATCAACGATGAAGACGATGATCTGGAAGATGAGGACTTCGGGGAAGAGGAAGACAGCTACAACAGCGACGAAGACTTCGACAATTCTGATGATGATCAGGACGAAGATGATGATGACGATGATGATGACGAAGACGACATCTTTGACGAAGAAGATGGCGAAGAAGAAGTTCTAGTTGAAGATGACGATTTGGAAGAGGAAGACCTCGAAGAAGACGATGAAGAAGAGTCCGAAGACGAGGGTGAATTTGACGACGATTCCGATAAGTAGCAGTCATTTTTGACATCGATAGTTTACCCGTTTTCCCCGCATAGTCAGCCTTGACAGCAGACGGGGTAACGGGTAAACTATTGCATGGGCTTATGAATGAGCGACAAAATATTTATGTTTTTTATAAAAAGTGCCCCGTCCTGCGGGAGTACTTTTTTTGTATTTTTAGAGGCAGAATTTTGCAAAATGATTTGAATTCCGCATGCTCCCGGCCAACAATCCGTGGTCTATTTTTGTATATCCAAAACACCAAATGGATCGATGCAATGATATCTATTTAGGGACAGGCTCGGTAGTTGGCTCCCGGAAGGTTTGCACCATTCTACGCTGTAGAACAACGTTGTTTACACACGGTCTTCGCATGAAAGAGCAGTTCGCAGATGCAGGGAATTTCTGCCATTGCTCTTTTTAACGATGATTACCTGGGAAACGGGTTACGATAATACCATATATCGCCTGAATTTCTGTACTTATATTAGGAGGGTAATAACAGTGACAAAGTATATTTTCGTGACGGGCGGAGTTGTGTCCTCCCTGGGCAAAGGGATAACGGCTGCCTCGCTGGGCAGATTGCTGAAAAACAGAGGGTTGAAGGTAACTATTCAAAAATTTGATCCATACATCAATATCGACCCGGGAACAATGAGTCCTTATCAGCATGGTGAGGTTTTTGTAACGGATGATGGCGCGGAAACGGATCTTGACCTTGGCCACTATGAACGTTTTATTGACATCAACCTCTCCAAAAACAGCAACGTCACGACTGGTAAAGTATACTCCTCCGTCATCAGCAAAGAGCGGCGCGGGGAATATCTGGGCGGAACGGTACAAGTCATTCCACACATTACGAACGAGATCAAAGAGCGCGTATTCCGCGCAGGACGTGAAGCGGGTTCGGATGTTGTCATTACGGAGATCGGCGGTACGGTAGGTGACATCGAGAGCTTGCCGTTCCTGGAAGCTATTCGTCAAATCAAGAGTGATGTAGGTCGTGACAACGTGATGTACATCCATGTAACACTTATTCCTTACATCAAGGCTGCCGGAGAAGTGAAAACCAAACCAACGCAGCACAGCGTGAAGGAATTGCGCAGCATCGGTATTCAGCCGAATGTCATTGTATGCCGTACAGAGTATGAGCTGTCCAAAGACATGAAAGCCAAAATCGCTCTCTTCTGTGACATTGATGAAAATGCCGTGGTGGAATGCCGTGATGCAGACACATTGTACCAAGTGCCTTTGAACCTGCGTGAAGAAGGTTTGGATGAGATCGTGGTAAACCACCTGAAGCTGACTACTCCTGCACCGGATATGAGCGAGTGGGAAGGGCTGGTTGACCGTATCAATAAGCTGAAGCATACAGTGGAGATTGCCATTGTAGGTAAATATGTGGCATTGCATGATGCTTATTTGAGTGTTGTTGAATCCTTGTCTCATGCAGGATTTGCATCCAATGCAGATGTCAAGATCCGCTGGATTCACTCCGAAGATATCACCGATGAGAATGTGGGCGATCTGCTGCACGGCGTAGGCGGAATCCTCGTTCCAGGCGGATTTGGTGATCGGGGTATTGAAGGTAAAGTATCTGCGATTCGTTATGCCCGTGAGAAACAAATTCCGTTCTTCGGTATTTGCCTGGGTATGCAGGTTTCTGTTATTGAATATGCACGTTCCATCGTTGGTTTGAATGGAGCAAATAGCTCCGAGATCAATCCAGCTACAGAGTTCCCGGTGATCGACCTGTTGCCTGAACAAAAAGACATCGAAAACCTGGGTGGTACAATGCGTCTGGGTCTGTATCCTTGTAAGCTTCAGGAAGGTTCCCTGGCAATGTCTTGTTATGATGATGAATTGGTCTATGAGAGACACCGTCACCGGTACGAGTTCAACAATGAATACCGTGAAGCGATCGAAAAAGCCGGTCTGGTTATCTCGGGTACATCCCCGGATGGACGTCTTGTTGAGATCGTGGAGCTTCCAGGACACCCGTGGTTCCTGGCAGTACAATTCCACCCGGAATTCACTTCCCGTCCGAACCGTCCGCAGCCATTGTTCCGTGAGTTTGTAAAAGCTTCTCTGGAGAGCGCTGGAAAATAAGTGTTGATCATTAAGCTATAAATAAATGGATGTTCTTGGCAGCCGATAAGGGTGCTGGGGACATCCTTTTTTAGTGCATCGAGATGAGCGAAAATGGTTTTTGGCATTTTGGGATGTAAGCAGGATTTCAATGGGTAAGGTAGAATACTTATCATGACGACTATGGGATTGTTATCCAGATTCAGACGTACATGCTTTCCTAATTCTAGGAGGTTACTTAGTGGAAAATAAAAAAGTGTTGATTGTTGATGACCAAAACGGTATTCGAATCCTGTTAATGGAAGTGTTCAGCAGCGAAGGATATAATACGTTCCAAGCGCCTAATGGGAAGATCGCCCTGGAGATAGTAAATAATGACAAACCTGATCTTGTGCTGCTTGATATGAAGATTCCTGGCATGGATGGCCTAGAAATTCTGAAACATATTAAGGAAATTGATCCGGATATCAAAGTCATCATGATGACGGCCTATGGTGAACTGGACATGATCAAAGAAGCTACCGATCTTGGAGCGCTCATGCACTTTACGAAACCGTTTGATATCGATGAGATGCGAGTAGCAGTCAATATGCAGCTTCGAAATGATACTGCAAATAAGTGCAGCTGAATCCTGTAGATACAGGATTTTTTTGCGTGTGAAGCTGTGAGAGTTTACAGGTGGGCTTACAGGGTATTTCAGTCAGGCATCCGGGGAATATTGGAAATGGGGACGTCATCATGCTGTGTCTATGAAAACTGTGCTGCAAAGCACAGCATTTTTGCAAATGCTTGTTTAGTATTTGACATGGGATGTGGTATAATAAGCCCGTATGTGATTTCGGCTAAAAACCATAGACACAACCCAACACCCCTAGGAGGATTGAAACCATGCCATTAGTATCTATGACAGACATGTTGAACAAAGCACTCGAAGGAAAATATGCAGTTGGTCAATACAACATCAATAACCTTGAGTGGACTCAAGCGATTCTTGCTGCAGCAGAAGAAGAGAAATCCCCAGTAATCTTGGGCGTATCCGAAGGCGCAGCACGTCACATGAGCGGTTTCTACACAGTAGTTAAAATAGTAGAAGGACTCATTCACGACATGAAAATCACCGTTCCAGTTGCTATTCACTTGGATCACGGTTCCAGCTTTGATAAGTGTAAAGAAGCGATCGATGCTGGATTTACATCCGTAATGATCGACGGTTCCCACCACTCCATCGATGAAAACATCGAAATGACTAAAAAAGTTGTTGAATATGCACACGCTAAAGGCGTTTCTGTAGAAGCCGAAGTAGGTACTGTTGGTGGACAAGAAGACGACGTTATCGGTGGTATCATGTACGCTGACCTGAACGAGTGTGTACGTATCGTTAAAGAAACAGGTATCGACACATTGGCTCCAGCTCTTGGTTCCGTACACGGTCCTTACCATGGCGAGCCTAACTTGGGCTTCAAAGAAATGGAAGAAGTTCGCGATGCAGTTAACGTTCCACTGGTACTGCATGGTGGTACAGGTATCCCTAAACATGATATCGACAAAGCCATTTCCCTGGGAACTTCCAAAATCAACGTGAACACTGAGAACCAAATTTCGTTCTCCAAAGTGGTTCGCGAAGTGCTTGCAGCTAAACCAGATGCTTACGATCCACGTACATTCATCGTACCAGGCCGTGATGCAATCAAAGAAACCGTTAAAGGTAAAATTCGCGAGTTTGGTTCCAACAACAAAGCGTAATTTGTCTTTACCAGTTCCATACTGTGTAAGTGGAAAGAACACCGCCTAGCCGGTGTCTTTCCATTTTCACGCCTTATTTCTACATCGAAAGCCAACAGCACGTATTGCCGTTAACCGGCTGCAAAACACGTAGGGGGACATTAAGCTTTATGGAAAAATTGATGATTAGTGGCGGACGTCCGTTACAGGGAACTGTAACTATAAGCGGCGCCAAGAACAGCGCCATCGCGCTTATTCCTGCAGCATTGCTTGCCGAGTCAGAAGTCGTGCTGGACAATCTGCCGCTTTTGAGTGACGTGGCGGTTTATGCAGAAATTTTGGAGGAACTCGGGGCTCGTGTACATTGGGAAGGCAGTCAGATGAAGATCGATCCTTCCGACATTAAATCCATTCCTATGCCGAATGGTCCCGTGAAGAAGCTCCGTGCTTCGTATTATATGATGGGAGCATTGCTTGGGCGTTTTAAAGAAGCAACCATTGGTTTACCCGGGGGCTGCAACTTTGAGCCTCGTCCGATTGATCAACATATCAAAGGGTTTGAAGCGCTTGGCGCAACGGTAACAAACGAACACGGCTCCATTCATTTGCATGCCAAAGAGCTACGCGGAGCAAAGATTTATCTTGATGTAAGCAGTGTAGGTGCAACCATTAACATCATGCTGGCGGCTACTCGTGCCAAAGGCTCTACAATTATCGAAAACGCGGCTAAAGAGCCTGAGATTATAGATGTAGCAACACTTTTGAATTCAATGGGTGCCAGCATCAAGGGTGCCGGTACCGAAACGATCCGTATTGAAGGTGTGTCGGAGCTTAAGGGTTGCCGTCATTCCATCATTCCGGACCGTATACAAGCAGGCACGTATATGATCGCTGCGGCTGCAACGCGTGGCGACGTTCTGATTGACAATGTCATTCCCAAACATCTGGAGGCTTTGACGGCAAAGTTACTGGAGATGGGCGTTGGTATTGAGGAGCTGGATGAAAGTATTCGTGTCATTGGCAAACCGAGCTACAATCATGTAGACGTTAAGGCGCTCGTATATCCCGGTTTTCCGACGGATTTGCAGTCCCCGATGACCAGTGTGTTGACACAGGCAACGGGTGTGAGTGTCCTGAGCGACTTTGTATATAGCAATCGATTCAAGCACGTTCCTGAGTTGGTACGCATGGGCGCCAAAATCCGTGTGGAAGGGCGTTCAGCTATTATTGAAGGCAGTGCATTGAATGCGGCCAAGGTAAAAGCATCCGATCTTCGCGCTGGTGCAGCGCTGGTGATCGCAGGTCTCACCGTCAGTGAAGGTGTGACCGAAGTGACAGGCGTGGAGTTTATCGATCGCGGGTACGATCATCTAGTAACCAATCTACGTCTGCTAGGTGCAGATGTGTGGCGAGAAACCGATTAATTCTGTATTGTATGACGAGTTTTACGGTATTAAAGTGATTATTTTTACAGAACTGCATATCCTTTCAGTAATTGGGTAAACCTGTTTTAATAGAGTTCTCAGTCTCTCCGGGATAAGACGAAATGTTCCTGTTTCCTTTACCGGAGGGTCTTTTTTTGAGTCAGACTTCATATGGCTTTAAGAACATCATTTCCTTTTCCCCAAACCCCGGTTTTGTTTGAACTGCGCTCCATAGCCGGTCTGCCCGGATCGAACGCCTCATGTATTCGTGTTCACTCACTAGCGGATCTTGCCGAAAGCTGGCCATCCCGCCCGGAAACTTACACTCAAAGACAAGTATTTGCATTATAACGGTTACATTCCGTACAATGGACAGAAGAGAAATGCAGAACGATGCTGCTCTTATAGCCGGAACATCAAGCGAAACTATCCATTTCACGGACTTATTAATTGAATAGGTGGTTATTATATGGATCTACAAATTTCCGATTTGGAAGAAATGAAACTAACGGACCTCTACAAACTGGCCAAAAAATATCAAATTCCATACTACGGCACTTTAAAAAAGAAAGAATTGATCTTCGCTATATTACGTGCACAAGCTGAACAGAGTGGATTGATGTTCATGCAGGGTGTGCTCGAAATTCTACCTGAAGGCTACGGATTCCTTCGTCCGATCAATTACCTGCCAAGTACGGAAGACATCTACATCTCAGCCTCACAGATTCGCAAGTTTGACCTAAGAACAGGTGACCTCGTATCAGGTAAGTGTAGAACACCTAAAGAAAACGAGCGATACTTCGGTTTGCTGCAAGTCAACGCTGTAAATGGTGAGAATCCATCAGCGGCTGCGGAAAGACTTCACTTCCCGGCATTAACCCCATTGTACCCGCAGAAGAAACTGGTTCTCGAAACATCCCCCAGCCATTTGTCCACACGCATTATGGATGTACTCGCCCCGGTAGGACTGGGACAGCGCGGATTGATCGTAGCACCTCCCAAAGCGGGTAAAACACTTCTCCTCAAAGAAATCGCCAACAGCATCTCAACCAACAACCCAGAAATTGAACTATTTGTCCTGTTGATTGATGAACGTCCGGAAGAAGTTACGGATATGTCGCGTTCGGTTAAAGGGGAAGTTGTAGCTTCTACGTTCGATGAGCTGCCAGAAAACCATATCAAAGTTGCGGAATTGGTGCTGGAACGTGCGCTCCGTCTGGTTGAAGCAAAAAAAGATGTCGTTATTTTGCTGGATAGCATTACGCGTCTTGCTCGTGCATACAACCTGGTCATCCCACCGTCCGGACGGACACTTAGTGGCGGTATTGACCCGGCAGCATTCCATCGTCCGAAACGTTTCTTCGGTTCTGCTCGGAATGTAGAAGAGGGTGGAAGTCTGACGATCCTGGCTACAGCTTTGATTGATACGGGCTCACGTATGGATGATATCATTTATGAAGAATTTAAAGGTACGGGCAATATGGAGCTTCATCTGGATCGCAAGCTGGCAGAGCGTCGTATCTTCCCGGCTATCGACATTCGTCGTTCCGGTACACGTCGCGAAGAAGTGTTGCTGAGCAAGGAAGAACTTGATACAATCTGGGCGATTCGTAAAAACATGAACGATTCCCACGACTTTGTCGAAGGTTTCTTGAAGAAACTGCGTAATAGCAAAACGAATGCTGAGTTCCTAGCGGCATTTGATACAGCTGGCAGCAGTCAGACCAGCAACTCCGGAACGACTACGACTCGACGTTCGCCAAGACAGACTGCGGCGTCCGGTACAACTACCTAGCATTACGTCGTTGATTTAACTCAATTTTTGCAGCGCTGCTGTTGATTAACAATATACTCGTCGTTTGGCTTTAACCCATTAGATGTGAGGAGAACATCATGTATTTAGTATACGCAGATGAAAAAGGTAATGTATTTGATCACCCTTCCCTGTACGGGCTGGCCCGCAGTGGAGATATGATCGTCGAAATTATGGAGGATGAGCTGATTCCTTTGCCGGAAGGTGCAACGCTGGTTGGACTGCCGAGTACACGTCCGATTGGTATGGACCCGGATACTGGCGAAATGCTGCCAATGCCTAGTGATACACAGGCGGTTGGAGCTTTGCTTCCGCAAGGATTCACTCGGTTGTGTCTGCCGGGGTATGTAAAAACGGATAAGGAGTACAAACTGCCTTTGTTCGGTTACTCGGCTGTTGTTTGGAAAGATGGTCAGTTTTACGTCACTGCCCGGATGTCAGATCATCCGGATAAATGGAACCCACTGAACTGTGATCGGGATGACGTACGTGCGGGTGTTAAACGTTTAACGAAGCAATATCCCGAAAATCGTCTCTATACCCATTTGTCCAATTGTGCGCTCGGGTATGAATGTCTGACTTCTTCCAATACCTTCCTGAATCGTTGGGAAGGCGGAGTTCCAGTATCCTATTCCTGCAACGCAGGCTGTTTCGGATGTATTTCCGAGCAACCGGATGACAGTGGCTTCGTTTCCCCGCAGACCCGGATGAATTTCCGTCCGCGTGTAGACGAAATCGTTGAAGTAATGCTGGAGCACTTGAAAACGCCGGAATCGATTATCAGCTTTGGTCAAGGTTGTGAAGGGGAGCCTTCCACACAGGCCAAATTGATTATTGAAGCCATCCGCGAAGTGCGTTCCATTACTGATATGGGATATATTAACATTAACACCAATGCCGGTTTGAATGATCACATGAGAGGTATTGTTGATGCTGGGCTTGATCTAATGCGTGTAAGTACAATCAGCGCACTGGATGACCACTATAATGCATACTACAAACCTCGTGGATATACACTGGCCAATGTAGAAAAATCGATGAAATACGCTGCTTCCCAGGGTGTATATACGTCGATCAACTATTTGATCTTCCCGGGAGTAACGGATCGTGAGGAAGAGATTGAAGCGATGATTGAGTTTGCTCGCAGAACCGATTTGCGTCTTATTCAAATGCGTAATCTTAATATAGACCCTGAGAGCTATCTGGAATTGATTCCTCCGGCTCAAGGTGATATTTTGGGCATGAAGCAAATGATGGAGATCTTTGAGGAAGAGCTGCCTGATGTCGTTATCGGCTCATACACGCACGTTCCCCCAGCTGGAATGGCGCGTCCGAAACGTCTGATCACCTCATGACAATAATGGATTGCAACCGGCATTAGGCCGTGTTATAATCTTCGATGTTGTGCCATTTACTCTGGGTCCGCTTGAGGCTCAGGGCGGAAAGAGGTGAAAGGTAATGAAAGCAGCAATTCATCCTAAATACACGATTGGTCAAGTATCTTGCGCTTGCGGGAATACTTTTGAGACTGGTTCGGTTAAAGACGGACTTCGTGTAGAGATTTGCTCTGCGTGCCACCCGTTCTTCACAGGTAAACAGAAGTTTATCGATGCTGGCGGCCGTGTTGATCGTTTCAAGAAAAAATACGGAATCTAATTCAGCAATTCCCTGGGAATTGTCTGACTATTACATCCAAATCACCTCTGCCGTTCCGGCAGGGGTTTTTATATGTTTTTATGTGATTGTATTGCTGCTCTTTTCGCTCTGGTTGCAATTTAGACAACCTTAAGTTATACTATTTCTTACCGTGCTAGATGGGGAGGTAGCGGTGCCCTGTAACTCGCAATCCGCTACAGCGAGGTTGAATTCCTGCTAGAGGTTTTGTCGATGTGAGGTTTGGTCCCTTAACGTGGTGTTGACGGTTGGGTCCTCCGCAATGAGTACTCATGAACCTGGTCAGGTCCGGAAGGAAGCAGCCATAAGTGAGATCACTCTTGTGCCGGAGGATCGCCTAGCCCGAGCTGTTGTTAAGGGGTGCCGCTTGGATCGCAAATATCGATAGCAGGTGCACGGCTTACCATTTAAATGTAGAGACCTTTGCAGTTGTACGTATGCAGAGGTCTTTTTGATATGTCTAAAAAAACCATGCATGATGAGTCAGATAAAGTTTGGATTCACCCCGGAATATAGTATAATGGGGGAACGACAAAGGACTCGAATGCGAAGTGGAAGGAAGGTAACGCATCATGGAGCATATCGCGTTATACCGGGCTTGGCGTCCCCAGTCGTTTCAAGATATGGTGGGACAACAGCATATTATTCAGACCTTGCAGAACGCGATTCGTGAACAGCGGACTTCCCATGCCTACTTGTTTAGCGGGCCCAGAGGAACAGGGAAGACGAGTGCTGCCAAGATTTTGGCCAAAGCTGTAAACTGCGAGCGCGGGCCTGCGCCTGAGCCTTGTAACGAATGTGAAGCTTGCCGCAGGATTACGACTGGCGCTGTGATGGATGTGCAGGAAATTGATGCCGCATCCAACCGTGGCGTTGAAGAAATCCGCGATCTTCGGGAAAAGGTGAAATACGCCCCGACTGAAGTCCGGCAGAAAGTGTATATTATTGACGAAGTGCACATGCTGACGACAGAGGCATTCAATGCGCTACTCAAAACATTGGAAGAGCCTCCGCCACATGTGATGTTTATTTTGGCAACAACAGAACCCCATCGTCTTCCGGCAACGATTATTTCTCGCTGTCAGCGATTTGATTTTCGCCGGGTGTCCCTGGAAGAACAGACAGCACGACTTACGCTGATCTGTGAACAGGAAGGTATGGAAGCTGATCAGGACGCACTCCAGTATATTGCTCGTCTGTCTGACGGAGGGATGAGGGACGCACTCAGTGTCCTGGATCAGATCTCCTCCTATACAGATGGAAGGGTAACCTATCAGCAAGTTATGGATATGACCGGAGGCATTCCTTCCGAACAGTTTGCAAAGTTGGCTGCTTCTCTGCTCAAAGGCGATGTAGGTCATATTTTGCAAATGATCGAAGGGTTCATGCATGAAGGTAAGAGTGCGGACAAGTGCATGGAAAATTTGCTTTATTATTTCCGTGATTTGCTTATGATTAAGATGGTGCCGGATGCAGATAAACTGACGGATCGGGTGCTTAATCCCGAGTCGTTCCGTGATATGGCGGAATCATTCACCAAGGAACAGCTGTTCCAGATGATTGATACTCTTAACCGGTACCAGAGTGAGATGAAATATGCAGTTCAGCCGCAGACGCTGTTTGAAGTAGCTCTCCTTAAACTGTGCAGTATTCCTACTCAAGGGGCGTCATCGGGTCAGATGGCGGGTTCGGCCGGCGCTGCTCCTGCTGTATCCGCGCCAGCGGATGGCGGGGAGATCAACCGACTGAAGCAACAGCTTGCTGAACTGGAGAAAAAGCTGGATCGCGCGCTTAAGGGCGGTTTGTCTGGTGGGGAGGCTGCATCAAGTGCTCCTTCACGCCCGGCAACACGAGCTCCAGTGTCGAGAGGCAATTCGCCAGCGAAGCTGCCTGCACAGCTTGATCAGTACGTTGCACGTAAGGGATCTCCTGAGTTTGCGGAGGTTAGCAAGAAGTGGGGGCAGATCCTGCAGCGCGTCAAAGAAGAGAAAGTAACCGTTCACGCCTGGTTTATGGATGGTGAACCGGTATCGCTGCTGGAAGACAATGTTCTGGTGGCGTTTAAGAACAACATCCACCGTGAAACTACGGAGAAGCAGGCTAATCGTGAAGTGATTGAACGGGTATTGTCTGAACAGCTTGGACGTTCAGCGCGTCTTGTGACGATGATGCTCAAAGATTGGACTGGAGCGATGGAAGGGGCTACTGAAACGCCAAAGGAGGACTTTAAGCTTGAACCTGAGCATGAAGACGGCGGTTCAGGCAACAAGCAGCCTTGGATTGATGAAGCTATCCAGCTCTTTGGTGAGGACCTTGTAGTGATCAAAGAATAGATATACATGCGCCTGGCGCGATAACTATAACAAAGGAGATGAATATCATGAACAACATGAACCAAATGATGAAACAAGTGAAGAAAATGCAGGAGCAAATGCTGAAGGCACAGGAGGAACTGGCGGACAAAACAGTCCAAGGTACTTCTGGTGGCGGTGTTGTAACTGCTGAAGTTAACGGACATAAGAAATTGCTGGCTATCACTATCAAGCCAGAAGCGGTTGATCCAGAGGATGTAGAAATGCTGCAGGATCTGGTTATGACAGCAGTCAATGACGCAATGACCAAAGCTGATGAAATTGCGAACCAGGATATGGGTAAATTCACAGGCGGTATGAAAATTCCGGGATTATTTTAATTAAATTTGATCCTATCAAAGGAGACGCAATCGATTGTATTATCCCGAACCGATAGCGAAGCTGATTGACGCCTTCACCCGTTTGCCGGGTGTTGGCCCCAAGACTGCGGCGCGACTAGCTTTTCATGTGCTTAAAATGAAGGAAGATGACGTTATTGACTTTGCCAAAGCACTCGTCAGTGTGAAGCGGAATCTTCATTACTGTTCGGTGTGTTGTAATATTACGGATACTGACCCGTGTCGGATCTGTCAGGACAAATCCAGGGATGTCTCGGTAATCTGTGTAGTTCAGGATTCCAAGGATTTGGTGGCTATGGAGCGTACCAAGGAATTTGACGGATACTATCATGTGCTGCAAGGCGCAATCTCTCCTATGGAGGGAATAGGTCCGGATGATATCCGTCTGAAGGAACTTTTGACCCGTTTAAGCGATGAGCGAGTTAAAGAACTGATTCTGGCTACAAATCCGAATATCGAAGGTGAGGCCACGGCGATGTATATTTCCCGTCTGGTCCGTCCGTTTGAGATCTCGGTGACTCGGATTGCCCATGGATTGCCTGTTGGGGGCGACCTGGAGTATGCGGATGAAGTGACTCTTTCCAAGGCGCTGGAAGGGCGCAGGGAGATGAAATAGCAGTGCGTGTTTCTTAATGAGAGCATGCGCTTATAATGATTGATTTCCTAAAAGAAAAGAATAGATGAGTTTGGATTACTTAGAGAGCCTACTAGGCTCTCTTTTTTTTGTTTTAATACTCTTTTTAACGTTGCCTAAATGTGAAGTCTCTCATTTCTACTGATGTATGGTTATTAATCCATAGAATGTCGTTGAGATTAAAAAACGATTCATTAATTTATTTAGCTCAGTTCTAAGTTTGTCCTTTCCCTGATATGTATGAGAATATGCTGTGCTGATCAGGAAGGGGATGGCTTATGTTTACATGGCGAAATGTAGGGAGATCGGTGGAGAAGCGCGAAAGAATGCTAAAGGAGATGGAAGAGGACCAGATTTATTCAGATATACAGAAAGCTAAGGCAGAGTGGGAACGGGCTGTTAGACAGTTTGAAGAGGCACAGGGGCAGGATGAAATCGATTATGCGATCTATGTGCTGGAGGCCGCGGAGCGTAAATATCAGATTCATTTGAAGCGCGCTAAACGTGTAGGGATTAATAAGGCAGTTATAGGTGATCGAGGAGTGAGCATGTAGGCGGAGGTGTGACATTCAATTATGGAGGTGTTGAGAGTATGAAGAGTCTTATATTAGGCAGTGTGCTTGTTGTGTCGTTACTAGGGTTGATAATCATCTTGTTTAGAAAACGGATTGGGTTATCATTTTTTACATCATTCGGTATTCATCTGGTGCTGGCTGCGGTAGGGATATATGTAGTTAACTATTCAGGGTGGATCACCGGAACTTACATTCCACTGAACCCTGCTACAATAGGTACTGTGAGCATTTTAGGGTTGCCGGGTGTTGGTTTATTATTGGGTTTGAAAATTTCTTTGTTTGGGTAGTTGACTCCTTCGATATTTATATGGTACATTATATCTCGTTGCTTTGCTTGCTTGGTTAAATGCTTTTGACGAAATGACTGAGTTCGATAAGAACTCGAAAAAAAGAATTTCAAAAAAAGCTTGACTGAAACAAACGAAGTATGATATATTATAAAAGTCGCCGCTGAGAGAAAATGGTGACGAAAAAGCAAGAAAATTATCAAGTTTGATCTTTGAAAACTGAACAACGAGTGAGTAAACATTCTGCTTGCAGAATGAACGCGAAAGTTCGAGACAAGCCTTGGCTTGAATCGACTGGAGCATAAATGAGATTTTTAATCTCGTCAGTTTCAA
>NZ_LGRP01000075.1:0-6394 GCF_001636635.1 Paenibacillus sp. O199
TTCAGGTGTCTTTTTTTGCCTTAATCTGCAATCCGTTATGAAATTAGGATTTGGAGGTAACTTCCGTTTTGACCATGTGGTCCGGAATGTTGTTATTGGCAATGATTTCTCCAAATGGTCCAATAAAGGAATGATCGCCACTTTCTCCATGTTGCGAGTACTGAAGCTTTGGAAATAACAGCTCCGCGGTACGATAACATTCTTCCAGATGCGGATAACCGGATAAAATGAAGGTCTCGATCCCCAGTTCTTCATACTCTCTGATTCTGGCTGCGACCTGATCGGGATCACCGACAAGTGCGGTTCCGGCACCACCTCTAACCAAGCCGATGCCCGCCCACAGATTGGGGCTAATCTCTAGGTTGGAACGATCACCATTATGCAGCTTGGCCATTCTCTGCTGTCCTACGGAATCCATGCGAGCATAGATCTTCTGGGCAGCGGCTATCGTCTCCTCATCCAGGTGGGAGATCAGTTCATTTGCGGCCTTCCATGCTTCATCTGCGGTCGGACGCACAATAACATGCATGCGTATGCCAAAACGAATGCTTCTTCCTTTTTTCGCAGCCAGCTCCCGCATTTGATGAATTTTGGCTTGTACCTGACCCGGAGGCTCACCCCACGTTAAATACACATCGACATGGTCTGCTGCCACTTCCATTGCAGCTTCCGAGGAACCTCCAAAATAGAGTGGTGGATGTGGCTTTTGGATGGTCGGATACAGGACGGAACCACCCTTAACCTTCAGATATTTGCCTTCATAGTCAACCGCCTCTCCCTCCAATTCCTTGCGCCAGATGGTCAGAAATTCATCGGCTAACGCATAGCGCTCATCGTGATCCAGGAACAGCCCTTCTCCTTCAAGCTCAATTGGATCTCCACCAGCCACCACATTGATCAGCAGTCTTCCTCTGGAGAAACGATCCAGGGTTGCAGCCATACGTGCAGCTGTGGTTGGCATCATCAGACCTGGACGCGCAGCGACAAGAAACTTGAGCCTGTCCGTGGAAGAAATCAGCGATGAAGCAACAATCCAGGCATCTTCACACGACTTTCCCGTAGGTAACAAAACACCGGCATATCCAAGTTCATCCGCGGCTTGTGCCACCTGCTTGCAATAATGATAACTGACCGCCCGAGCCCCTTCTTTTGTTCCAAGATACCTGCCATCCCCGTGTGTGGGAATAAACCAAAACAGTTCCATAGGTATGACCTCATTCCTATTTTTTATATTTTATTTTTCCGATTGATTTGGTGTGTTTTATTTATTATGATAGCTATTATCCTTTTGATATCAACAATCAATTAGGCAGAATTTGACGGTTAAGCAACGCAATTGACCGATGTGTTGCGAAATGTCTTGATATTCTACATTCCCAAGCCATTTGAAGGCTCAACAAAGTTGATCAATCCGTTTTTTTCGAGGTGATGAGAAGTGAATGAATCCCGTGGAGTGGATCGAAGAATTTTACGGACCCGTGTGATGATTTCCAAAGCTCTCCTGAAAATTTTGCCACAGAAAGCCTTTACCGAAATTAGTGTCGTAGACATCGCGGAACAAGCGAATATCAATCGCTCTACCTTTTACGCCCACTTTCTGGACAAGGATGATTTATTGGATAGCATGGTGAATGAGAAATTTCAACTGCTTGAGCAGTTACTAGCGGAACGGAATTCCCACCTTGGGAGTCTACCTTCATTTAACGAGCCAGATCCCATTTTTGCAGTATTGTTCGAGCATATATTGGAGCATGATGAATTCTATCGGGTGATGGTACTCATTAATCCTGCCGGGAATTTCAACAGCCGGTTGAATGAAGTGATTAGAGAGAGGTTTTTGGATCGGATATCCCAATTAGGTATGGAACAAAAAGAAGTGCCTCTGGATATTTTACTGGATCACATCAGCTTCTCCACCATTGGAATTATTCACAAATGGCTTGCTGACAGTAAGGTAAACTCACCTCATCATATGGCTCTTCAATTAACCCGCATTGCCCTGTTAGGAACATATAAAGCGATGGGAGCATCGGTTTAGAGTGAGTAGCCCATCCTCTCCAAAAAAAAGTGATACATGGCATCTGAATAAACGTGACATTTGATACTTGAGGCTAGAACAAAAAGAACTGTCATTTAAGCATATATTCCGCTTAAAGACAGTTCTTCTTTTACTACTTATTCCATAATTGCCTGTGCAACCGGAGTTATAGTGGAAGAGATAATGAGAGAACATGTGTGAGTTTCAGCTAAGACAGTCCTTGTCTCACCGTGTACTCAAATAGGCAATACCCAAGCCACCGGTAACCGGATTTTCATAGATTTCACATTCCACGTCGAATACTTCACCAATCATTTCACGGGTCAAGATATCGGCGGGTTTGCCATGAACCACAATCTGTCCCTGCTTCACAACATAGAGGTAATCGCAATACTCTGCGGCGAGTTCGAGATCATGAAGGGCAGCCAATATGCCGATATCCAAACTCCGCACAATGTTGAGGATCTGAAGCTGATATTTGATATCCAGATGATTGGTAGGCTCGTCCAATATCAGAAATTCGGGCTGCTGCGCCAGCACTCGGGCGAGGACCACACGCTGCTTCTCCCCGCCGGACAGGGACACGTAATTGCGGTCCGCATGTCCGGTCAGATGTACCTTTTCCAACGCCTGTTCCACGATTTCATAATCCCGTTCATTATCCGTCTCCAGCAGCTTCTTGTGAGGAGTGCGACCCATCATGACCATTTCACGCACAGTAAAATCAAAGCTCAATTCGTTAAACTGACCCACAACGCCCATGTGCCTTGAAACGACCTTGGGACTGGATTTCAAAATGTCCGTATCATCGAGAAATACTTTGCCTTGCTGTGGTTTGATCACTTTATAGATGCTCTTGAGCAGCGTTGATTTGCCACAACCATTCGGGCCAATCAGTCCGACGAATTGCTTGCCTTTTACCTGTAAAGAAATGTCCCGGATAATATCCGTGTTCAGCACCGATATGGATACATTTTCTACATTCAGTTTCATGTTTATTTTCCTCCAAAACCGTAGCCTTTTTTGACTAACATATACATAAACATCGGCGCACCAATCATCGCTGTAATGATCCCGATCGGCAATTCAACGCTGGAAATCAGTGATCGTGCAATAACATCCGTCCAGATCAGGAAGATGGCACCGAATAGTACGGATACTGGCATGACTTTACGATGGTCAGATCCAACCAGCCCTCTCACAATATGCGGAATAATCAATCCAACAAAACCGATCATGCCGCAGCTTGCCACCATTACGCCGGTGACGAGAGCCGTTAACAGCATATACAACCTGCGATATACACTGAGATTAATCCCTAGCGTAACCGCGGCTTCGTCACCCAGCAGCATCGTATTAAGGACCCGGGATTGCAACAGGAAGAACAGAATGGCTACGAGCACAACGATGCTAATCAACGGAAGCTTGTTCCATCCGGATGAGGCAAGACTGCCCATGGTCCAGAATGTTACGGTCTTGATGCCTTCGGCATTGTTAGCAAAATAAATGATAAAGTTCGAAAAGGCACTGCACAGCGCATTAATGACCATTCCGGCAAGCACCAGCTTGACCGATGTCATTTTCCCCCGAATACCTGCCAGAGCCAGGACCAGCAAGGACGCCCCCATGGCACCGGCAAATGCCCAGAAAGCCACCCCGGTCTGACCAAGCCAACCAATTGCGCCGAATCCAATCAGAATGGCAAACGTGGCCCCGAGTGAAGCTCCTGAGGAGATCCCCAGTATATACGGGTCTGCAAGTGGATTCTGCACGGCAGCCTGCATAACTGCACCACATAAAGCTAGCCCGGCACCGATAAACATGGCCATCAGTACACGCGGAAAGCGAATCTGCCAGATAATATCCGTAAAAGACCCCGCCTCAATCGGCGTAGAGCCGAATTGAAATCCGGTTAATTTGTACAACAGAATGCGATAAGACTCAGCGAGTGGAATGCTCACCTGTCCAATGGATACTGCAATTCCAACCGAAATAACCATTACGATGATTAAAGCGGCAATCAATACTGCAAAACCGGATTTGCTGTAAATCAGGGACTCCCTTTTTCCCATACGCTGCTTCTGAATTTGAGCCGTCTGTGCCATCTCTTCCCCCATCAATTCCACTTGAATTTGAATAATAAAAATTTAACTGTTTACAAAGCATTTTCTCGGATTATAATTGAGAATGATTATCTTTGTCAATTATAAATATACAAAAAAAGGGACATTCGAATACAACCAAAAGAGCAGGTGATTATTCTAGCTGCTCTTTTTTTATCTCCTTTACACCAATATTGAAATCCGAGGTTGACATTAGTTTGATAACAAACTATATTACAAATATGAAAACGACAGACGCTATATCACTCATATCCAAAATTAAAGAGAAGGTCAACCGCTTCATTTTATCCGAGATGGCTGAGCAGGGAATTCAGGATCTGGCCACCTCCCATGGGGATATCATCTACGCCCTGTACAATAATTCCCGAATGACCATGGCTGAAATCGCCAAAAAAATTGGCAAGGATAAATCCACGGTCACAGCGCTTGTCGACAAATTGGTGCGCAACGGTTATGTCGCCAAAGAACGTGATGTAACAGATTCACGGATTGTCCATGTGACATTGACTGCAAAAGGAGAACAACTTAAACCAGCCTTTGAGGATATCTCGCAGCGCTTGCTAGACGCGTTTTATGCGGATGTTACTGAAGCGGAGAAAAAGGAACTGCTTCGAATTTTGATGAAAATTCACGGCAACTTCTAATTTTTTTTGGAGTGATAGTTTGATATAAAACTAATTTTGGAGGTTGTCCTAATGATCGATTTTACTCAATTGCTACCTAAACATGAAGTCAAAACGATAGGAAAACATGATTTGCACCTTGAAATATATGAAGGTGATACGGCTCCCCACTCTGTAAATTCAGTAACAAATCCACCTCTCTTGTTTGTTCATGGCGCATATACAGGCAGCTGGATGTGGAGCAAATATATCCCCCACTTCGTTGAACAAGGCTGGAACTGCTACGTTATGAACCTCAGAAGTCATTACAAAAGCCGGGTAATGGACATGACGAAAATTACGTTTGAGGATTATTTGGAGGATATCCGCGAAGTTCTGGCAGAGTGCACAGCACCTCCTGTTCTCATCGGATTCAGCATGGGCGGAATACTCAGTCAGAAGATTGCCGAGACGATTGCGTTAGCTGGATTGGTCGTGATTGATTCCAGTCTAAGCCAGGAAGTTCATCAATTGATTCCCTATCCTGAGAATGATCGAATTACACCTGACATTGTCCTCCCTCCCCCGGCCCGTGAAGAACATAGCAGTATCGATGAAACTACGGAGGACATTGCATTTCAGCGTAAATATCTGCAGATGGAGTCATCGAAGGCATTTCTCACGTTCTCGGCGGCATTTGGGTCAAGCGGCGGTGTATCCATCAACGGCAATTTAATTACATGTCCGAGTCTGGTCATCAAAGCCGTAGAATCCGATGATGAGGAGCGAAGAGGTCAATTGACTGCAGAACAGATTGGCGCTGAATATGCAGGGCTGTGGGATACAACCCATACCGGATTGCTCGTCGGCCAGCGATATTTGGAAGTTGTGGAGATCATCCTGAAATGGTTAAATCGGATGAATTAAAATCAATGCGACTGAATATAACGCGCAAATCCCTGCCACGTCTCCAGTGGTACGCAGTACTCGTACTCGTTGATTTGCGCAGCAACTAAAACAAAAAAAGCAACTCATCCGCAGACAAGTCGCTTCCTCTAAACGCTATTGTTATCAGTACTACCTTGTAGCTTATTATCTCACTGCTTTGCCTTATAAAACTCGTGATACAGCTTCATTAGCGCCCTCTTCTCAATCCGTGATACATAGGAGCGTGAGATGCCAAGTTCCTTGGCAATCTCGCGTTGGGTGCGTTCTTCCCCGCCTGCCTCCAGGCCGAATCGTCCAATAACAACTTCCTTCTCCCGATCATCCAAGATGTCGAGATTGCGATAAATCTTACTTTTTTCAATCTTGAGTTGCACCTTATCTACAACGTCGTCGGCTTCTGTTCCGAGAATATCGATTAATGTAATTTCATTGCCCTCTTTGTCCGTTCCGATTGGATCATGAAGGGAAACGTCTTTGCGTGTTTTCTTCAAGGAGCGCAAATGCATAAGTATTTCGTTTTCGATACAACGGGCAGCAAACGTAGCGAGTTTGGTCCCTTTGCCTTGTTGAAAACTTTCGATCGCCTTAATCAAACCAATCGTTCCAATCGAAATCAGGTCTTCCTGGTCTTCGCCAGTATTGTCAAATTTCTTGAGGTTGTGTACTCGAAACAAGGTTAAATG
>NZ_LGRP01000088.1:0-2030 GCF_001636635.1 Paenibacillus sp. O199
CTGCATAAGGCAGCGACTCTTTTTGTTATGCAAGATTAGTTCATCCAAGTTGCGATCTGGCGAAGTGTTTCGGCGATCGCCTGCTCAAGCTGCGTCGTCGATTCCTTGAATGGATGCACAGTATTAAAAGTATGATTACCGCCGGGAATCTGGTGCCACGGGATATCCGGGCGAGCCTGAACCAGTGCGTCCGAGCCGTCACGCAGCCGTGTGCCGTCCTCTGTTCCCTGAATAAGTGCCACACGCAGAGGGGAAGAAGCCAAACGATCAATGATTGCGTAACGCTCCTTATGCACGTCCAAGTCTTCCAGAATGGACACGTCCAGAGGCATCTGCTGGCCAGTTCGCCCGTTCGTGACATGGCTGCGGCCCTGTGTGCGCATTTCTTCTTTTTGCTCAGGGGTAAAGAGATCCAAGTTGGTTACGCCGTTCCATGAGAGTACGCCTGCAATCTGTTCGGGATGATCCAGTGCGTACACGAGGCTTACGCCAGCACCGCGGCTATGTCCAAGTAGAAATACCGGCAGTCCGTGGAGTTCTGGCTGTGTGGACACATAATCAAGCAGTGTTGCCAAGTCGGCAAGCTCCCGGCTGTACGTATTGACTGCAAACTTTTCAAGTTCAGAAAATTGCTCCAGATCTTCTCCAACTCCGTTGTGAGAGAAATTGAAGGTCAGGACGTGATAGTTCTCGCTTAGCTGCGATGCAGTGTAGGGGAACATGCCCCAGTCTTTGAAGCCTTTGTAACCGTGAGCTAGGATAATGATTCCTTGAGCGGGTTGCCGTGCAGTGAATATATTTCCGCGAATGACGGCATCTTCGCCTGCAGGCAGTTCAAATGCTGTGGACATATCTTATTCCTCCTAAAGTTTCTTCTATTCCCGATTCATATTTTAACATAAATGGTAATGTGGACGGAGGTACTCGCATCCATGAGCGCCTCCTGCTACAATAGAATACGTGTTCGGATAAGTTATGGATCAGATGACCGAATGGAGATCGTTTACAGCATAAAAGGTTAAGCGGGTGAAGCGTTAATGATATATGGCATTGGAAATGACGTACTGGAGATTGGGCGTATGCGCAGGCTGTTGTCAGGTCAACACGCCGAAGCGTTTATGAAGCGGATTTTAACGCATGCAGAGCGGGAGATTGCGGATCATCGGGGAAAACGGATGGTAGAGTTTGTATCTGGTCGATTTGCAGCGAAGGAAGCGGTATCCAAGGCATTTGGCAGCGGCATTGGGAGCATGATGAGTTTTACCGACATTGAAGTGCTGCCTGATGCGAAAGGACGTCCCGTTGCCGCACTGTCTGATGAAGCATGGGAACGACTGCAACTGCCATACGGCAAGCAGTATGATATTCATTTGAGTATTACGCACCAGACGGAGCTGGCTGCGGCCTTTGCTATTGTAGAGCAGATGGGGAAGACGTTGCCTGAATCTGAACAGTAACAATGTGGGAGAACGTGTGAAGAACGTAAGCATGGTAACAGGAGAGGACGGGAATATGGGTTTATTGGAACAGAAACGACATTTCAGCGTGAATTTGCTGGATTGGTATATGGTCAACAGACGGGATTTGCCGTGGCGTCGCCACAACAATCCTTATTTCACGTGGGTATCGGAAATTATGCTGCAACAGACTCGGGTGGATACGGTGATTCCGTATTTCAACCGTTTTATTGGGAATTTTCCGACTGTACAGGCTTTGGCTGAAGCACCGGAAGAAGAGGTCTTGAAAAATTGGGAGGGGCTCGGATATTATTCGCGTGCCCGCAATCTTCAGGCAGCTGCCAGACAAGTCATGGAGCTGCACGGTGGAGAGATGCCGCAGGACAAGCAGGCAGTCTTTGCGTTAAAAGGGGTGGGCCCGTATACAGCCGGGGCCATTCTCAGCATTGCCTTCAACCAGCCGCAGCCAGCGGTGGATGGCAATGTGATGCGGGTCCTGTCCCGATACTTCCTCATTGATGAGGACATTATGAAGGGCAGCACCCGGGTGTTGATGGAAGAGCTCGCGGGAGA